>JAOUMB010000007.1 GCA_029881725.1 Nitrospirota bacterium
CCAACGTTGGTGAGGGTGATCTCCGATCCTGGCACCAGGGTGGCGGCCACGATCGGGAATGCGGCACTGGAAATATCGCCGGGCACCACCACGTCGGCGGGGGTGAGGGACTGTCCCCCTTCCACCGCCACGCTCAGGCCGTCGCGGGTCAGTTCCACCCCGAAGGCGGGCAGCATGCGCTCCGTGTGATCGCGGGACAGGGACGGCTCCGTCACCCGGGTGGTGCCGCGGGCGGTAATTCCGGCCAGCAGCAGGCAGGTTTTGATCTGTGCCGATGCCACCGGAGAGGCGTAGTCGATACCCTTGAGCGGTTGCCCCTCGATGACGGCGGGCAGGTATTCCCCCTGATTGAGGCGCACGTCGGCACCCATGGTGGCCAGCGGCCCCGCCACCCGCCGCATGGGGCGGCGGCGCAGGGAATCGTCACCAGTGAGGGAGGAGCGGAACGGCATGCCCGAAAGCAGGCCCATCAGCAGGCGGGAGGTGGTGCCGGAGTTGCCGCAGTCGATGACCTGATCCGGTCCGGAAAAGGCGCGCCACCCGGCGGAGCGGATGGTGAGGGTGCGGCGGTGGGTGGTAATTTCCACCCCCAGACGCCGGAACGCGGCGATGGTGGCGCGGCAGTCCTCCGACGGCAGGTAGCCCTCCACCGTGCTGGTGCCGGTGGCCATGGCACCGAAAATGATCGCCCGGTGGGTGATGGACTTGTCACCGGGTACCGTAATGGTGCCGGTGAGGGGGCCGGACGGGTGGATGGTCAGGCGTTTGACCTTGCGGGCGTTCATCGGGTTATCCGTTCGCGCAGTGCGCGTGAGCGTGCGAAGGCAGCCAGCAGGGCATCGCCATCGCCGTTTTTGATTGCGGTTTCGAACCGTTCCAACTGGTCACGGTAAGCGGCGCTTACCTTCAGTATGGCATCCCGGTTGGTTAAGAAGATATCACGCCACATTTCCGGGTTGGAGCCGCCCACGCGGGTAAAATCGCGCAGTCCCCCGGCGGAGTATTCCGCCGGGTCGCAGTCGTCGGTGGCCGCATCGCCCACCGCTTCCATCAGGCCGAAGGCCACCAGGTGAGGCAGGTGGGACACCCAGGCGAACACTTCGTCGTGTTGTTCCGGGGTCATGATTTCCAGCCGGGCCCCGGCGGCTTCCCACATGTCGGACACGGCCCGTACCGCGCCGATGGCGTTTTCCGGCAGGGGGCTGAGGATGCATGTGGCATTCTGAAACAGATCGGCCCGGGCTGCGGCCACGCCGGATTTCTCTCCCCCGGCGATGGGGTGGGCGGGCACGTAGCGGTCTCCCAGAAGGGGCGTCAGTTCCGCCACCAGATGGGTTTTGACGCTGCCGGTGTCGGTGACGATAGCGTCTTTTTTCAGATGCAACAGGCTGTCGCGCACCACTGTGGCCATGCGCCGCACCGGGGTGGCCAGCACCAGAATGTCGGCGGCGGCGGCGGCGTCGGAAAGCGGCAGGGCCCTGTCGATGGCGCCTTTGGCGATGGCTTCGTCCAGCGGTGCTTGATCAGCGCCGATGACCTGGGAGCATGCGCCGGAGGCGCGCAGGGCCATCCCGAGGGAGCCGCCGATCAGCCCCACCCCGACAATGACCACGGTTCCGAGGCGCCCACTCATCCGGCGTGTCCAAGTGCGCTCATCACCTTGCGGAATACGGACTCGAAACGGTCCAACTCGCTGGGCAGGCCGACGGTGACGCGCACCCAATCCCCGTGGATGTGGCGCAGGATCACCCCTTCCCTGAGGCACGCGTCAAACACCTTGCCGCCGTCCATGCCCACGTTCACGTATACGAAGTTGGCCTGGGTGGGCAGGTATTCCAGCCCCAGTTCGCCGAAAAAGCGATACATGCGCGCCTTGCCCTCGGCGTTGATGCGGATGCTTTCGTCCACGTGGTCGGTGTCGTCCAGCGCGGCCAGTGCCGCCCGTTGGGCCAGTTCATTGGTGTTGAACGGTTGGCGCACCCGGTTCAGGTAATCGACGATTTCCGGCGAGGTGATGCCGTAGCCGATGCGCAGGGCGGGGAGTCCGTACACCTTGGAGAAGGTTCGCAGGATCACCGTGTTGGGGCGGCTTCTCAAAACCGCCACCGTGTCCGGGTAGTCGTCCGCGTCCACGTATTCCGCATAGGCCTCATCGAACACCACGATCAGGTCGTCCGGCACGCGGCTCAGCAGGTCCGCCACCTGGGCGGCGGTGTTGTGGGTGCCGGTGGGATTGTTGGGGTTGCATACGAACAGCAGACGGGTGTCCGGTCCCACCGCAGCGGCCATGGCGGGCAGGTCGTGGGTAAAGTCCCTGAGGGGCACTTCAGTGATGCGCCCCCCGGCGGCGGTGGTGATCAACCGGTAAACCACGAAGGTCAGATCGGCGGCGACAACCTCCTCACCGGGTCCCACGAAGGTGCGGCACAGGAATTCGATGATCTCGTTGGAACCGTTTCCGAGGATGAAATGATCCGGCGACAGCCCCCACTTTTCCGACAGGGCCTGTTTCAGGTAAAAGCCGCCGCCGTCCGGGTACCGGTGCAGATCGGCTTCGTCCAGCATCTCCCTGAGTGCGGCGACTGCCTTGGGGGAGGGCCCCACGGGGTTTTCG
Source organism: Nitrospirota bacterium (assembly GCA_029881725.1). Taxonomy (GTDB): domain Bacteria; phylum Nitrospirota; class JACRHL01; order JACRHL01; family JACRHL01; genus JAOUMB01. The sequence goes on from JAOUMB010000007.1 coordinate 2,615, forward strand.
TTGGAGGCCAGCTTGATGACCTGGCTTACCCCCAACTCGCGCTGGAGTTCGGAGATCGGCTTGCCTGGCTTGTAGGGGACAATTCCGGCGATTTGGTCACGCACCCGCGGCATGGTCTCGGCTTTCCTTTTCAATTTGGACCGGGGGCGGCGTGCCCGCCTGGTTCGCAGCCCCGGTAAGGATTAGTAATCCCGGTGGGGATCAGACTCCGTCTTCTTCGGCGCGGGGGTAGGCCCCGAGCACCTTCACCCACAAAGAGGACTCCTTCAGTTCCTTGAGGGCGGCGGACACCTCCGGCTGCTTTGGGTGGCCCGACATGTCGATGAAGAAAAGGTATTCCCACGGCCGCTGCCGGGAAGGACGCGACTCGATGCGGGTGAGGTTCACGTTGTGGTTCTGGAACGGCGCCAGCATGCGCACCAGCGACCCGGCCTCGTCCTTGATGGACACCAGCGCCGAGGTCTTGTCGTTGGCGGAGGCCGGGCGGCGCTCCTTGGACAGAATCCAGAAGCGGGTGCGGTTGGTGGTGGTGTCCTCGATGTTTTTGGCCAGCGCTTTCAGCCCGTAGACTTCCCCCGCCAGGGCCGAGGCGATGGCTGCACTGGTGGACTCTCCGGCGGCGCGTTCGGCGGCGCGTGCGGTGCTGGCGGTCTCCACGCAGCGCACGCCGGGCATGTGCTGCTCCAGCCATCCCCGGCACTGGGCCAGCGGCTGCGGGTGTGAATAGATGACGGTGACGTCGCTGAGGGATTCCGAACGTGTAAGCAGGCAGTGATGGATGCGGTTGACCACCTCGCCGCACACGTTCAGGTCGGTATCGGCCACCAGATCCAGGGTGACGGTGACGCTGCCCTCGGTGGAGTTTTCCACCGGCACCACGCAGTATGCGGCATCGCCCTTTTCCACCGCGGCCAGAACATCGCGGATGGAACCGCGCGGCTGAAAGTGGCAGGAGGAGCCGAAGTAGCCCAGCGCCGCCTGATGGGTAAAGGTGGCAAACGGCCCCAGATAGGCCACGCGGATGGGCCCCTCCAGGTTCAGGCAGGCGGAAATCACTTCGCGGAATACGGTGCCCACGGCGGCGGTGGGGAACGGCCCCGGGTTGTTCCCGGTGAGCCGCTCCAGAATCGCCTTTTCGCGCTCGGGCACGTGCAGCGGAGCGTTGTGGGTGTGTTTGACCGCCGCCACCTGGAGGGCGATTTCTGCGCGCTGGTTCAGCAGACGCAGGATCTCGTCGTCGATGGCGTCAATCTGTTTGCGAAGTGGTGACAACTCTTCCATGGGAGCCAGAATGGTACTGGTCCCACCCCCTTTGATTCAAGATGAATCAAAGGGGGGAGCACGTTTTTCAGGATTCGGAAGGGGGGTCAGCCTAAAGCGGCAAGACGATTGGCCACGTCCCGATAGCTGATGTCCTGGGCGTAGACTTCCTCGAAGTGCTTTTTGGCCTCTTCCACCTTGCCCACCATCTCCAGCGCCGAGGCCAGTTCGTAGACCACGGCGGCCCACTCGTCCTCGGTTCCGTTCAGGCGTTTGGAGGCTTTTTCAAGCTGCCCCACGGCCAGATTGGTCTTGCCCTGCTCGGTGAAGCACTGGGCCAGGGCGATGCAGGCATCCGCAAAACGCTGGGTGCCCTTGACCGCCAACTGGAACTCGCTGATCGCTTCGTCCACCAGCCCCATCTCGCGATAGGCCAGCCCCAGGTCGTAGTGGGTTTCCGAGTCGTCGTCGGCCACTTCCTGCTGGATGCCGGTGCGGAAGGCGGAGAGGATCTCGGCGAACTGGGCCTCCTCGGAAACCTTCCGCCAGTTCTTGTCCCGTGTGCCCTCGTCCAGGGAGTCCTGGATATCGGAGGTCAGGTCCGAGAACTCGTCGGACAGGTCCATGCCGCCGTCCGCCGAAGGCGCTGCGACTACCGGTTCCGGAGTGGCCGGGGATTCCGGGGTGGAGGACGCACCGAACAGGGAATCGATCTCTTCGTCCGACGGCTCCGGCTGCGGAGCCGCCTTGGCCGGAGCGGCTTCCTCGGGCGTGTTCATGCGCGCCGACTTCATCTCGAACAGGTCTTCCACGTCGGCGGCGTCGGTACGCATGCCGGCCATGGCCTCCTGCGCCCCGGCATGGTTGGGGTCCGCGTCGAGGATTTTCATATACAGGGTGATGGCGTCGTCCTTGAGCCCCTGTGCCTCGTAGAACTTGGCTTCGGAAAAGGCCTCCTCGGCGTTGAAGTCGTCGGCGGGGGCCGTATCGTCGGTGTCCAGCGCGAACATGGCATCGGCGGGTTCTTCGGCTTCCGCCGGGGCCGCATCCTCCATGTCCAGCGCGAACATGCCGGCATCCGCCGCTTCCGCCTCGGGCTCCGGTTCGGGTTCCGGCGCGGTATCGGCGCCGGCGGAAACCGCGAACAGGTCGGAGGCATCGAAACCGGTGTCCGGTTCCGGGGCAGCCGCCGGAGCCGTGGCTTCGGCTGGAGTATCGTCCATTTCCAGGCTGATCTCGCCCGGGCCTGCCGCATCCGGCTCGTCGCCACCGTCCAGGGACAGTTCGCCGAAGCCGGCATCGGCCTCTGGCTCGGCGGCCGGGGCGGGGGTGTCATCGAAGGACAACTCGCCAAACCCGGCATCGGCCTCCGGCTCGGCGGCCGGGGCGGGGGTGTCATCGAAGGACAACTCGCCAAACCCGGCATCGGCCTCCGGCTCGGCGGCCGGGGCGGGAGCGTCGTCAAAAGACAGCTCCCCGAAACCGGCTTCCTCCGCAGGCTCGGAAGCGGCTGCGGGCGCTTCGCCGAAGCTGAAGCCTTCCGAACCGGCATCGTCGCCGCCCATGGAAAATCCGGTTTCCGGCTGTCCCGGCGCGGCGGCTGCGGGAGCCGCTGCCGGTGCGTTTCCGTCAATGGCCGAATCCAGTTCCGCGAACAGGTCGTCGATGGACATTTCGCCTGCCACGCCGCCGCCCGCATCCCCGCCGCCCGCCGGGGTTTCCTGTCCCCAGGTGGCGATACGCTCCAGGCGGTCCTGGGCGCCCTTGCTGTTGGGGTCCAGGTCCAGCAGGTGGCGGCAGTAGCGCTCGGCTTCTTCCAGATTGCCGCGCTGCAAAAACAGGTCAATGGCGTTGAGGGTTTCCTCCACGGCCTGATCGGTGAACCCGAGTTCGAACAGTTCCGCCGCCAGTTGCAGGCGGTGCCGGGTGTTCACCGGGTCGAGAATGCACACCTTCTTGATCATGCCCAGGGCGTCATCGCGGTTTCCTTGCGACGACATCAGGCGCACCACCTTCAGGTAGGCCTCTACCGCGTTGCCCACCATGTCGCGGCGGGCGTTCAGGTCTCCCAGACGGATGTAGACTTCCGTCCGGTCCGGGTCCATCTTGACGATTTTCTTAAGGGTCGCAATCGCCTTGAGCGGGAAGCCCGCCTTCTCAAATGCGTGCGACGCCTTGAGAAAATGGTCGATGGACGCGACCATGTTCTTTTTCTTGAGGTATATGTCACCCAACGTGTTCAACGCGTTGGCCGCGTCGTTGTCGGTCGCGTCCGGGAGAAAGTTCTCCAGGGCGGTGATGGCCTTGTCGTATTGGCCCTTGCCGAGCAGACGTTTGGTGTTTTCCGATACCGCGGTGAAGTTAGTCGCCATTATCTCCAGTCTCTCCCCGAGCAGATCCACCAGCTTAGTACAAGATCAATTTCGGCCAATTCCATGGCCGACTTGAGGGGGATTGATGGCAAGAAATTGACAGTGACCGGAAGGGAGTCCTAGAATTCGGCCCGATTTCCACCCAACGCGCTTGCAGGTTCTGTCCCGGATCTGCCGCTCACAACCATACAAGGGGGTGCCATGCGCATCTGGACGATCCTTGCGGTCATGTTTCTGGCCGCGTGCACGCCAAGTGGCGGCAAGGCCGGTTTCTACAACGACGAAGGCATCGAGGCCCTGCGCCTGGATCGCTACGAGGACGCCCGTCTCAATTTTGAAAAGGCCCTGGAACTGAACCCGGAAGACGGCATCGTGTGGGGCAATCTGGGGGTCTCCCTGACTCGTCTGGAGCGGTATGAAGAGGCGGCGAAGGCCTATGAACGCTCCAACGAACTGGCCCCGGGCGAGCCCATCACGGTGGCGGAACTGGCGGCGATTCACTACCGGCTGCGCCGCTTTGCCGAAGCGGAGGCGGGCTTTCGCGAGGCCCTGCAACTGGAGGCGCGGGCGCCGGAGTTCCACAGTTCACTGGCCCTGGCCCTCAAGCAGCAGGGCAAGCATGAGGAGGCTGCCCGCGAACTGGAACTGGCCCTGCCCCATGCCAATAAACGGGGGCTGGTGCTGTATCACCAGGCCGCCTTCCTGATGTTGGAGGGAAAACCGGACCAGGCCTTGGCGGCGTTCACGGAATCGCTTCGCAAACACCCGCCGGGTGCCCGCGACAGCGTGGCCGACCCCGACTTTGAGCCGCTGCACGGCGATCCGCGCTATCAGGAACTGGTGCGCGATTGGTGGAAACAGGGCCAGCAGTGACCCCGCCCGACGACGACAACCGACCCCTCACCGATGCGGAACTGGGGCCCGAGTTCTGGAACGGGCGCTATCTGACCAACGAAACCGGGTGGGACCTGGGGCAGCCCTCCCCCCCGTTTGTGGCCCTGCATGAGGCGGGGAGGATCGTTCCCTGTGATGTAGTGATTCCCGGCTGCGGCACCGGGTGGGAGGTGGCCTGGCTGGCGGCCCGCGGTTACCGGGTGACCGGTATCGACTTCGCCCCCGAGGCGCTGGCCCGCACCCGCGCCCGGCTGGACGCGGAAGGGGCCGATGCGGAACTGGTATCCGCCAACCTGCTGGCTCCGCCGGAGTCCCTGTGGGGACGATTTGATCTGTTGCTGGAGCAAACCTGCTTCTGCGCCATCGACCCCATCCGGCGCGGCGACTATGTGACCGCCGCGTGGCGCATGCTGAGGCCGGGCGGGCGGCTGCTGGCCCTGTTCTACGCCCACGGCAAGCCCGGTGGTCCGCCATACCACACGGACCCGGAGGAGGTGGCCGGATGTTTTGGCGAGCGCTTCGAACTGCACACCCTGGAGCTCACCCGCCACTCCCACGAACGCCGCCAGGGCGAGGAGTGGCTGGGGGAACTGGTGCGCCGCTAGAAGTCCAACGCACGGCCGGCGTGCCCTACTCCACTACGTTGTCGAGCAGGCTGTACACAATGTCCTCCATGGACACGATACCGAGCAGCTCACCGTCCACCAGCACGATCGCCCGCTTCACGTCGAACTGACTCATCAGCCGCGCCGCGTACTTCACCTTCAGGCCCGGGGTGACCGTGATCAGCGGCTTGCACATGATGTCGAACACGTTGGTCATGTCCAGTTGCCGTTCCTGGGTGACCACCTTCTTGACGATGTCGTACAGGGTGACGATGCCGTAGGCGTCGTCCTCGTTTCTGCGGTTGACCACCAGGCTCTTGATGCCCTTTTCGCGCATGATCGTAAGTGCCTCGCGGACCGTGGCGATGCCGTCCACGGTGATCACCTCGCGCACCATGATGTCGCGTACCTTTTTGCCCATTACACTTCCTTCCATCTCCGCTACGAACCCGCCACCGGGGTCAGAAATAGTCGTCCTTCACCTCTTCCATCAGCACCTTGAGCTGCTTGTTCAGGCCACGCACTTCGTCCACCGGCATGGAAAAGGCCAGCCCGTTGCCGTCCTTGTGCATGTCTCCGGCCTCCTCGATGGCCGCCAGAATCTTTCCCGCACGCATGCGGTTGACCAGAAAAATTAGACAGTTGTATGGCGAGTCCAGGCTCAGGCCGAAAAAGGTGCTCTTTTCCACCACCCCTTCACCGCGGGTGTTGAGAATGCTCACCCCGGTGGCCCCTTCACTGCGTGCAGCGTGGATCACCTGCTTTTCGTTTTGCGCGGGCACCATGGCAATGATTGCTGAGAATTGCATGGTTATGGTTCCTCCTTAGGGGAAGCACTGGCGGATCTACTCCGCATTGTGCCCCAAAAACGGGCCAATGTTGCATAGCCCAGAACAGTAATGATGGGAAACAGGGAGGCGAAGGCGATCAGGCCGAAGCCGTCGACGATCGGATTGCGCCCCGGAATATTGGTGGCCAGCCCGAGTCCCAGGGCGGTGACCAGCGGAACGGTGACGGTGCTGGTGGTAACCCCGCCGGAGTCGTAGGCCAGGGCGATGATCTCGCGCGGGGCGAATCGGGTCTGCGCCAGCACCAGCAGATAGCCGCCGATGATGTACCAGTGCAGCGGGTGGCCGCGCACAATGCGGAATACCCCCACGGCGATGCCCAGCGCCACGCCGAAGGCCACCGCGTTGCGCAGGGGCCACTGGCGCACGCCTCCGGTGGTGATCTCCTCCGCCTTCATGGACACGGCAATCAGGGCCGGTTCCGCCAGGGTGGTGGCGTAGCCCAGGGCGAACGCAAAGGCATACACCCAGCCCAGGTTCTGGGGCCGGGAAAACTGTAGGGCCATGGTTTCCCCCAGCGGGAACAGGCCCAGACTCAGCCCCTCCACGAACAGGTACAGCCCCAGCACCACCAGCACCAGCCCCGGAATCACCCGGTGCGGGTTGGTCAATGGCTTCTTGAAGTAGACGAACTGGAAGAATCCGATCACCAACACCACCGGCAACACGTCGCGGGTGGTGTTGGCGAGCCCTTCCAGTATCTGGGTCAGCAGGCCGTTCACGGGGCAGTCTCCGGTCCCGGCCCGGCGGAAATCCGGCGGAAGCGGTCAGCCAGGGTGGCGTAGATCATCACCGAAATCAGTGGCCCCATGGCGGTGAAGGCGATCAGGCCGAAGCCGTCCAGGAGCGGATCCCGTCCCGGCAGGTTGGTGGCCAGTCCCAGCCCGAGGGCGGTGACCAGCGGCACGGTTACGGTGCTGGTGGTGACCCCCCCGGAGTCATAGGCCAGGCCGATGATGTTTTTCGGCACCAGTCGGGTGAGCACCATCACCAGCAGGTAACTGCCGATGATGTACCAGTGCAGGGGGTGCCCCTGGACGATGCGGAACACCCCCACGGTAAGGCCGCACGCGGCTCCCAGCGCCACCGCGTTGCGCAGCGGCCAGCGGCGGATGCCTCCGGTGGTGATTTCTTCCGCCTTCATGGCCACGGCGATCAGCGCCGGTTCCGCCATGGAGGTGGCATAGGCCAGACAAAAGGCGAACGGAAACACCCGGCTCAGGTGCTGCGGGTCGGAAAACTGCCGGGCCATGGTCTCCCCCAAGGGAAACAGGCCGATGCTCAAGCCCTCCACAAACAGGTACAGTCCCAGCACCACCAGAACCAGGCCGGGCAGCACCCGGCCCGGGTTGTTCAGCGGTTGGCGGAAATAGACGAACTGGAAGAACGCGATCACCAGGATCACCGGCAGCACGTCGCGCGTGGTGGCTGCCAGGCCCTCCAGAATATGCCGGGTGACTTCGTTCATCTAGTACACCCAGATGCCGTACAGCATGACCGCCAGAATCGGTGTCAGGCTGGCGAAGGCGATCAGGCCGAAGCCGTCCACCAGCGGGTTGCGTCCTTCCACGCTGGAGGCCAGCCCCACCCCCAGAGCGGCCACCAGCGGTACGGTGACGGTGCTGGTGGTGACGCCGCCGGAGTCATAGGCCAGACCGATGACCTCACGGGGGGCGATGCTGGTTACCGCCACGATCAGCAGGTAGCCGCCGATGATGTAGTAATGGATGGGGTGCCCCAGGAGGATGCGCAGCACCCCAAGGGCGATGGCAAAGCCCACCGAGGCGGCGACCACACTGCGCACCATGAACTGGTCCAGCCGCCCGGCGGAGATTTCCTGGGCCTTTTCGGCCACCGCCAGCAGAGCGGGTTCCGCCACGGTGGTGGCATAGCCGATGGTGAACGCGAATACCAGCAGCCACAGCAGGCTGCCCTTTCTGGCAAAGTCGTAGGCCAGCGATTCCCCCAGCGGGAACAGGCCCCGTTCCAGCCCCTGGGTGAACAGGAACAGGCCGATCACCACCAGCACCATGCCCCACACCACTTCGCTCAGGTGCGGAAACGGCTGTCCCAGCACGGCCAACTGGAAAAATACGATTACCAGTATGATCGGCAGTACGTCGCGCAGCAGTTCCACAAGCGCGGATGCAATTTTGCGCAGCAGGGGCATTGGTGTTCCGGGTCACAAGAGGCCAGCACCAACGGTGCGGAAAGGACACTCTACCGGCTTCGGATCGGTGCGGCAACCGGGCGGAGGGCCGGAGGAGGTGGGAGTTTCCGCGCCGGCTGTACGGCAATGGACAACCGGCGAGCGGTGCCGGTATGCTGTCCCGATTGTTCAATTTGGATCTTCCGTGGCCCGGAGCCACGGCGTGAAAGGAATGCGGATGGCAACGGTGCAGTGTTGCAAGTGCGGCCAGGAAAAGGACGCGATTTCGGGTCCGACCTATGGCGCGGCGATCGGCGAGGAGATCAAGCAGCGGGTATGCAACGCCTGCTGGCTCGAGTGGTTCAACGGCTTTGGCGTGAAGGTCATCAACGAGATGCAACTGGACATGCGCAAGCCGGAACACACCGCCATGCTGATCCAGCAGATGCGGGTGTTTCTGAACATGCCCAAGATCGAGGGGTAATCCCTTCGGTCTTTTCGGGGGACTTTCCCCGGGAGTGCATTTCCTGCGTCAGCGGGTGCGCACCACCACCACCGAACAACCGGCCTGACGCAGCACCTTTTCCGAGGTGCTGCCCATCAGAAAACGGCTCAGCCCGTGACGCCCCCGGGCCCCCACCACCAGCAAGTCGAACCCGCCCGCGCGGGTGTGATCGGCCAGCGCGGTGGCTGGGGCCCCTTCCAGCACCAGGGTGCTGACCTGGAACGGAGCGTCCGCAAGTAGCGCCGCCTCCCGTTCCAGGAACGCCAAGGCCTGCTCCTTCAGGGTGTCCTGCAACTTGTCCAGGTAGGTCCCGCTGCCGGAGAACTGGGTGGCAGCCAGCCGGCTTTCGGACAGGTAGCGGTCCTCCACCACATGGGTCAGGGTGAGGGAGCAGCCGGACAGCCAACGGGCGTGTTTGAGCCACTCCAGCACCTGATCACCGTCCCCCTTTTCGTCCAGTCCTACCAGTACCCGGCGATTCCCGATGCCTTTTTCACGGGCGATGACAACCGGGCACGGGGCGTACCGCACCACTTTTTGTGACACGCTGCCGATGGCGTACTCGGGGGTTTTGTCCATGCCGCGTGCGCCCATTACCACAAGATCGGGGAGCACTTGGTCGATCACGGACAGAATTTCCTGAGCCGGGTGACCGACCCGTGCGTGTGTGGTGACCTTCACACCCGGCGGGAGCATGTTGCGACACGCCTCCAGCCGCTCGGCGGCGCGCATCTCGTGCTCGTCCTCCATGCGCTCGCGGGCCATCAGATCCTGCTCTACAAAAACATCGGGAAACGGCACCATCGGTTCCGGCAGCGGCGTGGTCACATGCACCAGGTGCACATGCACGTCGCCCTGCTCGCGGATGTGGGCGATCAGGTCGCACCCCCATTGGGCATTTTTGGACCCGTCGGTGGCCAGGAGTATGTTCATACAGACCTCCGTCCCCCCAACAATATTCCCCCTCACCATTCACCTTACCGCTCAGGGAAGGCGGCGGCAACGATGAATGTCATATCGGGGGGAGAGCGAAAAGGACGCGGGCGGGAGATTACACCGCGTGGCGGCCCTCGATGGACTTGATGAGGCTCACCTCATCCGCATACTCAAGGTCCATGCCCACCGGCACGCCGTAGGCGATACGGGTGACCTGGATGCCCAGCGGCTTGAGTTCGCGGGTCAGATAGAGGGCGGTAGCCTCTCCCTCCACGGTGGGGCTGGTGGCCAGGATGACTTCCTTCACCTCCCCGTCGCGGACGCGGGCCACCAGTTTTTCGGGGCGGATGGTGGACGGGTCCATCACCTCCAGGGGCGAAAATACCTCGCTCAGCACGTGGTACAGCCCCCGGTAGGTGCCGGTGTGCTCGATCTGATACAGGGTGCCCGGGTCTTCCACCACCATAATGCGGGTGGTGTCGCGGCGGGGATTATTGCAGATTTCGCACGCCTCGGCACTGGCCAGGTTGCCGCACCGGGCGCAGGCGCGGGCCCCGGCGCGGGCCTCGATGAGTGTCTCGCCCAGCTTGCGGGCCCGCTCCGGCTCCATGCGCAGCACCGCAAAGGCGATACGCTGGGCGTTTTTGTGCCCTACACCCGGCAGCCGTGCGAATTCGCCAATCAGCCGCTCATAAACCCCTTTGCCCATCTGCGGCGGGAGGCGGTTCTAAAACAGGCCGGCCAGCGGATTGCCGCCGCCCAGGCCGGGCAGGTTCAGGCCGCCGGTGACCTTCTGCATCTCCTGCTCCATCTCCTGTTGGCCCTTGCGCTGGGCTTCGGCGATGGCGGCCAGAATCAGGTCCTGAAGCATGTCCACGTCTTCCGGGTCCACCACCTGCGGGTCGATGCGGATGGCGGTGATTTCCTGTTTGCCGTTGGCGGTGACGGTGACCATGCCGCCCCCGGAACTGGCGGTGACCTCCTTGCGGGAGGCCTCCTCCTGCACTCTGGCCATCTGCTCCTGCATCTGTTGGGCCTGTCGCATGATCTGGCCCATCATCTTCTTGGACATCGGTCCTCCTTACGCAAAAAAAGGGTTGGCGGACACCGGGTTACGGCTCCGGCTTGTGCAGTTCCACCACCTCGCCCCCGAAGGTGTCGATTACGTCGCGAATGAACGGAAGCTCCATGGTGGCTTCCACCTCCTCCCGGTGACGGGCTTGTTCCTCGGCCTCGAACTGCTCGCCCAGGGTGGTGTGTCCGTCGCTTCCCGGTGCGGCGATGACAAACGCCACCGTCATTTCGCGCCCGGTGACGCGGCGGGCCATGTCGGTGATGAAGGCCAGGTTGTCCGGCCGGTTGACCATACTCAGCATCACCTCGTAGGCGGGCTGGAAGGCCACCTCCACCTTGTGCGGGGTGGCACTGTGCACCGCGCCCTGTTCCAGGTAGGAGGCCAGCGCCGGCCGGCGGGTTTTGATTTCGCGCACCACGGCGGTCCAGGCTTCACGGGGGGAGGCGCTGGCAGCGGAAACCATGGCCGGGTCGCTTACCATGGGGTGGGACGGTTCGAGTGCTTCGGGCGGACTCTGGCGGGGCGGGGTGGAAGCTCCCGCGATCATTTCACGCGGCGCCTCCGCGGCTGGAGGGGTGAATTGTGAAGCCGCCGGAATCGTGGCCTGCGGTGCGGCGGCCTGCGGCGTGACGGCTTGCGGCGTGACGGCTTGCGGTGCGGCGGCCTGCGGCGTGACGGCTTGCGGCGTGACGGCTTGCGGCGCGACGGCTTGCGGTGCGGCGGCCTGCGGCGTGACGGCCTGCGGTGCCGAAGGTGTGGCGCCGGTCACCATTTGCCGGGGGGGCGAGGTGGGCAACGGACGTTGGGTCCGTGGTGGCAGGTCGGCACGGGCCGGAGCGGCGCCACCGGCGGCAGCCTCCAGACGGGCGGCCAGTTCAGTCAGGCTGACCAGCGCGCGGGCGTCGCAGGCGCGCACCAGCGCGGCCTCCAGCACAAAGCGGGGGGCGGCGGCCCGTCGGCTGCGATCCTGGGCTTCGGCCAGAAGGTCGAATACGGTATCCAGCATCTCCGGCGGCACGGATGCGGCCTGGGTGGAAAGTTCGGCCACGTCGTCCATGGACAGGTCGATGAGCGCCGCGGGGTCGTCCGCCACCCGGCACACCAGCAGGTTGCGGAAATGTTCCACCAGCCCGGAGGTGAGGGTGTTCAGGTCCTGTCCGGCCTCCACCAGGGCCTTCAGGCGCATCAGGGCGGCACCGGGGTCGGCGGCCAGGATGTCCCCCGCGAAGCCGTGCAGGGTGGGTTGCCCCACCACGCCGAGCATCAGGGAGATGTCTTCCGCCACCAGTCCGCCGCCGGAGAAGCTGACCGCCTGATCGAACAGGGAAAGGGAATCGCGAAGGGAACCGTCCGCAGCCTGGGCCAGCAGGGCCACGGCGCTTTTGGGGGCGTGGATGCCGTCCCGCGTGGCCAGCCCGGACAGGTGCCCGGCGATCTCCTCGCGGGATACGCGGCGGAAGGCGTGGTGCTGGCAGCGGGACAGGATGGTCTGCGGAATTTTGTGGGTTTCGGTGGTGGCGAACACGAACACCGCGTGGTCCGGCGGCTCCTCCAGGGTCTTCAACAGCGCGTTGAAGGCCTGGGTGGAGAGCATGTGCACCTCGTCGATGATATACACCTTGTAGCGGCCAGTGAGGGGCCGATAGCGGATGTTGTCGGACAGGTCGCGGATGTTGTCCACACTGTTGTTGGAGGCCCCGTCGATCTCCAGCACGTCGGAGGCGTTGCCGGAGATAATCTGTGCGCAATGCACGCAGGTGTTGCACGGGGTGGGGGTGGGGCCGTGCTCACAATTGAGGGCGCGGGCAAAGATGCGCGCGATGGTGGTTTTACCCACCCCGCGGATGCCCGAGAACAGATAGGCGTGGGCGATGCGCCCGGAGGTGATGGCGTTGGTCAGGGTGCGCACGATGTGCGGCTGGCCGACCACCTCTTCAAAGGCTTGGGGGCGGTACTTGCGGGCGGATACCTGGTAGCTCATCGTGTCCTCCCTCGGCCGGGCTCCGGGTTCAAACGGGGCGATACCGGCACAGGCATTTGAATCGACCGTCGGGCGACCGGATGGGCCGGAGTGAGGGGCCGGGCGAACCCGCGGCACACCGGGAATCCCGCTTACCGCTGCTTCCTTCCGGACCTGACGGGGTTCACAGGCTCCGATTGCACGGGACCCAACCCCTCACGCCGACTCACCCGGGAAAAACGGGTGGGGGATTTGCCTGCCGAAAACACCTGACCCCCTGACCATTGTGCCGCTTCCCCGTGTGTCTGAACGACGGGGAAGCGGCGCAACGGCAACAGGTGGCGGAGAGGGAGGGATTCGAACCCTCGGTACGGTTACCCGCACACAGCATTTCCAATGCTGCTCCTTCGGCCAGCTCGGACACCTCTCCAGCAGGCAAAACAATATGTTGCAGGCAGACCGGCCACACACGCCGGGCACCTGAAGTGGCGGAGAGGGAGGGATTCGAACCCCCGGTGAGTTTCCCCACACCTGATTTCGAGTCAGGCACCTTCGACCAGCTCGGACACCTCTCCGTGACCCCTTCTACAGCCGCCGCTGTCGGAAGAATTCGCGCAAAAGGTTACCACAACTCTCCCCTTTTATGCCGCTCAGAATTTGCATCCGGTGGTTCAATCTTTTGTCCGAGGGGATCGTGTACAGGCTTTCGCACGCTCCCGCTTTGGGGTCGGTACAGCCGTATACCAGCATGTCCACGCGGGCCAGAACCAGCGCCCCGGCGCACATGGCGCACGGCTCGCAGGTGACCACCAGGGTGCAGCCCGACAGCCGCCATGCGCCCAGGGTTGCCGAGGCGTCCCTGAGGGCGATGATTTCCGCGTGGGCGGTGGGGTCGTTGTCCGCCTCGCGCCGGTTGTGGCCACGCCCAACGATTTTCCCTTCCTTCACCACCACGCAGCCGATGGGCACGTCACCGTGTGTGGCGGCGGCGCGGGCCTCGGCGATGGCGGCGTCCATCCATGGGGACCATTGGGCGGTCTGTTCATCCGTGGGGTTGGGGGTGTTTTCGGATGCGGACGGCATGGGGCCATTATACGGCGTGGCACAGTCCGAAAATCGAAAAGGCCCGGGTTGCCCCGGGCCTTTTGACTGTGGATCCGGATGTTCCGGGTGTTACAGGCCGATCTGGAAACCGACGGTGAGGATGGTATCGTCACCCGCGGCGCCGCCGATCGAGTCCGGGTGCCCTTCGCCGTAATCCGCCATCACGTACTCGGCGGTGAGGTTCACGTTTGGCATTACATAGAACGACGCGGTGAGCACCGTTTCGGTGTCGGTTCCCGGCACCGCCATGCCCGCCGTTTCCGATTCCTTGGATTCGTACCGGCCGGTGACCAGCACCCTGGGGGTGACCGGGTAGACGATCTCCGCCAGCAGGTTCTCCTGGGTGTTGCCGGTGGCGCCGCTCACGTTGTCCTGGGAGAACCAACCCAGCACCATCCAGGTGGGACCCAGACGCAGATTGGCATTCAAGTCCAGCATGGAGTAAGTATCCGTGGCCCCGGTGGCGCCGTCACCCGCACGGGCGGTGGTGTAGCGGGCACCGATGGTCTGTCCGGCGATGTCGTAGGCGGCCCATGCATAGGCGCCGCCCAGCACGGCTTCGGCGTTTTCCTCAAAATTGTTGCCGTAGCCGGTGGCGTAGCGCAGACCGGAACCCTCGCCCAGCTTCAGGTGGCCATTCAACTCCAGGCCGGAGTTGTCCTGCGACACCGGCGCCAGATAACCGTGCTGGGTGGTCCGGCGCGGCTGGGACAGGTAGAAGAATTCGTTGCTCATCACACCCACGCGGGCGTTCAGCAGATTGTCCGGAAGGATGTCGCTGAACACCAGGAAGGTGCCGCCGGCACCGGCCTGGGCCACAGTGGTGGTGCCCAGTGGAGTTCCTCCGTTAAACACCTCTACTTCGTCGATGCTGAAGGCATAGTCGAAGAAGTAGGAGATGTTCGGCCCCAGATGTCCGCCGGAGAAGAATTCCAGGCTGCGGCGGTCGGCGTCGGTAATGGCGGTGACGCCTTCCGCCGGGATGTCGGTTTCGCGGCTTTCGAAGGTCAACTTGGTCATGGCGGCCAGCGGCAGGTTGTCGTTCAGCCACACCGGCTTGCCTTTCTGGCCCTGCATGCGGTAGCCGTTCTGCTTGAACGCCATGCCGAACTCATTGAGTTTTGGAAACTGCACATGGCAGGTGGTGCACGGCACCTTGTTGGCGCGGGCGAAGGCCGGAATGGCCTCGGCGGGGGTCGGCGCCAGCATCTGGATCATTCCCAGCCCGAACAGGGCCAGCGCGCCGAGCGCAAAAGTCTTGGATTTCATGGTTCCCACTCCGTCCTGAATATGGATGCCGCCCGGCCCCCCTTCCCAAAGGAACCGCCCGGCACGGTACTTTTCTCCTTCCTGTCGGACGCGGGTTGTCCCGGTGTGAAGAAATAATTTTGTGTAACTGATTGAAAATCGTCATAAATTGACCTTTTTCAATGCAATTAATGGTCTGGCGTGGACCGGCCCCGGCAGGTATGCTGAACCGCGCGGTCGGGTGCGCGAGCGATTCACCGGGAGAATGCATGGAAGCCTTTTTCAATCAATATGAACAGCAGATCCGGCTGGGATGTTTTTTCGGCATCTTTCTGGCGGTGGCCCTGTGGGAACTGGCCGCGCCGCGCCGGGCGTTGACGGCCTCCAAGGCCGTGCGCTGGGGCAACAACATTGCGCTGGTGGTGGCGGATACCCTGCTGGTGCGCTTCCTGTTCGGGGCCATCGGCGTGGGCACGGCGGCACTGGCGTCGGAGCGCGGGTGGGGGGTGCTGAATAATATGGACGTCGGCCCCACGGCGGCGGTGTTCGCCGCCATCGTGGTGATGGATTTCATCATCTACCTGCAGCACGTGATGTTCCACGCGGTGCCGATTCTGTGGCGGCTGCACCGGGTACACCATGCGGACGTGGACTACGATGTGACCCTGGGGCTGCGCTTTCACCCCATTGAGATCATCATCAGCATCGGCATCAAACTGGGGGCCATTGTGCTGGTGGGGGCACCGGTACTGGCGGTGGTGTTGTTCGAGGTGATCCTGAACGGCATGGCCATGTTTAACCACGGCAACATCCGTCTGCCGCTACCCATCGACCGGGTGCTGCGGCTGTTGTTTGTCACCCCGGACGTGCATCGGGTGCATCACTCGGTGGTGGTGAACGAGACCAACAGCAATTTCGGCTTCAACCTGTCCATCTGGGACCGCCTGTGCGGCACCTACCGTGCCCAGCCGGAAGCCGGGCACGAGGCCATGACCATCGGCCTGAGCGAGTTCCGGGAGCGGAAATACCTGCGCCTGGATCAACTGTTGGCGATTCCGTTTATTGGCGGCGTGGGGGGGTATGCGATTGGACGGGTGGGGCAGCAGGTGAAGAAGGGGTAACCTCTGGCGCAAATGACCGAAAAAAACCGGCCCCCCTGCGTGCAAAGGGGCCGGTTGCGACGGGGTCACGCCCCTTCGGTTACGCGGCGGCGTCCACCAGTTTGGGCGCGGTGGTGCCAATGCCGATTTCGATGGTGCGCGGCTTCATGGATTCGGGCAGTTCGCGCTCCAGATTGATGGTCAGCAGGCCGTTCTCCAGGTCCGCCCCGGTCACCTTCACGTGATCCGCCAGGCGGAAACTTTGGTTAAAGCCACGCCGGGCGATTCCCCGGTGCAGGTATTCGCGCGCTTCCTCATGGGGACGTTCGGCGGTGACGGTCAACGCCTGCTCGCGCACCTCCAGCTTCAGGTCTTCACGGGAGAACCCGGCCACCGCCATGGTGATGCGGTAACGGTTTTCGCCGGTCACCTCAATGTCGTAGGGTGGCCAGGACGGGGTACGGGCGGGCTCGGTCAGCGCCGAGTCCATCAGGCGCGCCAGACGGTCAAAACCGACCGTGGAACGGTACAGGGGGGAAAAATCCAGATGGGTCATGATGCATTCTCCTTGTGAGCAATGATCCGGCGCGATCCGGTGCACATCCGCCCCCGGTCGCGCGCACGGTTGTTTTTGCGGGCCCGAAATGGCACCCGCGGGAATGTTTTAATCACCTCCCGGTGGGCGTCAAGGGGGGAGCCGGACCGGTACAATAAAGGCGGGAGGCGTGAATCCATGCGCACGACATTCTGGTTGGGAGTGATCTTTTGCGCCGGATGGATGGCCGGGTGCGCCGGATTGGGCGCGCCGCCCGGACCGAGATCCACGGTGGTGGTGATTCCACAACCGGAGGGGCGCGCCTATGATTTCCTGGCCTATGTTTCCGACGCGGACCCTGGGATGGACGATGCCGACGCCCGCAGGCGCGCCGTCCGTCGCGCTATGAGCGGTCACTGCCATCCGGCCGAAATCATCGAGTTGTATGCCCATCCGGTCGGACCCCGATCGGGGGGCGGGGTGGTGCTTTCCTACACCGTTGCGGTCATCTGCCGTACTCCCGGTGAACGGTAACCGGTCGCGCGGTTTCCACCCACCACTGGATCACGGACAAATCTGCCCGCCTGTTCATCAAATTCATGCCTCCCAGAGGAACTTTTCGCCTTTTTTCAGTGCCTTGTGATGGGGTGTTTGATCTCTGGTGTAACCACTTTAAAAACAGTGTGTTATGAGGAATAAAAAATTGGAAAAGGGAGTTGACCGTCCTCGGGGAGGGGCGGTAGTGTGGAGTTTGGAGCGACCGGCCGGTTGCCGAAAATCAATACACATCCGCCGGAAAGGGGCTGTCTTTTTGGCCTCCTTCCGGTGCCTGTGCGACCGGAAACATTCGGGCGCGCCGCCCCCGTGCGGGGTTGTGTGCGAGAGGGGAGGTCGTTATGAGTGAACGCTGCAATCGACTGATGGCTGGCACCGGAGCACTGGTGCTGGCCGGGTCTCTGGCGTGGGACGGGGCCGCCGCCGGAGCCCAGGAAATCCCGCCCATGGAGAAGCAGGCCGCGCCGTTCGGGCTGGAAAAGATCGACGTGGACGGGGTGCCCATGAGCCTGTACACCGAGGTGTGGGAGGGTGGTGGGAATGGCACCACCACCGTGTTGCGGGTGATTGCCGGGGGGAGGGAGAAATTCCCCGGCAGGATTACCCTGGAAAAGGTGTGGTTTGTCAACGGGGAGCGGCGCGTGGTGGCGTCGATGCTGCCGGAGGTGGTTCCCGCGCCGGCCAACGAACAGATCCGCTGGGCCTCCGGGGTGGCCGATGCGGACGGAGACGGCGAGGTGGATCTGGTACTGCAACTGCGTGACGGAAGCACCCGCTACCTGCTGCGGGCCGCTGGCCAACCGGTACGCAGCCTGCCGTAGCCCCCATCCCGCCACCAACGCCCGGCGGTCTGGCGTTGGCCCGACGCACCGGGTGGTGGCGGGTGGGGAATAATCCGCAAAAACCGATGTATAGGGTTTCGTGCCCGAGGAAAAATAGGGTAGCATCCGGGCAGTGGTAGAACTGTTTCTCACGTAGGAGATGCACATGTCGGGACGTTTGTGGGCCGGTATGGGGTTGGTTGCCGCGGCGTTGATTGCCGCGTGCGGCGGGATGAATGTGTCGCTGGGACCCCCGGAGCCTACCACGGTGTTCGTCATCAAGCAGCCGGAAGGGCGGAAATACCATTATCTGGTGCATGTGAGCAACGCCGACCGGAACATGGACGAACAGCGGAAACGCCACCGCAAGGTACGGGAGGCCCTGACCGGGCACTGCCACCCGGATCAAATCGTCGACCTGTATGCCCATCCGGTGGGGGTGCGGGAACAGACGGGTGCGCCGCTCCTGTCATACACCGTCGGCGTGGTGTGTGCGGAGCCCTAGCTTGTAGGGTGCCGCCAGCTCCCACTCCGGATCAGGGATGGAGGTTTGCGAGCGCAGCGGCCTATGGATGGCACCCGGCCAGGTGCACCGGCGGGTCGTCCCCTTCCAGCGTTAGTTCCAGCCGCCGTTCGTCCCCCTGGGCGGGGATGATGCGGATGTGAAGGGTGTCCGGGGGTAGGTGCTCGCCGCCCCTTTCCGGCCACTCGATGACGGTCACGCCGGGGCCGTCCACCTCCTCGAACAATTCTAGGTGCTCCAGTTCCAGCGGGCTGTCTACCCGGTACAGATCCACATGATAGAGCGGCAGTCGTCCATGGTGGATGGCCTGCAAGGTGAACGTGGGGCTGGTCACCTGCCGCGGGTCGATGCCCAGGCCGCGGGCGATGCCTTTGGTCAGGTGGGTTTTGCCCGCGCCCAACGGGCCGGAGAGCAGAATCACTTCGCCGCCACGGCAGGCTGCGCCCAGGGCCGCGCCAAAATCGGCGGTCGCCTCCGGACTGGTGGTGGAACGGGTGTGGACCCGGCTCACGGAACTCAAGTCAACTGGATCGGGTGAATCAGGCGCCGGCGGTGGCCGTAACCGGGGTTCCGGGGGCGGTGGTGGAGGCTGTCTTCGCTGAGAATTCCTCCAGATGGATGGCCAGCGAGATCATGCGGCGGATTTCGCCTTCCAGCCGTTCCGGGTCCAGGTCCTTGGGGCCGCCGTAGGGACGGCCCACGGTCACCGCATCGGGGCCCATCACCACCTGCGGGTACCGGTGCAGGGCGGTCAGGAACGGGGAGACACCGCCGGTGGCGAACAGGGCGCGGGTGTGGGCCTCGTCGGTGGAATAGACGTAGCGGCCCGGCATCAGGTCGGGCAGGTAGTCCCCCGCCGCGTCGTTGAAGGAGCCCTTGTCCGGGGTTTTGGCGAAAAAGCCTTCCTGCATCACCAGCGTGGCGGCGGGCAGGCGGGTGGGGGTGGCCAGCAGCAGATAGACGATATCGGAGGTTTTGCGGTGCCCTTCGGAGAGGTGGTAGAACACCTCCACCGGACGTCCATCCACGGTAGCGGACATGTGCGGATAGTGCATGCGGCTGGGCTGGGTGACGGTGCCGTTCAGGCGTTCGGCGGCGGTGTGGAACAACTCGCCCATCTTCTTTTTGCCGCGGCTGCCGTAATACACCATGGAAGCCACCATGGCCACCAGCAGAATGGCCAGCATGATGACCACGTTCACAAACGTCATGTCACATCCTCACAGGTCGGGAAACGGATTTTTCAGTACCGGATATTGTTTCACGAAAGTTCGGATCGGGCAAATTTACCCCATGGGGGACACGGTGAGCACCGGCTCCGGCACGTCGCCATCCGCCAGTCGCGCCATGCTGCGCGGCACGCGGCGGGCCAGCACGCTGGCTGCAAGGCCCGCCGGGAAGCGTTTTTCGGTCCACAGATCGGCGGTCAGGCCGTGCAGGTAGACCCCCAGGCACGCGGCCTCGGCGGCCCCCATGCCCTGGGCCAGCAGGGCGCCGATCATTCCCGCCAGCACGTCACCGGTGCCGCCACTGGCCAGCGCCGGGCCGCCACTGGAGTTGATCCAGATGCCGCCGAACGGATCGGCAATGACGGTGTGCGCGCCCTTCAGCACCACCACCGCCTCCAGTTTGGAGGCCAGGTTCCGCGCCGAATGAATGCGGTCCTCCTGCACCTCCGCCACCGTGGTGTCCAGCAGCCGGGCCAGTTCACCCGGATGGGGGGTGACCACGGTGGGCACCGGGCGGGTGGGAAAGCCCTCCAGATGCCCCACCCAGGCGTTCAGGCCGTCCGCGTCCAGCACCAGCGGGCCGTCCACCTGCCGCACAAAGGCGCGCGCCAGTGTGAAGGCTTCCTCCGCCTGTCCCAGCCCGGGGCCGAACACGGTTACCGAGCGCTCCATGGAGGCTTCCACCAGTGGCTCCAGCGCCGCGGCGGATAGCCCTCCGGTGGCGGTTTCCGGCAGGGGCAGGGTCATGGCCTCGGTGAGCTTCTTTTCCATCACCGGGTTGTGGCGCTCGGGGATGGCGGCGGTGACCAGCCCGGCGCCGGTGCACAGGGCGCCGGTGGCGGCCAGGGCCACGGCACCGGTCATGCCGGTGCTGCCGCCGGCCACCAGCACATGGCCGAAGCTGCCCTTGTGGGAATCGGCGGGGCGGTCGGGCAGCCACAGGCTGGCAATCTGCGGGGTGATCAGGCGCACGTTGCCCGCGTGCTTGACCACCACGTCCTCCGGGATACCGATGTCGGCCACCACCAACTTGCCGGTGAGCGCGCCGCCCTCGCCCAGAAAATGGCCCAGTTTGGGGGCACCGAAGGTGACCGTCAGGTCGGCGCGCACGGCGCTGCCCATCACCTGACCGGTGTCGGCGTTGACCCCGGTGGGCAGGTCCACCGCCAGCACCGCCCGCCCGGACTGGTTCACCTTGGCCACCCAGGCGCCGATATTGCCCTTGAGCGGTTTCGACAGGCCGGTGCCAAGCAGGGCGTCGATCACCAGATCGGCTCCATCGATTTCCTGCGCCAGCCGCTTGCCGGTGATTTCGCTGGCGGGGAATACGTTGCCGCCCAGGTTGGCCCACACTTCCATGTGGGTGCGGGCGTCGCCCGCCAGATCGGTGGGGTGACCGGCCAGAAACACGTCCACGTCGTATCCGGCGTTCCGCAGGTGGCGGGCGGTCACGAAACCGTCGCCGCCGTTATTGCCGCTTCCGCACAGCACCACCACCCGCTGGCCGCCCTGTTCCTCCAGCCACGAGGCGGCGGCGGCCGCCGTAAGGGTGCCCGCATGTTCCATCAGAATCAGGCCGGGCAGGCCGATGGTTTCGATGGTTTCCTTGTCCATGGCCTGCATCTGGGCGGCGGTGACTGCGTACACGGATGTTCCCCTCGTTAAAAAGATCAGTTGCCTTCCAGCACCACCTGGGCGGCGGACAGGTCGGTATCGTGGGTGATGGTGCAGTGTATCCGGGTAACGCCGATGGCTTGTGCCCGTTCGGCGGCTTTGCCGGACAGGGTGACCTCCGGCTTGCCCCGTTCATCGTGCCCCACCTGAATGTCGCGCCAGCCGATGCCGCCGGAAAACCCGGTGCCCAGCGCCTTCACCAGCGACTCCTTGACCGCCCACATGCCCGCATAGTGCAGCGGGGCGTGGGGCTTGGGGTCGCAATAGGCGCGTTCCGACTCGGTGAAGATGCGCTTTTTAAAGCGCTCGCCGTGTTTCCGGATGGCGTCCTCGATGCGGCTACGCTGCACCAGATCCATGCCCAGTCCCACGATCATGTCAGTGCGGAATCAGCGCGCGCATGTCGCGCACCGCCCGGTCCAGCCCGTGGAACATGGCCCGCGCCATGATGCTGTGGCCGATGTTGAATTCGGTGATTTCCGGGATGCGGGTGAGCGGCTGGATGTTGTGATAGTCCAGCCCGTGCCCGGCGTTCACGCCCATGCCCAGCGCGGCGGCCAGCAGCGCGGCCTCCCGGATGCGCTCCAGTTCCTTGTCCTGCTCGGCCCCGTGCAGGTTGGCATAGTTGCCGGTGTGGATCTCCACAAAATCCGCCCCCGCGTCGCGGCACGCCTTGATCTGCTCTCCCGACGGTTCCACGAACATGGACACGATGATGCCCGCGTCTTTCAGCCTGGCGATGCGCGGGGTCAGGTCCGCCTGTTGCCCAGCCACATCAAGGCCTCCCTCGGTGGTCAGTTCGGCGCGTTTTTCCGGCACGATGGTGCAGATGGCGGGGCGCAGTTCGCATGCGATGCCGATCATCTCGTCGGTGGCGGCCATTTCCATGTCCAGCCGGGTTTTGACGGACTCGGCCAGCAGGCGCAGGTCGCGGTCCTGCACGTGGCGGCGGTCTTCGCGCAGGTGGGCGACGATGCTTTCGGCCCCGGCCATTTCGCAGATGGCGGCGGCGGTGACCGGGTCCGGCTCCACGCCGCCCCGTGCCTGGCGCACGGTGGCCACGTGATCCACATTGACGCCCAGTTTGGCCATTGGGTGTGCTCCTCGGTAAAACAGGCCGCCCCGATGGCGGCGGTGGGCATTATCGCACAGGTGGCCCGGTACCACCGTAATGACGACCTGCCCTTCCCCACCACCTTGCCGTCAGCAAATATGGCCGTGCGCCGAGCACCCCTAGCAAGCTGCGGTTTAAACCAATGGATCGTGTGGTGTGTTATGTACATGAACTGGCTGTTTTTCATGAAAAATCGATTGTGATCCATTTCGCAGACTGATATAAATCTGCCCTGTTGTGTTGACACTTAACATTCGCGCGGGGTCGCGTGGGTGTGGCGGGTGCTGTTTCACGGACGGGATGGCCCTCGCAAAAAACCGGGCTGCCGGGGATTTTTGTCATTTCAGAAATTCCCGGCGAAACGTAACGAGTGGTCGCCACCCGACGGGTCGGGCTGTTGCGGGGAAATTCCGCAGGGCTGGTGGGATTGGCGTGCCGTCCGGCTCATCTGTAATTGGGGTTTTAGAAAATCATGAATCGTTTTTTTGTCGGGCTGTTTGCCCTGGTGGCGGGGTGCGTTTTGTCGTCCGGCCTGGCGTGGGCCAACACGGCGCCCACTCCGGCGGATGACGCCCCGGCGGCTACCCAGAACGCCAGCACCGTGCTGGATGTATTGAGCAACGACACCGATCCGGAGGGCGACGCCCTGACCGTGGTGTCCATCACCCAGCCGGCCACCGGCAGCGCCGTGCTCAACGCCGACGGTACCATCACTTACACGGTGGGTGACTGGTACGGCGGCGACAGCTTTACCTACACCGTGTCCGACCCCCTGGGTGCCAGCGCCACCGCGACGGTGAACGTGCAGGTGAATCCGCAACTTTATCCGGTGATGTGGGTGGGCACGGTAAACGTGACCACCAACACGGGCGGCTGGATGGCCAAGAACGCCGGTGGCAACAACTGGAACGCCGGTGGCCGCTCCGGGCAGACCATCACCGGCGACGGCGGCATGCAGGTGACCGTGGGGGCGTGGACCTTCGTGATGAGCGTGGGCCTGTCGGCCAGCAAGACCAGCTACTCGGTCAATTCGCTGAACTACGGCTTCTACTTCGGCAACAGCGACACCGTGCAGGTTCGTGAGCCGGGAGTGTTGATCAACCTGCCCACCCGTGTGGCGGGAGAGGTGTTCCGGGTGGAGCGGCGGGGCAACAGCGTGGTGTACCTGCGCAACGGCGCGGTGATCCGCACCAGCCCCACCCCCTCCAGCGGCGCGCTGATCGTGGATGGCTCCATCTACACCCAGGGGCGCGGCATGACCGTCTACACGTATGCCATCAACCGGGATACCACGCCGCCGGCGATTTCCCAGGGCGCCATCGCCACCGACCCGCAAACGGTAATCGTGCGGTCGGCCACCGATGAGTATGCCCGGCACACCGTCCGCTGGGGCGTGGCCTCGGCCACCGAAAACCAGAAGGTGGTCAACACGGGCGCCACGGGCCACGTGGACGCGCTGACGGGGCTGTCCGCGGACACCACCTATACCTATCAGGTGGAGGCGACGGACGGCTGGGGCAACACGGCCATCAGCCCGGAGTGGCAGTTCACCACCGATCCGCAGTGGCCGGTGGAAGCGGTCACGTGGGCGGTAATCCCGGGGGCGGGGATCACCAAATATGCGTCGTCGAAGTCCATTTTGGCGGACGGGGGGGTGGAATTCATCGTTCCCGCCTCCACCTCGTTCACCGTTGGCCTGGACAAGGGAATTTCCACGTCCAATTACTTCCACTACGGGTTCATCGTGGGGGGGTCGAGTTACCGGTTCTTCGATAACGGGTCCCTTTACAATACCTACCTCACCATCCCGAATCAGGGAGGTGGGACCAACACGTTCCGCGTGGAGCGGATCGGCACCGACATGGTGTATTCGATCAACGGCGTGGTGGTGAGGATCAGCAGCGAACTGACCGGCACGGAATTGTATGGCGCGACCACGACAACGTCGCTCAGCGCCACAATGTCCTTCGACCACACGGCGCCGGTGGCGTCCGACCTGCCGGTGAGCACCGACGAGGACACCGCCGCGGCCTTTGCGCTGCCGGTGACCGACGCGGAAGGGGATGCCCTGACCTATGAACTGGTCAGCGCCCCCGCCCACGGCGGCGTGGTGATTGCCGCGAACGGCACCGCCACCTACACGCCGGGTGCCGACTACAACGGCGCGGACAGCTTCAGCTACCGCGCCAGCGATTCGTGGTTCACCAGCAACACCGGCACGGTAAGCGTGACGGTGAACCCGGTCAACGACGCGCCGGTGATGGGCGCGCTGTCGGCCGCAGTGATCGACGAGACCGGCATGAGCGTGATCTCCGCGTCGGCCTTCGACATGGAGGGCGACGCCCTGACCTACGCCGCCGATTGCGATGGCAACGGCACGTTCGAGTCGGGACTGGTCTGCTCCTACCCTGACAACGGCATCTATCCGGTGCCCGTGCAGGTGTCGGACGGCGCCCTGACCGACACCGGCGTGGTGGAGGTGACGGTGAACAACGTGGCGCCGGTCATCGTCGGCGTTGCCGCGCCCATTGTGCCGCAGTACCTGTCCAATCCGGTAACGGTGTCGGTGGGCTTTGGCGACGTGAGCCCGGCGGACACAACCTTCACCGTGTCCTACATCTGGGATGAGGACAACCCGGCCTCGCCGGTGGACACCTTCACCGGTGTTACGGCCGCGTGGGATGCCGCCTCCGGCATGGTGCTGGGCAGCCACAGTGCTTCCCACACCTATGCGGAGAACGGCGGCTATTCCGTGGAGGTGGTGGTGACCGACAAGGACGGTGGCGTGGTGTTGCAGCAGCACTACTTCATCACCGTCTACGACGAGAGCCAGGGGCACATCACCGCGGGCGGTTGGTTCAGCGACATCACCGGCACGGTGCGGTTCGGCTTCGCCAGCGTCTACCCGCTGGGGCAGACCACCTCCACCATGCACGGCGACATCCACCACGATGCGCTGGGCATCGACTTCCACATGAACCCCAATGTGGAATGGGTGGTGCTGGCCAACGACGAGTCGCGCTTCACCGGTACCGGCTACATGGAGACCGACCCCACCACGGAGTTGAACTTCATGCTGTCGATGATCGACGCCGATCAGCCCAACGCCAAGGCGCCGATTGATGCCATTCGCGTGAAGATCTGGCAGGTGCTGCCTGATACCAGCGAGGTGGTGCTTTACGACTCCCAGCCCGGCGAAGGGAACTCTGTTGATCCCACCGCCGTGCTGGATGGCGTAACCGGCGACGGAGCCACCAGCATCAGCCGCAACTAGCGGGCATGGCCCGCTCCCGTATCCACCAGGATATGGGACCACTGGAAGGCGACAGGCCTCCACCCCGGTCACGGGGTGGGGGCCTCCTTTCCACTTGATTTCAAAGAACAACAATTGCCCTGTGCCCTGTCCACGCCAGTGGATATCGCCGTGCGCGGAGCACCCCACGGAACGGTACCGTCACGCCAGTGAGTATCGCCGTGCGCGGAGCACATGCCGATCGCGGGGGCGATTCTGGCGCCAGCGGTCCCATGCCCGGCTGCGAATCGGGCGATTTTGGCGTATCTGGCCCATGTGGCTTGAATTCGATTCGCAAAAACAAGCGGTTACGAACCTGGTTCGCCATCGCCCAGGGGTGGGGGCGGGGGAGCGGAAGAGGGCCAATCGTGCGAATCCGCTTCGCAAACGGCAAAGCTAAACCGTGACCCACGGTGGCACGCCGGTCATAACCGGCTGATGTTGCGATGGTTTTGGCCGTTTGTGGGCGGGGCGGGTTGGTTTCGCAAAAAATCGGCATGAAATTCAGAACCGGTTGTTTTTGCGGGACAAAACGCGATTGTGGTTGCGAAGTGAAACACGGTGAAAAATAACGGTTATCGCGCTCAGAACCGGTTGAAAACGTTGGAAAAATATGGATTTGTGGTGGCGTTTCGCACCGTGGGTTTCGCATGTTCACGGTGATCCCGGAACGGAATATCAAGGGGTTCTGAGGGTGGGTAGCACGATCCGGGCGGTTGAAACGGGGAATTTTTGGAGAAATTTCAGAACCCGTTGAAAGTGTGGGAAAAAATTGGCTTTGTGGTGGTGGCGCGCGCACGGCGGTACGGGCTGTCGGAATGAGCATCCGCCGCGGATGGTGATGGCCTGGGGAGCAGGTGCTTTGGCTCCCTCACGGTTGGATCAGGGGGAGAGCAGGCGGATGATATGTAAAGTAATTCAATGTGTTACGACGGTTTCAGCCCCCCTCCCCAGCCGTTTCCCGCCACCGGACCCAATTGCCGCGCCAGCCACGATCGCCGTGCGCGTAGCACCCGTGGTCGTGGAACCCGTGCGCGTAGCACTCGCACGAGGCTAAGTTACCGGTGCGTTAACGGCTAGTAAGACAGATTATTACCGAACGGTAACAAAAAAACCGGGGCCTCGCCGGTATGCACGGCCCGGAAGGGGCTGGCCCATGGAAGCCCCTGTGGGAGGAGGGAAGGGGGCCGCGCCACGGGAAGGCGGGCGGATGGGGTGGCCTGCGTGGTGGATGCTATTTTGGCGGCAGGGTTTGGGCGAAGTTCACCCCGGCCCGGACCCAGCTTGCCAGCGCGGTGTCCTCGGAAACCCCTTCCGGGGCCACCATCACCCACCCCTTCATGGACTTTCCGGTGATGTTGAATTCCCGCACGTGGTCGTGGGACAGGGCGCCGTAGTACCGTTCCGGCCCCACGCGCACGATGAGGCTGTCCCTGAACACCCCGCAGGCGATGTGTCCGTTCACGGTAAACCCCACCCCGCCCATCATCTTCAGTTCGGTCACCGGCTGGCCGGAAAGCACCTCCGCCAGCCGGGTGTAAAGGCCCTTGTCGTACGCCATGACCGCCCTCCGCCCAAAGCTAAAAAATGGCGCGGGCGGGGGGTGAAGTCAAACGGGGTTTACCGGCAGGATATAAGCCGTCTCAGGGTGCCGGGATTGTGCACCGCAGGCTCAAATCGCGTAACGGGTACCGTGGCTATCTGGAAGTGGCCGCCGTCTCCGCCGGTCGCCGTGCGGCCACCAGTGCCAGGCCCAGCGCGATGACCGCCACCGCCGCGTTGGCGGCGAACAGGGCGGGGGCGCCCAGGGATTCGTACCAGGTGCCGCTCAGGTACATGCCCACGGTGAGCCCGGCGCCGAAACTGAGGGATGAATACAGGCTTTGCCCGGTGGCGCGCAGGTGCTCCGGCACCATGCGGTGGGTGTGGGTGACCGCCGCCACGTGAAACAGGCCGAAGGTGGCCGCGTGCAGCAGTTGCGCGGCGATCAGCCAGCCAAGCTGGTGGGTGACGGCCAGAATTCCCCAGCGCAGCACGGTGAGCGCGAGGGCCGCAATCATCAGCCGCCGGGTGCCGAAACGGGACAGAATCGGCCCCGAATACATCAGCGCCGTCACCTCCGCCCCCACCGCCACCGCCCACAGCAGTCCGATGGTGCCGCGGCTGTAGCCCAGGTCTTCCAGCCACACGCTGTAAAAGCCGTACAGGGTGCCGTGACTGCCCTGCATCAGCATGCACACGGCATAAAAGGCCAGCACGTGGGGGGTGGACAGGAGCGCCCACAGGCCACCGGTGGGGGCGCCCTCCGGTTTTGCCTCGCTGTCGGGCAGCAGCCACATGCTCCACAGGTTGAAAGCGAGAAACGCCAGCACCGCCCACAGCACCACGCGGCTGCCGGTCTGGTCCAGAACCGGACCCATCCCCAGCGAGGCGGCGATAAAGCCCACCGAGCCCCACATGCGCACCTTGCCATAGTCGATTTTCAGCCGGTCCACCATTTCCATGGCGGTGGCTTCCACCAGCGGCAGGATGGAACTGGTGCAGATGGAGTAAAGCACCATCACCAGCACGATGCCCCAGAAATCGCGCACCAGCAGCATGGCGGCAAAGGTGACCAGCGCGCCAATGCCCGCCCCGCGCAAAAACGGGCGGCGGGTGCCGTGGTGGTCCGCCAACCGCCCCCAGATGCCGGGGGCCACCGTCTTCACCATCGGGTTGATGGCCATGATGATGCCGATTTCGTAGGGGGTCAGCCCCAGGTCCTTCAGGTACAGGGTCAGGTACGGCAGGATCACGCCGATCAGGCCAAAGTACCCCAGGTAAAACCCGGCCAGATTGCGAGGCTGCCCGCCCAGTCCTATGCGCACGGCGATATCCGCTGCGCAGGTGCTCCGCCCAGTGCTCCGCCCAGTGCTACGCGCACGGCGATAGTTGCTTCGCAAGGGGTGGCGAGTCTGCGGCTGGAGCGGGAACCCCCGTACATGGCGCATGGTGGAGGTCCGTCGCCTACCGGTTGCCGGTTACCCATGCGGATACCGAAACCCGCCGTGCGGGTTAGATGGAGGGGGTGTTTACGCGGGGTTTGCGGGCGCGGGGGGGGTGATTGCGGGAGTAGTCGCCCATGAGCGGCGTGGTGATGGCCAGCACGCGCCCGAATTCGTGTTCGGTCAGGTTGCCCACAAAGGTGCCGTCGGTCTGGTACAGCTCGGCGGGGGACGAGGAGGTCCAGATGACCATTACCGGGCGCTTGCCCGAAAACAGCAGCAGGGCGTCCGGGTCGTAGCCGACCGCGTTGACCGTGGGCAGTTTTTCGAGCAGTTCCAGCTTGGCGGTGGTGGCGGGGTCGGTGCGGGCCTGCGACGGCAGGACGCCGCCGTAGTTGAGGCCGAGAATGACCGCAACGGTCAGCAGCAGTGCTGCCACCTGCGGTCCTCCTTCGTGATGGAATCGTGCCAGTCGCATACCTGCCTTTCGTATCGGCAGGACGGACGCTCCGCTTAAACGGGAGGTTAACGGTGGGCAATGTCACCGGCGGCTGGTGATCGGTTGATAATCGCGCTCGGTGGGGCCAGTGTACAACTGGCGGGGACGGCCGATCACGGAGTCCTTTTCCTTGATCATTTCCATCCAGTGGGAAATCCACCCCACGGTGCGCCCCAGGGCGAACATGACGGTGAACATGTTGGTGGGGATGCCGATGGCCTTGAGGATGATGCCGGAATAGAAATCCACGTTCGGATACAGCTTGCGCTCGATGAAGTAGTCCTCCTTGAGGGCCTTCTCCTCCAGGCGCATGGCCAGTTCCAGTTGGGGGTCGTCGATGCCCAGGGAGTCCAGCACCTTGTGGCAGGCATCGCGGATGATCACGGCGCGCGGGTCGAAGTTTTTGTACACCCGGTGGCCGAAGCCCATCAGGCGGAACGGGTCGTCCGCGTCCTCGGCGCGGTCGATGACCGTATCCACGTTTTCGATGCCGCCGATCTGGTCGAGCATTTTCAGCACCGCCTCGTTGGCGCCACCGTGAGCCGGTCCCCACAGGGTGCCGATGCCGGCGGAGATGCAGGCGAACGGGTTGGCGCCGGAGGAGCCTGCCAGACGCACGGTGCTGGTGCTGGCGTTCTGCTCGTGATCCGCGTGCAGGATGAATATCTGGTCCAGCGCCTTGGCCACCACCGGATTCACCTCGTATTCCTCGGCGGGCACGCCAAAGGTCATGCGCAGGAAGTTTTCGGCATAGCCCAGCTTGTTGCTCGGATAGAGGAACGGCTGTCCGTGGAAGAACTTGTAGCTCCAGGCGGCGATGGTGGGCATCTTGGCGATCAGGCGGTGGGCGGAAATCTCCCGGTGTTCCGGGTTATGGATGTCCAGCGAGTCGTGATAGAACGCGGACAGGGCGCCCACCACGCCGACCATCACCGCCATGGGGTGGGCGTCGCGGCGGAAGCCGTTGTAAAAATTCTTGAGCCCCTCGTGGATCATGGTGTGGCGGGTGATGCTTTCGCGGAATCCGGCGAACTGCTCCGCGGTGGGCAGCTCCCCGTACATCAGCAGGTAGCACACCTCCAGATGGGAGCTGTGTTCGGCCAGCTGCTCGATGGGATAGCCCCGGTACAGCAGCACGCCCTTTTCACCGTCGATGAAGGTGATCTTGCTTTCGCAACTGGCGGTGGCGAGAAAGCCGGGGTCGAAGGTGAACACGCCGGCCTGACTGTACAGCTTGCGGATGTCCACCACTTTGGGGCCCAGGGTGCCGGGATACACCGGCAGTTTCACCTGCTTGCCGTCCTCCAGGTGGAGGGAGTAGCTCTCCTCGCTCATCGGGTATTCACCTTCCGTGTGTTTCCCGCCCGCTCGTGTGGGCGGCGCCAGATGTCCCAAACCGGGGGGGCCGTTCCGTAGCCCCGGTCCGCCGGTTCTTCTTTTTCGACGGGTTGCGCCCCGTGCATGAGTCATTTTGCCCGCAGCCGCTCATCTCCGCCAGTCCCACGGGAGGAATTTACGGCGGGCGGGGGCTTTTAACGCCCGTTCGGCGGGCAATCTCCTTTCGAACCGGCGCGCAACACGGTATGCTTACTCTTTTCCCTGCTGAACGCGGGGCCTGTCTGTAAGGAACCCCACCGCGTGATTTTTCCCGAAAATGTTTTCCGCGTCACCACCCTTCGCAAACGGTTCGGCGACGTCTATCTGGGGCGGGGCGTGCGCCTGTTCCAGGGGGGAAAGGTGCGTCTGGAGGAGGAGTCCGCCGGGCAGGTGACCCTGTTTGTGAATGACGGCGCTGGGTCCATGGTGCAGGTGACCCTTACCGATGGCGAGGTGCAGAGTACCTGCCCCTGTTCCCGCCGCAGCCGGTGCGAACACCGGGCGGCGGCCATGCTGTGGCTGGCCGAGCGGCAGCGCAGTGGCGGCGTGGCGGCGCTGCCGTGGCAGGTGGCCCTGCACCGGGGCATGGGCCGCATGGAGAGCGCGGCGGCCCTGCGCTCGTCGCGCCCGTGGCTGGTGTTCCGCCTGGAACTGGAGGATGACGGGGCGCCGCTGATTACCCCGGAACGGGCGGAAGTGACCACCCGTGGCCTGCGCCGCACGCCGTTTCCGCTGGTGGCCGGATGGACCTCCGACCCGCTCGATCCGCGCCCGGAATTTATCACCGCGGATGACATGCTGCTGTGCCGCCGCCTGCGCCAGTGGCCGCAGGAGAAGGGCACCCGCGCCCGGTCCTCCGCGCGCATGGCGCCGCCCACCGGCGAGCGGCACGGGCTGCTGCGCGAGATGGCCGCGCGCGGAATCCTGTATCTGGACGATGCGGAAACCCCGTTGACGGAAGGGCCGTCCCACCCGCTGGCGCCGGAGGTGACGCCGCTGGGCGACGGCGCCTACCGGTTGCACGTGGGACCGCATCCGGGGCAGGTGATTGCCGCCGAGCCGCCCCTGTATCTGGCCGGGGACCGCATCGGGCCGCTGCTGACGCCGTTTTCCGGTGTGCTGATGGCCGACCTGGCGCGCCGCCCGGTGGACATTCCCGCCGCCGACATGCCCGAGTTCGCCGCCCAGTGGCTGCCCCGGCTGACCGCCCGCGGGCCGGTGACCCTGCCGCCGGAACTGGTGCCGAAAGTGGTGGAGGGGGAAGCGCCGGTGGCGGTGCTGACCCTGTCGGACGGGGGCGGAGAACTGCTGCTGCGGCTGGAATTTGCCTATGGGGAGGCCCCCCCGGTGGGCGCCGGCGCCACCGGCGATCCGCTGGCGGTGGTGGACGGCCGCCCGGTCTCCTACCGGCGCGACCCGCAGGCGGAGACGGTGCTGGCCCTGCGTCTGGCCACTCCCGCCACCCTGGGCATGGCCGCACCGGTGCCGGTGGAGTTGGGGCTGTGGGCCCTGTCCGGCGACGATGCCTGTGATTTTCTGCTGCTGGAACTGCCCACCCTGTCGGCGGAGGGGTGGCGTGCTTTTGGAGAGGCCTCGCTGGCCGAGCACCGGGTGTACCGGGGCAGCGGCCGGGTGAACACCCGGGTGCGCTCCGGCATCGACTGGTTCGACCTGGAGGTGAGCACCGATTTCGACGGCACCGAGATGCCCGCCGCCACCCTGCTGGCCGCCGCCCAGGCCGGGCGCCGGTATGTGGCGTTGCCGGACGGCCGGGTGGCGCGGATTCCGGACTGGATCCGCAGCCACGCGCCGGAACTGGAGGAGGCGGGGCTGGATAAGGACGGCCCGGCCCGTCTTACCCGTTTCCAGATGCCCCTGCTGACCGGGTTGACCGGGGATTCCGACCTGACCGCCGACGATCGTTTTCACCATGCGATGGAGCGGTTGCGGGGCCTGTCCGGCCCGCCGGAGGCGCCGGTTCCGGCGGGACTTCAGGCCACCATGCGCCCCTATCAGCGGGAGGGACTGAGCTGGCTGGAATTTTTGCGCTCCTGCGGTTTCCACGGCATCCTGGCCGACGACATGGGACTGGGCAAGACCCTCCAGGTCATCGCCCTGCTGCTGCTGGAGAAGGAACGCGGCCACGCCACCCTGCCGTCCCTGGTGGTGGTACCCACCAGCCTGATCTTCAACTGGGTGCACGAGCTGAAACGCTTTGCCCCGTCCCTCACCGTCGCCGTTTGGCACGGGCCGGACCGCTACCGCTCCGAGTCGGAGCTGCCCAAGGCCGATCTGGTGCTGACCAACTACGCCCTGGTGCGGCAGGACATGGACCTGCTGGAGGGCATGGGGTTCCACTATCTGATACTGGACGAGGCCCAGTACGTGAAAAACCCGGATTCCCAGGTGAGCCGCGCGGTGCGCGCCCTGACCGCCCGTCACCGGCTGGCCCTCACCGGCACCCCGATGGAAAACCACCTGGGGGAGGTGTGGGCCCAGTTCGCCTACCTGATGCCCGGACTGCTGGGCAGTCACACCCACTTCCGGCGCCGCTTCGGCGGGCCCATCGAGCGGGGCGATGTGGAGGCCGCCGAGGCGCTGTTTGCGCGGGTGCGGCCGTTCATTCTGCGGCGCACCAAGGGGCAGGTGGCCCAGGACCTGCCCGAGCGGGTGGAGACCACCCTTTTCTGTCGCCTGGAGGGGGAGCAGATGGCCCTGTACGAACAGGTGCGCGACCGGCTGCGGGCGCAGGTGGCCGAGGCCATCGACAAACGTGGTCTGGCGGCCTCGCGGCTCACCATCCTGGACGCCCTGCTCAAGCTGCGCCAGGTGTGCTGCCACCCGGAACTGCTGCCCGCTTCCGTTTCCGGCGGCATCACCCAGTCGGCCAAGATGGACCTGTTCATGGAATTCGTCACCGAGGCCATCGAGGAGGGGCACCGGGTGCTGGTGTTCAGCCAGTTCGTGACCATGCTCAAGATTCTGCGGCGGCGCCTGGACGCGGTGCAGGTGCCGTACGCCTATCTGGACGGGCGCACCCGCGACCGGGAGGCCCGGGTGCGGGCGTTTCAGGAGGACGCCTCCATCCCGCTGTTCCTGATCAGCCTCAAGGCGGGCGGCACCGGCCTCAACCTGACCGGGGCCGACTATGTGGTGCACTTTGACCCGTGGTGGAACCCGGCGGTGGAGGCCCAGGCCACCGACCGCACCCACCGCATCGGCCAGACCCGCAAGGTGTTCTCCTACAAGCTGATCGCCGAGGGCACGGTGGAGGAGAAAATCCTCGCCCTGCAGGAAAAGAAGCGCGCCCTGGCCGGGGCCCTTTTGGGAGAGGGCAAGGACCTGGGCGGACAGCTTTCGGTGGATGACCTGGAGCAGATTCTGGGCGCCCTGGCATCGTGATCCGTATTTTTGCCTAAACCGGGCAAACCGGTTAACGTAAGGTCTGGGGTTCGGGGTCCGTCGAGGGGGACGGTCCGGGTGGGGTCCGAGTGCGTTCAACTCAGGCACACAGGGGTGCTCATGGCCCTTCCACCCATGGAAGTCCAGCCGTGACGCGCGACCGCGAGGGGGAGGGAGTGACGTCCAGACACCGTGCGCGCGGCGGCGCCCGATTGCGTGTGGCCGCCTTTGCGCTTTTTTCCGGCCTGCTGTTCGGGCTTTCCGGCTGTCACGAGGAGGAGGTCGGTGCCCTGCGCGTGGGCACCAACGTGTGGCCCGGTTACGAACCCCTCTATCTGGCCCGCGGACTCAACTATCTCGGCCATCGGGTGCGGCTGGTGGAATACGCTTCCGCCACCCAGGTCATGCGCGCCTTCCGCAACGGCGCCATCGATGCCGCGGCGCTCACCCTGGATGAATCGCTGCAACTGATCGATCACGGGCAGAACGTGGAGGTGGTGCTGGTGATGGACCAGGCCCCCGCCGCCGGGTCCATCGTGACCCATGGGAAACGGGCCAGCGTTGCCGCTCTGAAGGGGGGCCGCGTGGGGGTGGAGGGGACCGCCCACGAAGGGTATCTGCTGGCCCGTGCGCTGGATCAGGCGGGCTTGTCCGTGGACGACGTGCACATCGTACCGTTGACCGCCGAGGAGCATGAACGGGCCTTCATCGAGGGCCGCGTGGACGCGGTGGTGACCGTGGAGCCGGAGCGCGGGCGCCTGCTGGAACTCGGTGCCGTGCCGGTATGGAACAGCGCGGAAATTCCGGACCCGATGCCCGGACTGATGGTGGTGCGCAGCGAGGCCCTGCCCCGCTACCGGCACCACCTGAAAACGCTGCTGGACGGCTGGTTCCGCGCCGTGCGGTATCTGCACGAGTACCCCGATGACGCGGCGGAGCGCATGCAGCGCCGGCTGCGGGTGCCGCTGGAAACCATGCCCGGCCTGCTGCAAACGGCGGTGTACCCGGACCGGAACGAAAACCTGCGCCTGCTGGACGACACGGATTCGCCGCTGCACCGTGCCGCCGGGACCGTGGCCGGACACATGACCGCCTACCGCCTGATGGTGCGCGAGGGCGCCACCGGAGTGCGCCTGAACGCCGCGCTGCTGAAGGACATGCGGCCATGACGACACCCCGCAAACCGGACGGGCGGGCACGCCGCCTGCGGGATGCCTTCAAGCTGCCGCTGCGGGTGGCGGTGCCGCTGGTGCTGCTGGTGTTCGCGGGGATCACCGGATTGTACGGGCTGCGCCACTACACCGACATCGCCTATCACCAGGTGGAGGAAATGTCCCTGCGCGGCCTTCGGGTGGACATGGACCGCCTGCAGGAAACCCTGGAATTTCTGCTGCGCGAGGGCAACCTGGAGCAGGTGAGCCACGAAATGACCGCGCTGGCTTCCGATACGGAACTGCTGGAGGGCTACCTGCTGGACGACTGGGGAGAGGTGGTGGCGGGCACCCGCCTGGACCGCAACGGGGTTTCCCTGGCGGAGATGCTGGGCAGTGCCCGGGAGGCGGACCGGGAGTTGCGCGCCGGTGTGGTGGAGCGGGCGCTGGACAGCCTGTCCGGGATTGTCTACGTGACCCCGGACGGCAGCCGTGTCGGCGGCGCCTATCCGGTGTTCTGGACGGCGGCGGCGAGCGAGTTGCGGCCGTCCCGGGTGGGGGTGCTGTTCATCGAGAAGGATCTCTCCGCCATCAAGGCGGCGGAGCGTGGCCGGGTGGAGAACCAGGTGTTGCGCACCAGCGCGTTTCTGGTGTTGCTGGCCGGCGGCCTGTGGCTGTTCTTCGACTATGCGGTCACCCGCCGGGTGGCGCGGCTGGTAGGTGCCACCAGCCGGCTGGCGCGGGGGGATCTTTCCGCCCGCACCGGCGTCAGCGGGAGGGACGAGATCGGCCGGGTGGCCATCGCCTTCGACCGCATGGCGGAGCAGCTTCAGCAAAGCCGCGATCAGTTGGTGGAGAGCGAGGCCCGCGTGCTGCTGCTGCTCGATTCCGCCGCCGAGGCGATTTTCGGACTGGATGCGGACGGCTACTGCACGTTCTGCAATCCGGCCTGTCTGCAGGCCCTGGGCCTGGAACACGCGGGCCAGATGCTGGGCCGCAAGGTGCACGACCTGATGCATCACAGCCACATGGACGGCACCCCCCACCCGGAGGACGATTGCCGGATCCAGCAGGCCCTGCGCACCGGCCAGCCGGTGCATGTGGACGACGAGGTATTCTGGCGCGCCGATGGCACCGGCTTTCCGGTGGAGTACTGGTCGCACCCCATCCGCCGCCGGGGGCGGGCGATGGGCTCGGTGGTCACCTTCCTGGACATCACCAACCGCAAGCGCGCCGACGACGCCCTGCGCAAGGCGAAGCAGGAACTGGAACAGCGGGTGGAGGAACGCACCGGCGAACTGACCGATACCAACCGCCGCCTGACCGCCGAAATCGTCGAGCGCGAGCGGGTGGAACTGGCGCTGATGCAGGCCAAGGAGGAGGCGGAAACCGCCAACCAGGCCAAGAGCGAATTCCTGTCGCGCATGAGCCACGAACTGCGCACCCCCATGAACGCCATTCTCGGGTTCGCCCAGATTCTCGAATCGGACCCGTCCGAGCCGTTGTCCGACAACCAGTCGGAGAGCGTGAGCGAAATCCTGCGCGCCGGATATCACCTGCTGGAGTTGATCAACGAGGTGCTGGACCTGTCCCGCATCGAGGCCGGGCGCATGGACATGTCCTTCGTTTCCATGCCGG
The DNA here is from genome assembly GCA_029881725.1 of Nitrospirota bacterium. Taxonomy (GTDB): domain Bacteria; phylum Nitrospirota; class JACRHL01; order JACRHL01; family JACRHL01; genus JAOUMB01. The sequence goes on from JAOUMB010000007.1 coordinate 39,465, forward strand.
TGGGGGAGGCGGTGTCCGAGGCGCTGCATCTGGTGGAGCCGCTTGCGGACCAGTTCCGGGTTTCCCTGTACGACCGCACCGGTGCGCTGGGGGAGGAGAACATCTGGGTGGATCCCACGCGCATGCGTCAGGTGCTGCTCAACCTGCTGTCCAATGCGGTCAAGTACAACCTGCCGGAGGGGACGGTGTCGGTGTATTGCGAGCGGCGCCCGGAGGGCATGCTGCGCGTCACCGTGGAAGACACCGGCGAAGGTATTGCCGAAAGCCAGCAGCGGCGCCTGTTCCAGCCGTTCACCCGGCTCACCGACGACTATACCCGGGTGGGTGGCACCGGCATCGGCCTGACCATCACCCGCCGCCTGACCGAATTGATGTACGGCCACATCGGCTTCGAGAGCAGTGCCGGGGTGGGCTCCCGCTTTTTTGTGGACCTGCTGCTGGCGGATGCGCACCCCATGCCGGAGGGGCCCCTGCAGCCGGAGGCCGTGGACGGGGCCGAACCCGAAACGGTGACCGCAACCGGGACCGGTTCCGTGCCGACGGGGTCCGCCCCCACCTACAACGGGCGGCGTACCGTGCTGTATATCGAGGACAACCAGGCCAACATGGAACTGGTTCGGCGCATCCTGGAGCGGCGCGACGACCTGGAACTGGTGGCGGCGGACAGCGCCGGGGAAGGGCTGCGGGCCGCGCAGGCCCGGCGCCCGGACGTGGTGCTGCTGGACATCGGCCTGCCGGACCTGGACGGCTTCGAGGTATTGCGCAGGTTGCGCGCGGCCCAATCCACCCAGGACGTGCCGGTGCTGGCCTTCAGCGGCGACACCCTGCCGGAGGACGTGGCGCGCGGCATGGAAGCCGGCTTTTTCCGCTACCTGCCCAAGCCCACCAGCATCGACGTGCTGCTGGAGGCCATCGACGAGGCCCTGGCGGTGAACGGCCCGCTCACCAGGGGCTGATCAGCCGCGCCCGCTGCACGGGGCTCAGGGGCAGCGGACCCATGCCGGCGATGTCGGCGGTGACTTGGCGGCGCAGTGCGGGATTTCGGGCCAGCCCCTTGAAGCTGCGGTCGCGCAGCCACACCAGCAGCGGGTTTTTGGCATTCCAGAACAACACCAGTTCATCCCCCAGCGCGCGCAGGGCCTCCGCCTGCGGACGGCGTTGCCGTTCCCAGCGGTGCAGCCGCGCCGGGCTCGGGGCGTTCCCGGCCAACAGGTCGGGGGTGATCGCTTCCGCCAGCGCCTCCGCGTCCACCAGCGCCAGGTTGCGCCCCTGGGCCACGTGGGGGTTCACCGAATGGGCGGCGTCTCCCAGCAGGGCCGCGCCGGGTGCATACCAGCGGCCGGTGGAGACGCGGATGCACGGAAAAAACTCCAGTTCCCTCCAGCCGCCCACCGCAAGGGCCGCCTCCCCCAGGGGGGGATGGATGGCGCGCATGCGCTCCGCCAGCCAGCGGGTGTCCCCGGCGGCACGGCGCGCGGTGTATTGCGCCGGACTCAGCAGATAAAAGAAGTAGAGGGCGTCCTTCGACACCGGAAACAGCCCCAGGATTTCCCCCCGGCCCAGGTAGTAGCAGCCGTCCCGGTTGAATCCGGCCGGGCGCGGCAGCAGGCCGGTCAGGTACCCCTCCGGATAGGTGACCGTGCGGCCGCCCACGGGCAGTTCCCGGCGCACCCGCGAAAAGGCCCCGTCGGCCCCGGCCACGAAGCGGGCGGCCAGCGTGTGTTCCGCGCCGTCCACGAGCACCCGCACCCCGGTCACCCGTTCCCCGTTCCGGCACAGGCCGGAGACCCGCGCTCCGGCGTGTAGCGACACGGTGGGCAGTGCGGTGGCCGCCTCGCGCAGCACCGTGTCCAGTTCCCCGGGCAGCAGCACCAGGGTGGTGGGGTGGGGGTGGTCCAGTTCGGAATAGTCGAAGGTGGCCAGCGGTCCGTGCCCGATGCGCAAAAAGTGGTAGCGCACGGTTTCGGCGCAGGGGCGGGCGGCCAGGGTGTCCAGCAGCCCCATGCGGGCCAGCACCGCCAGCCCGTTGGGTTGCAGAATCTCGCCACGGGGCGCGGGGGCTGGCTCCGGCTGGCGCTCCAGCACGGTCACCGGAATGCCCCGGCGGCCCAGCAGCACCGCCACGGCCAGCCCGGCGGTGCCGCCGCCCACCACGGCCACGCCGGTGGTGTCAGGCAGGGGGCGGCTGGGGCTCATCACGGGGGGGGCGGCGGGCCGCGTTACCCGCTTTTCACGCAGCGGAAGCCCACGTCGTTGAGCCGCCCCTGGGGGGCCAGGAACAGGCGGAACGAGGCGCGGGAGTTGTTGGCCACCACATCCAGAAAGGCGGCCCGGTCGGGAAAGTGGCCGGGATTGGCCCAGGAGTTGCCGCGCAGCACCCGGTATTTTTCGCCGAATTTCTCATCTTTGAAGGGATTGCCCGGATACGGCTTGTACCAGTCGGCGGTCCACTCCCACACGTTTCCGGCCAGGTCCTGAATGCCGTAGGGGCTGTCGCCACGCGGAAAACTGCCCACCGGCACGGTACCGTTGCGGGCCACGTTGGCGGCGTCCGGGTCGAAGTCGTTGCCCCAGGGATAGATGAGCCCGGAGGAGCCGCGGGCGGCCTTTTCCCATTCGGTTTCGGTGGGCAGCCGCTTTTTGCCGTCCCAGACGCAGAAATCCCGCGCCTCGAACCAGGTCACGTGGGTCACCGGGTGGGTCGCCAGATCGGCGGAGGGGGCGTTGCCCTTCCAGTGGGGTGGCGCCCGGTGGCCGGTGGCGGCCACGAATTCCGCGAAGCGTGCGTTGGTCACCTCGGTGCGGTCCATGTAGAAGCGCGGCAGCATCACCGAGCGCTCCGGCCGCTCCGCGTCGAACCAGGTGATCATCAGCCCCAGTTCCTCGGCGCGGCCTTCCGTGTCCACCACGTCGGTGCCCATCACGAACGGGCCGCCGGGTACCTCCACCATGCCGGCGGGCGGCTTTTTGCAGCCGGTGGCGGTCAGCAGGCACAGCACCAGGGTGAGGGGGAGCATGCCCTTAATGGCAGGGTTCATGGGCGGGCCTCCGGTGTTTCTGGGTTGGATGCGGCGGGGGCGTCGGCGGCGCAGCGGAAGCCGAAGGAACTGTTTTTGATTTTCGGGGTAAAGCGGCTGCGGTTGAAGCTGGGCGCGGACAGGCCGCAGCCGTAGCTCAGGCAGTCGTACCAGGAGCCGCCGCGCAGCACGCGGTTTTTTTCGCCGTAAAAATTGTTGGGGAACTCGTTGCCCGGATACGGCTGATACCAGCTGTCGGTCCACTCCCACACATTGCCGGACATGTCGAACAGGCCGTAGGGGCTTTTGCCGGAAGGGAACGACCCCACCGGCATGGTGTGGCCCGGATCGTTCATCGAGGCCCACCGCTGGGGGGTGTTGGCGCGTTCGAGTTCAAAGTGGTTGCCCCACGGGAACACGTTGCCGTCGGGGCCGCGCGCGGCCTTTTCCCATTCCAGCTCGTTGGGCAGGCGCTTGCCTTCCCAGCGGCAGAAGTCGTCCGCGTCGAACCAGCTGACGAACACCACCGGGTGCTCCTCCCGCCCCTCGGGGATCATGCCGTTCTTCCAGTGGCGGGGCGGGTTCACGGTTCCGCCGGAAGCGGTCACGTAGCGGCTGTAGCGGCGGTTGGTGACCTCGTACAGATCGATGTAGTAGGCGGGCAGTTCCACCACGTGTTCCGGGGTTTCGTCCAGGTTGCCCTCCCCCTCGGTGATCTCGCGCCCGTCGTTGCCGATGATGGCGGGGCCGGCGGGAATCCGCGCCATGTTGGACAGGTCGGGGCCGTGCACCGGGCCGGGGCGGGCGGGGCCGGCGTCCGCCGCGCGGGACAGGGGCGCCTCGTGGCTGCCCCCGTGGCATTCGGCGCACTCCCCCTGGGCCGGACGGACCGGGGTGGCGGCCCCGTCCGGGCCGTGGCAGGCGCCGCACGCCTCGGTGGACACCTCGGTGAACGGGGTGCCCGGCGGCAGCGCGGCGGCGGGGGCGGCCCACAACAGGGCGGCCATCAGGACGGCGATGCGGCTCATTGCGGCGTGCTCATCTCCACCGATTTGGCGCAGCGCACGCCGGAGTCGCGGAAGCGCCCCTTGGGGTCGAAGGAGAAGCGGTAGTTGGCGCGGGAGGTTTCGCGGATGACGATTTCCAGTTCATCCGGCGGAAAGTGGCCCGGCGAGCCGTAGGAGTTGCCGCGGATCACCTTGAAGCGTTTGCCGTAGTTTTCGGACTTGTGGGTGCTGCCCGGGTAGGGGGCGTACCAGTCGCGGGTCCATTCCCAGGCATTACCGATCATGTCCTGCACCCCGTAGGGGCTGGCTCCGGCGGGCAGGGAGCCCACTGGCAGCTTGCGTCCGCCCTCGGCGCCGGTGGCCACGTTGGCCCGGGATGCGTCGAACGTGTTGCCCCACGGGAACAGGTTGCCGTCCGGGCCGCGCGCGGCTTTTTCCCACTCGGCTTCCGACGGCAGGCGCTTGCCGAAGAACAGGCAGGCGAACTGGGCCTCGTACCAGTTCAGGCCGGTCACCGGCTCGTCGTTGGTGCCGTCCGGCGGGCGGTTGTCGTTCCAGCCGTGGGGCGGCGCCACCGGCAGGTCGGTGCCGTTGAGGAATTGCAGGTACTCCGCGTTGGTCATCTCGAACGTGTCGATGTAATAGGCGGGCAGTTCCACCGTGCGCCGGGGGGTGGCGTCCGAATACCAGGTGTAGGGCAGTCCGTGCTCCGAGGCTTCCCCTTCATCGGTTTTGTCGGTGCCCATCACGAAGGGGCCGGCGGGAACCAGCACCATGCCGGCGGGGGTGGCGTCGGCCATGCCGGAGGGGGTGGTGCATCCGGCCGCGAGCACACACAGGAGGGCTATCAATCGCTTCATTCGGAAAAACCGTACTCCTTCCAGCGCCGGGTGACCCGCTCGACGACCTCGTCGTCCATGCGGATCGGTCTGCCCCACTCCCGGTGGGTTTCCGGCGGCATTTTGTTGGTGGCGTCAATGCCCATTTTGCTGCCCAGCCCGGCCTCCGGGCTGGCGAAATCCAGATAGTCGATGGGGGTGTTTTCCACCAGCAGGGTGTCGCGGGCCGGGTCCACCCGGGTGGAAATGGCCCACATGACGTCGTCCCAGCTTTTCACATCGATGTCGTCGTCCACCACGATGATGAACTTGGTGTACATGAACTGGCGCAGCACGCTCCACAGGCCGAACAGGATCCGCTTGGCGTGGCCCGGGTACTGCTTTTTGATGGAGATCACCGCCATGCGGTAGCTGCACGCCTCCATGGGCAGGTGCAGGTCCACCACCTCCGGGAACTGCTGCTTTAACAGCGGCACGAACACGTCGTTGAGGGCCAGCCCGAGCATGGCCGGCTCGTCCGGCGGACGGCCGGTGTAGGTGCTCATGTAGATCGGGTTTTTGCGGTGGGTGATGGCGGTGGCGGTGAACACCGGGAATTTTTCCACCTGATTGTAGTACCCGGTGTGGTCCCCGTACGGCCCCTCGTCCGCGTGCTCGGTGAGGGACACGTGCCCCTCGATGACGATCTCCGCCGTGGCGGGCACCTGCAACGGCACGGTTTTGCAGTCCACCACCTCGATGCGCTTGCCCCGCAGCAGCCCGGCGAAGTGGTATTCCGACAGGGAGTCCGGCACCGGCGTGACGGCGGCGATGGTGGTGGCCGGTTCGCAGCCGATGGCGATGGCCACCGGAATCGGCTCCGGCTTCTTCTCGCCCCATGACTTGTGGTCCAGCGCCCCGCCCCGGTGGGCCAGCCAGCGCATGATGGCGCGTTTTTCGTCCAGCACCTGCATGCGGTAGATGCCGATGTTGGTGCGTCCGCCGTCCGGCCCCTGGGTGACCACCAGCGGCCAGGTGATGAGCGGCGCCGGTTCCCCCGGCCAGCATCCCATAACCGGAATTCGGGACAGGTCGATGCGGTCGCCGGTGAGCACCACCTCCTGACAGGCGGCGCGGGACACGCTTTTGGGCGGCATGTTCATCATCGCCTTGACCATGGGCAGCTTGTCCATGGCGTCCTTCATCCCCTTGGGCGGCTCCGGCTGGCGCAGGGCGGCCAGCATCTCACCCACCCGGCGCAGGCCGCCCGGCTCGATCTCCAGCCCCATCTCGATGCGCCGCACGGTGCCGAACAGGTTGATGAGCACCGGCTTGTCGTACCCCTTGGGGTTTTCGAACAACAGCGCCGGGCCCCCGGCGCGCAGCACCCGGTCGCCGATCTCGGTCATCTCCAGGTGCGGGTCCACCTCGGCCTTCACCCGGTGCAGTTCCCCTTCCTTCTCCAGCCGGGTGAGGAATTCGCGCAGGTCGGAAAACGGCATCAGGCGGCTCCCGTCGGGTTGAGATCCACCAGCAACGCGGCCAGCAGCGCCGCCCCCACCCACACGTGGGCCTTGAACAGCTCAAACGCCCGGGCGCGGTCCAGCCCCCGCCGCACTTGCGCCCCCTGCCACGCGCCGTAGGCCAGCACGCCGGTCAGCGAGGCGAACCACACCGCTCCGGCCCCGTGCAGCCAGCCGGCGATGCCCAGCAACAGACAGGTGGCGGCGATGCAGCCGATGACCCAGATCCAGGCGGCCGCACCGAACAGGATGGCGGAGGAGTTCACCCCCACCTTGCGGTCGTCGTCGATGTCCTGAATGGCATAGATGGTGTCGTAGCCGATGGCCCAGAAGATGGTGGCGGCAAACAGCAGGGCGGGGGCCAGCGCCACTTCGCGGGTGACCGCCGCCCAGGCCATGAAGGCCCCCCAGCCGAAGGCCATGCCCAGAAATGCCTGCGGCACCGATACGAAGCGCTTGGTGAACGGGTACAGCACCGCGAGGCCGAGCCCGGCCCCGGAAAGCAGGATGGTGAGCCGGTTCAGGTGCAGGATCAGCAGCAGGCTGACGCCCACCAGCAGGGCGAACACCACCAGCGCGGTGGCCACGCTCAGGCGGCCGTCGGCCAGCGGGCGGGTGCGGGTGCGCGCCACCAGCGGATCGATGCGCCGGTCGGCGATGTCGTTGATCACGCACCCGGCGCTGCGCATCAGGAACGCGCCCACGGTGAAAATGGCCACCAGTTGCCAGTCCGGGCGACCGCCGGAAGCCAGGGTCAGCGCCCACAGGGACGGCCACAGCAGCAGCAGGGTGCCGTACGGCTTGCCGACGCGCATCAGGTCGAGCACGGCACGCAACGTCTGCCGCACTCCCCGGGCGCGTCCGGGGGCTGGCATGGCACTGGAAGGGGTGGGATTCACGAGCGGATCACCAAGGCGGATCACAACCTGCGTATTAAAGGGAAAAAGGTCCGGAAAGGGTACGTTTCCGGCGTCCCGCGAGTCAAGGCACGGGGGGTGCGGGAGGGGCTTTTCAAATCGTTGAAAATCCCTGCTGACGCACGTTCGGAGTGGGGTTATATTGATCGCACCTTTCACCCCATGGAACCCTTATGCGGCAGCGGATCCCGATGACCTCTCACCACCCCTTCCGGGGCCGCCGCGGCGCGTCCCGTCCGGAGGCGGCATGATCCGCTTCCGGCATCTGTTCGGCATCGCCCGTGAGCTGGATCGCCAGCACGTGGAGGAGATGCGCGCGATCTATGTGAAGGCGTTCCCGTACCTGCCCGAGTACGTGGACAAGCTGATCGGCTGGCTGGAGCATGGGGCCCCCGCCGGGGTGGAGCCGGTGCTGCTGCTGTCCCTGAGCGCGCACAAGGTGACCGGCTTTGCCTGGGTGCTGTATTTTCCCGACCGCCGGCTGGGGTACCTGGATTACCTGGCCAGCGATCCGGGCAGTTCCGCGCGGGGCATCGGCGGGGCCTTGTATGAGGCGCTGCGCGAACTGATGCAGCAGAAGGGGGCGCGCGGCCTGTTTCTGGAAGTGCCCCACGACGACCCGAAACTGCTGCGGGAGCCGGAGCGGGCGCCGCTGAACCGCAAGCGGCTGCGGTTTTACGAGCAGTACGGCGCCTTTCCGGTGGAGCATACCGCCTTCGACTGCACCGCCACCGCCGCCAACGAGGGGTGGATGACCCATCTGGTGTTCGATCCGCTGGACCGTTCCCGCCCCCTGCGCGCCGCCGCCGCCCGCCGCTTTGTGCGGGCCCTGTACCGGCGCAAGTACGACCTGGACCCGAAGGACCCGGTGCTGGCGGGGGTGATTGCCTCCTTCATCGATGACCCGGTGCGCCTGCGGTCTCCCCGTTACGTGCAGCCGGAGGTGGCGATGCGGGCGGTGCCCAAGCGGCTGGCGCGCATCAAGGTGGTCACCACCGAGCGCCATTGGCTGCACCACATGAAGGAAAAGGGGTATGTGGAACGCCCGGTGCGCATGGAGGCGGTGCTCAAGGGGCTGGAGGGCATCGGCATGGAAAAGGTGGCGGCGCGCCACTATGGCGAGTCGCCCATCCGGGCGGTGCACACGGCGGCGCTGGTGGGGTATCTGGCCCGCGCCTCGGCCCGGCTGGACCCCAAGCAGCTGATCTATCCCACCGTGTTTCCGTTGCGGCGGCGGCAAAAACCGCCCCGCTCCTTCGAGATGCGCGCCGGATATTTTTGCCTGGACACCTTCACCCCCCTTGGCCACAACACCTATCGGGCCGCCCGTTCGGCGGTGGACGCGGCCCTTACCGGCGCCCGGCTGGTGCTGGACGGCGAGCGCTTCGCCTATGCCCTGTGCCGTCCTCCCGGCCACCACGCGGAGCCGGGGGCCTGGGGCGGCTTCTGTTATTTCAACAACGCCGCCATTGCCGCCCACTTTCTGTCCGCCCACGGCAAGGTGGCGTTGATCGACATCGACCACCACCACGGCAACGGCACCCAGGAGATCTTCTATCGCCGCAGCGACGTGCTGGTGATCAACCTGCATTGCAGCCCGGACCATGCCTATCCCTACTTCAGCGGCTTTGCCGACGAGCGCGGGGAGGGGGAGGGCAAGGGCTTCAACCTGAACTATCCGCTGCCGCCGGGTACCGGTGACGACGCCTACATGCGGGCCCTGGGGGATGCGGTGCACCACATCAAGCGGTTTGCGCCGGAGTTTCTGGTGGTGTCGCTGGGCTACGACATCATGCGCGGGGATCCCACCGGCACCTTCACCATCAGCGGCGGCGGCATGCGCTCCATCGGGCGGCGCCTGGGGGGGGTGAACCTGCCCACCCTGCTGGTGCAGGAGGGGGGGTATTCGTTGCGCAACCTGCGCATCGGTTCGCGGGCGCTGGCGGCGGGCCTGACCGAACGGTGGTGACCGGCTGCGGCTGAAGGGCATCACATCCTGAGCAAAGGGGCACCCCGATACGGCTTTTGTGGTATCCTTGCCCCCATTCCAACCGGATCGTTTCGCTGTTTTCTGACCCGTTTCGAAACCGATGTTTTACGTGTACACCGGCCGTTCCACTCTCATTTTCCACCCTGAAACCGGAGCCGCCCCGTGACCATCGGCATCGTTGTATTTCCAGGTTCCAACTGCGACCACGACGTTCACCACGTGATTACCGCCGTGAGTGGCGGCGAGGCCCGCTTCCTGTGGCACAAGGACACCGACCTGAGCGGCATCTCCGCCGTGGTGCTGCCGGGAGGCTTTTCCTATGGTGACTACCTGCGCTGCGGAGCCATTGCCCGGGTCAGCCCGATCATGGGCGAGGTGAAACGCTTCGCCGCCCAGGGGCGTCCGGTGGTCGGCATCTGCAACGGCTTTCAGGTGATGGTCGAGTCGGGCATCCTGCCCGGCGCGCTGGTGCGCAACCGGGACCTGCGCTTCATCTGCCAGCCGCAAACCCTGGTGGTGGAGCAGACCGACTCCCCCTACACTTCCGGCTACGCCCCCGGGCAGGTGGTGAACTTTCCCATCGCCCACGCGGACGGCAACTATTCGGCCAGCCCCGACACCCTCAGGATGCTCGAAAGCGAAGGGCGGGTGGCATTCCGCTACGCCGCCGCGGACGGCACCGTTAGCGATGCCACCAACCCCAACGGCAGTGCCGGCAACATTGCCGGCATCTTTGGCGACACCCGCAACGTGCTGGGCCTGATGCCCCACCCGGAACGCAACGCCGAGGCGGCGCTGGGCGACGGCGCCGGACGTGCATTCTTCGACGGGCTGGTGGCCCACCTGCAGGGAGCTTCCGCATGAGCGTGTATCTCAACCCCGACGAGCCGGAGGTCACCGCCGGGCTGGGTGCCGAATTCGGCCTCACCGCGGACGAATACAAGACCGCCTGCGAGATTGTCGGGCGCACCCCCACCTGGACCGAACTGGGTATTTTTTCGGTCATGTGGAGCGAACATTGCTCCTACAAAAGCAGCCGCGTGCACCTGAAGCGGCTGCCCACCGAGGGGCCGCAGGTGGTGCTGGGGCCGGGCGAGAACGCCGGTGCGGTGGATATCGGCGACGGCCTGTGCGCGGTGTTCAAGATGGAATCCCACAACCACCCGTCGTTCATCGAGCCGGTGCAGGGGGCGGCCACCGGCGTGGGCGGCATCCTGCGCGACGTGTTCACCATGGGCGCGCGCCCGGTGGCGCTGCTCAACAGCCTGCGCTTCGGTTCCCTGTCCCGCCCCCAAAATCGCTACCTGTTCTCCCATGTGGTGGAGGGCATCAGCCACTACGGCAACTGCGTGGGCGTGCCCACCGTGGGCGGCGAGGTGTACTTCAACGACATCTACAACCAGAATTGCCTGGTGAACGCCATGTGCGTGGGCATCGCCCGTTCCGACCGGCTGTTCATGGGGGTGGCCAAGGGGGTGGGCAACCCGGTCATGTACGTGGGCGCCAAAACCGGACGCGACGGCATCCACGGCGCCACCATGGCCAGCGAGGAGTTCGGCGAGAACGAGGAAAAACGCCCCACGGTGCAGGTGGGCGACCCGTTCACCGAAAAGCTGCTGATCGAGGCGTGCATGGAACTGATGGCCCAGGACCACATCGAGGGCATCCAGGACATGGGCGCCGCCGGTCTTACCAGTTCCTCCTGCGAGATGGCCAGCCGCGCCGGCACCGGCATCGAGATGATTCTGGACGACGTGCCGTGCCGCGAGGAGGGGATGACCCCCTACGAGATGATGCTCTCCGAGAGTCAGGAACGCATGCTGCTGGTGGCCCGCCCCGGCCACGAGGACGCGGTGCGGGCGATTTTTGAAAAATGGGACCTGGAAGCGGCGGTGGTGGGCAAGGTGACCGACGACGGCATGCTGCGCCTCAAGTTCCAGGGCAACACCGTGTGCGAGATCCCGGTGCACCCGCTGGCGGAACAGGCCCCCCGCTATGAACGCCCGATGGCGGTGCCGGAATACCTGGACGCGTTGCAGGCCTTCGACCCCCACTCCCTGGCCGAGCCGAAGGATTTCAACGAGGTGCTGCTGGCCCTGCTGGCCGCGCCCACCATCGCCAGCAAGGAATGGGTGTTCGGCCAGTACGACCACATGGTGCAGGTGAACACCGAGGTGCCCCCCGGTTCCGACGCGGCGGTGCTGCGCATCCGCGACGAAAACGGCAACGACACCGGCCGTCACCTGGCCATGACCACCGACTGCAACAGCCGCCACTGCATGCTCAACCCCTATACCGGGGCGGCACTGGCGGTGGCCGAATGCGCGCGCAACATCGTCGCCTCCGGCGGCCGCCCGCTGGGTATCACCGATTGCATGAACTTCGGCAACCCGGAGCGGCCGGACATCATGTGGCAGTTCGCCATGGCCGTGGAGGGCATTTCCGACGCCTGCAAGGCGCTGGACGCCCCGGTGGTGTCGGGCAACGTGTCGCTGTATAACGAAACCCTGGGGCAGGGCATCTACCCGACTCCCACCATCGGCATGGTGGGCATTGTGGAAAACGGGCGTTCCCCGGTCACCGCGTCGTTCAAGGACGACGGCGACATCATCGTGCTGGTGGGCACCACCGCCGACGACCTGGGCGGCTCCGAATACCTGGCCGTGTGGCATTCCCGCGAGCAGGGCCTTCCGCCCCAGCTGGATCTGACCCGGGCCCGCGCTACCAACGACGCGGTGCTGAAGCTGATGGACACCGGCTGCGTGAAAAGCTGCCACGATCTGGCCGAGGGGGGACTGGCGGTGGCCCTGGCGGAGTCCGCCATCGGCGGCCGCATCGGCTGTCAGGTGGGCATCGAGTCCAACGGCCTGCGGCGGGATGAAGTGCTGTTTTCGGAAAGCCCGTCCCGCTTCATTCTGACCGTCAGCCCCGCCAACCGGGACGTGATGACGGAAACCCTCACCGAAAGCGGGGTGGCCTTTGCCGAACTCGGGTGGGTGCGGGGCGACCGGATCCAGATGGGCATCGATCGCAAGCTGACCGTGGACGTGGCGCTGGCGGCCGCCGCCGACACGTTCAAAAACAGCATTGCGAAAACCCTGGAAGGGGGCGCCGGATCGTGAGCGGATGCGAATTCACCCTGGAGGAACTGCGCCACGACAAACCGCGCGAGGAGTGCGGCGTGGTGGGGGTGTTCAACCACCCGGAGGCGGCCAACCTGGCCTATCTGAGCCTGTATGCCCAGCAGCACCGGGGCCAGGAGGGGGCCGGCATCGTCAGCTACAACGCCGAGGACGATGAGTTCCACACCATCAAGGGGCAGGGGCTGGTGCCGGACATCTTCAGCCACGCCAAGCTGCAGAAGCTGCCGGGCAACTTCGCCATCGGCCACAACCGCTATTCCACCGCGGGCGGCGCCGGGCTCAAGAACGTGCAGCCGCTGGTGGCCAAATCGGCCCTGGGTACCATCGCCATGGCCCACAACGGCAACCTGACCAACGCGGACCTGCTGCGCGAGCAACTGGAGGAGCAGGGGGCCATCTTCCAGTCCAGCATCGACAGCGAGGTGCTCCTGCACCTGATCGCCCGCTCCCGCGAAAAGAGTTTTCCCCGCCGCATCATCGACGCCATCGCCCAGGTGAAGGGTGGGTTTTCGCTGATCTTCCTCACCGAAGACAGCCTGGTGGGAGTGCGCGACCCGCACGGTTTCCGCCCCCTGTCCCTGGGGCGCTTCCTGGACGGCGGGTATGTGCTGGCCTCGGAAACCTGCGCCTTCGACCTGATCGGCGCGGAGTTCGAGCGCGACATCCGCCCCGGCGAGATGGTGGTCATCAACGGCAGCGAGGTGTCCAGCTGCATGCCGTTCCAGATTCACGAGGGGGCATTCTGCATTTTCGAATACGTCTACTTCTCCCGCGTGGACAGCAAGATCGGCGGCAACACCGTGTGGACCGTGCGCAAGAACCAGGGGCGGTTCCTGGCGCGGGAAACCCCGGTGGAGGCCGACGTGGTGATCCCGGTGCCGGATTCCGGTGTGGCCACCGCCATGGGGTTCGCCGAGGAGTCGGGCATCCCCTATGAGATGGGGCTGATCCGCAATCACTACGTGGGGCGTACCTTCATCGAGCCGCAGAGTTCCATCCGCCACTTCGGGGTGAAGATCAAGCTGAACCCGGTGCGCGAGGTGATCGAGGGCAAGCGCGTGGTGGTGGTGGACGATTCCATCGTGCGCGGCACCACCAGCCGCAAGATTGTGGAGATGATCCGCCGGGCGGGCGCCCGCGAGGTGCACATGCGCATCGGCTCGCCGAAGATCATTTCCCCCTGTTTTTACGGCATCGATACCCCCACCCGCGAGGAACTGATCGGCTCCTCCAACAACGTGGAGGAAATCCGCCAGCACCTGACCGCCGACACCCTGGGCTACCTGAGCGAGGAGGGGCTGCTGGCCGCGTCCCCCAAGCTGGGCGGCTATTGCACCGCCTGCTTCAGCGGCAACTATCCGGTCAATGTGGTGTTCGACAAGCCGGAGCAGGGCGGCCTGTTCCAGGGCGGATAGGCCCGCATTTCATTTTTTGTCGCGGGGTCCGGTCTCCGGGAGAGGGAAGTCCATGGGCGATACGCCTGACCATTCTGATCAGTCACTGCCGCCGGGAAAGCCGTTGAGCAACCCCGGCAAGCGCCATCATCGGCGACGGGAGGATCCGGCCGAGGCCGCACGCAAGTGGGATGCGCTGATGGCGCGTCTTGCGGAGCTGGAAGCGGCCCCCAACGGCGACCTGCTGCGCGGCCTGCTGAACACCGTGTGCCGCTTCTTCGAGGGCGATGCGGAACGGCGCGACCTGAAGCTGGCCCACTATGCGCTCAAGGAGAGCCGTCAGGCGCTGGAGGTGTTTGCCCAGTACCGGCACGTGCCCAAGATCAGCATCTTCGGCTCGGCGCGCACCGAATCGGACCACCCGGACTATGTGCTGGCCCGTGACTTTGCCCACCGCATGGCGACCCACGGCTACATGTCCATCACCGGCGCCGGCGGCGGCATCATGGAGGCGGCCAACCTGGGCGCCGGTCGCGAAATGAGCTTCGGGGTGAACATCGACCTGCCGTTCGAGCAGTACGCCAACGAATTCATCGACGGCGACCCGAAGCTGGTGCAGTTCCGCTTCTTCTTCACCCGCAAACTGTATTTCATGAAGGAGAGCACGGCCCTGGCCCTGTTCCCCGGTGGCTACGGCACCCTGGACGAGGGGTTCGAGGCGCTCACCCTGATCCAGACCGGCAAGAGCACGCCGATGCCCATCGTGCTCATGGAGCATCCGGGCGGGGAGTACTGGTCCGACTGGCTGGAGTATGTGGAGAACCGCCTTCTGGCGCGCGGCATGATTCACCGCAACGACCTGGACCTGTTCCGCATCTGCCACACGGTGGAGGAAGCGGTGGAGGAGGTGTTGCGCTTCTTCCGCGTGTTCCATTCGGCGGTGCGCACCCGCGACGGGGTGGCCATCTGGCTGTGGCGGGCGCTGGAGGATGAGGAACTGGAGCAGCTCAACGAGTCGTTCGAGGACCTGCTGGGCGGCGGCAAAATCCGCCAGCCCATCTCCCCCGGCATGCAGGTGTCCGACACCGAGACCGACGTGATGAGCTTCATCGAGGTGCCCATGGACCATCGCCACCAGGGGCGCCTGCGCCAGTTGATCGACGCCATTAACCGGCTGTAAGCCCGCGCGTCGTGGCCAGTGCAAAACAAACCGGGAAGGCGGGCCGGAAAAAGGCCGCCCCGGTGGCCGAGGTGCTGCGGGTGCTGGCGGAACTGTACCCGGACGCCGAGTGCGCGCTGACCTATCGCAATCCGTATGAACTGTTGATCGCCACCATCCTGTCCGCCCAGTGCACCGACGCGCGGGTGAACATGGTGACCCCGGCGCTGTTCGAAAAATTCCCCACCCCCGAGGCCATGGCGGCGGCGGACCTGGACGACATTGTCGAACTGGTCCGCTCCACCGGCTTTTTCAACAACAAGGCCAGGAACATCCTGGCCTGCTGCCGCGACATCGTGACCCGCCACGGCGGTGAAGTGCCGGGCACGCTGGACGACCTGGTAAAGCTGGCCGGTGTGGGCCGCAAGACCGCCAACGTGGTGTTGGGCAATGCCTTCGGCGTGCCGGGCATTACCGTGGATACCCATCTGGGACGGGTTTCCCGCAGGCTGGGGCTGACCCGGAATGAAGACCCGGTAAAGGTCGAGTTCGACCTGATGAAGAAGATTCCCAAGGACCAGTGGACGCTGTTTTCCCACCGGGTGATCCACCACGGCCGCGCCCTGTGCGCCGCCCGCAAGCCAAAATGCGAGGTCTGCCCGCTTTCGGGGGTGTGCCCGGCGGCGTAGGGGGATCAGGTCCGGTAAGCGGATTACCGGGATGTCGGTCCCGAAAAATAGCCGAAAAATTATCCCGCGCCTTCTGGACATCCGTTTTGGCGCGTTGTACCGTGAACTATATACACGATTTTTGTTGCGTGGATGGGAGGTATGGTCATGGGGAATTCAGGTACACGGGTTCGAAGGGGGTGGGCGCGGGTTCTGGTTGCTGGCGTGGCGGTTCTGCTGCTCGCGTCGTGCGCCTCAAAATTTCGCTCGACTCCGTCGGAATTGACGGAAGTCAGGTCGAACGAGGGGGTGGTGGTGGGCTCGTTTTATCTGGAAACGGAATCAGCACCAGAGAAGGAGAGAGCACTGGCCTTTCTTGGGGGAGCCAAAGCCGGGAAACGAGGATTTACGGTTTCTGTCGTCCGTATTCCGGATACCCGGATGGGGGCCCTGTGGAAGATGCTAACCGGGGATGCTGATTATACTCTGGACGTGGAACCGGGCCAGGAACGTGTTTTCGTCAAAAAACTTCCGGTCGGTCACTATCGGGTTTCCAGTATTTCCACGCAATGGGGCAACGGCTCCTTGTCGTACAGTCCAAATCTGCAGTTTTCCGTGCTGCCCAACCAGACGACCTATATCGGAAAGAGTATCACCCGCATGCCGTATCGCATCCGGGGGGGAAGCCAGGTGGACCAGCGGGTGGAGGATGAGCAGGAAAAGGCCATGGTGGCGCTTGCGGAAGGCTTTCCCACTCTTCCCGGACCGGTGGTCACAGAGTTGATGCGGCAGCGGTAGCGGAAGGGGGATTTCCCCCGGAGGGAGAGGCTACCCGTCCACCGGCGTTCGCTCCCGGAGCCGGTCCGTACCCCTAGTAGCGGACGTTCAGCCCGACCGTGGGGCCGGAAAACCGCACGCTGAGGTCCGAGGAGAGGTTGGCGTGCTCGTAGATGTAGTTCCACCAGCGCCACCCGGCAAAGGCTTCGGCTCCGGGGGTGATGGTGGCCACCGCGCGCACTTCCGACTCGCCGAACAGGGTGATCAGGTCGGAATGTCCCCCCAGGCCGCCCAGCATGCGGGCGCGCAGTCCCACCGGGCCGGTGTGCGGGATAAGCCCCATCTCGAAGCCCAGCATCAGCTGCCCGGAGCCGTCGTCGCGGTGGCCGCGGGTGCCAGTACTTACCTCGCGCACGATGGCGTCCATCTCGATCCAACTGAAGCCGAGCAAGGTACGCATGGCCAGTCCCGGGGATGTTCCGGGGCCGAAGGACGAGGTGGCCAGCAGGGCGTGCCAGTCGCGCAGGTCCACTTTGGTGACCACCGTGTCCGGGCCGATGGTGTTCAGGCCGCCAAAATCCACGTTGTATCCGGGGGGGACGTCGGTGGAGAAGGTGCCGCCTCCCTGACTGACGCCGAATTCCCAGGCTGCGCCGCCGGGTCCTTTGCCCGACACCGGCACCGTGGCGCGCAGGGTGGGGAAAAAGACGTCCCGATCCTGGCCGTTCAGGTCCAGATCGGTTACACAGGCGCTCAGCGTGGCCAGGATGGCCACGGCGACGATCCGTCCAGATTTGCGCCCCGGAAGTTGCATGCCCCCCGCCTCCATTGCTCCCTTATGAAGCATGGCACCGGGACGGGCCGCTTTCAAGGCCTCTTCCCGACGTGCAAATGTGCGCCATAAGCGGCGCCGGGCCAAACGCTTTAATAGCGTATGTTCAGCCCCAGCGTGGGCCCGGAAATCTGGGTATCCAGTTCGGACAGGAAGTCGGAGTGCAGGTACGAATAGCTCCACCACCGCCACCCGGCAAAGGCTTCCGCGTTGGGGGTGAAACGGGCCACCCCGATCAGCTCCCCCTCGCCAAAAAAGGTGATCAGGTTGGAATGCCCCCCCACGCCGCCCACCATTCGTCCGCGCCAGCCCAGAATCCCCGAACGCGGAATCACCCCCATCTGCATGCCGAGCAGGAACTGTCCCGTACCGTCGTCCCAGTAGGTGGGTCCGCCGGGAGAGGCTGTGTTCAGCGTGACGTCCATTTCGACCCAGTTGAAGCCCACCATTACCCCGCCCGCCATTCCCGGCGGGGTGTTCCCGTCATAGGAGGCCGTGGAGAGCGTCGCCTGCCACACCCGCAGGTCGATGTCGGTGGTCACGGTGTCGGCGCTCCCCCCGGTGTTCAGGCCACCAAAGTCGACCGTGGAGCCCGGCGGCACGTCGTTGGAAAACGACCCGCTGCCCTGGGACACGCCGAACTCCCATTCGCCCCCGCCGCCGGACATGGGCACCGTGGCGCGCAGGGTGGGAAAGAACGCGTCCCGGTCCTGGCCGTCCAGGTCCACGATGTCCGTGGCGCAGCCGCTCAGCCCCGCCAGCAGTGCCAACGATGCACCCAGGGTGACAATGTGTGTGCGGATGGTCATGCGGTCTCTCTCGCGAGTGGTGATTCCTCGCCGGGAGCATGCCATGCGGCGGAGCGCCCTTTCAAGGGCTCAGGCGGTGCGGCACCAGGTGCGCCACATCTCCCGCAGGGCGTGTTCGAAATCCTGGGCAAAGGCATCCCCATCGCACAAACGGGAGGATGCCATGCGGTCGCGCAACTCCCGGTGCAGGGTGGCAAGCCGCTCCGGGTCGGCGGCCAGGGCGGCGGCCAGTTCCACATAGGCATCGGTGGATGGGGCGATCAGATCTTCCAGGTCCATATTTTTGAGCAGGCTGACCCCCACCCGGCCCATGTGGCTGGTGCCCTCCAGGGTAATCACCGGCACCCCCATCCACAGGGCCTCGCAGGTGGTGGTGGTGCCGTTATAGGGAAATGTGTCCAGTGCGATGTCCATCAAGTGATAGGCCCCCAGGTGGCCGCTCACGCCGGGAAACCACGCCCGCAGATCGAGGCGGTCCGGGTGGATGCCGTGCCCGGCGAACATCTCCTGGCACCGTTCCCGTCCGGCTTCCGTGGTGAACGCCCGGGATTTCATCAGCAACCGGGAACCGGGAACGGCACTTAGCACCCGGGCCCACACCTCGGCCACTTCCGGGTTGAACTTGGAGAAGTTGTTGAACGAGCCAAAGGTGACATGGCCGTTCTTTCGCATTGGCGGCGGGCCTGGCTCCGGTGCGGCGGCAGGCGGGGAATAGCAGAGAAAGGAGTGGGGCAGGCGGACCAGTTGTTCCGAACAGTGCCCGTCATGTTCCGGCGGGTCGGCGTGGATGTCCGTAATCCGGTAGTCCATGGCCCGCAGCCCGGTGGAGATGGGGCTGCCGAGATAGGTCACCTGCACTGGCGCGGGGCGGTGGGCAAAAATCTCCACCCGGCTTCTGTGGGTGTGGCCCGCCAGATCGATCAGGATGTCCACCCGGTCCTTGCGGATGGCCGCGACGGCCTGTGCGTCGCTCATGGGGCCGATGTCCACCCAGTGGTCGACCATGCCGCGCAGGCGGCGGGTGCTCTCGTCCGGTTTGGGCAGGTGCGCGTAGCAGTGGATTGACAGCTTGCCGGGATCGTGTCGCGCAAATATTTTTTCGGCGAAGTAGGCCACCGAGTGGGTGCGCAGATCGGGGGAGACAAAGCCGACCGTCAGGCGCCGCTCCGCCGCGCGGGAGTTGGGGTGGGCGACCGTGTCCGGGTCCGGCAGGCCGCGCTCCATGCGTTCCGCCAGCCGCCGGACGGAGCGCAGCACCCCGTCCGGCCCCAGATCGGTGCGGTAGCACTCCATCATGGTTATGTCGCACCGGGCCTTGTAGTTGTCCGGCTCCATTTCGAGAACCTTCTGGTAGCAGGCGATGGCCTCCCGTTGATGGGTGAGGCGTTCATAGACGGTGGCCTTGGTAAACCACGCCTGAACATCTTCCGGATGCGTGGCGAGCACCTGGTCAGCCTGCGCCATTGCCTTGGAATAATCATCCAGTTCGACCCGGGCGGCGCTGAGGAGGGCGCGGGCGGAAATGTTCTGGGGATCCGTTTCCAATACCTGCTCCAGGGTATCCGCGGACCTGGAAAAATCGCGGGCGTCGAACAGCGCCCGACCCAGGGTCTCGCGCCAGGAGATATCCTCCGGGTTTCGCTCCACGGCATTACGAAGGTGTTTGATGCCGGTGACATGGGAGCCGGACAGGCACAGCATCCGCCCCAACTGGTAGTGGGCGATGGCGGATTCGGGCGCCAGGGTGACGGCCTGCTGCAACTGGCGGATACTATCCGCATGGCGCCCCAACTCACCCAGGGTCAGGCCCAGCGCAATGTGCGCCTGCACCATGGTGGGAGCCAGTTGGACGGCGGTGGCAAACGCCTTCTCCGCCTGCGCCAGGTCGCCGGCTTCCATGCAAACGCGGCCCAGGTTCAGGTGGGCCTCGGGAAAGGCGGGGCGCAGCGCCACCGCATGCTTAAAGGAGACGGCGGCATCGGCGCCATGCCCCTGCGCGGACAGCACCATTCCCAGCCAGAAATGGGCCAGCGGGTTGTCGGGGGGGTGGGTCAGTTCGTGCCGGAAGGCATCCGCCGCATCGTCCAGCCGGCCCGCATGGAAGCAGGCGATACCGTATGGCATGCGGAGTCCGGGCTGGTCGGGCAGGTTCCGGATGCCGGTGCCGAGCAAGTCAACGGCTTGGGCGGCGGCCCCGCGCTGCAACAGCAGCACCCCCAACTGGTAGCTGGCCGCCGGGTGGCCCGGCTGCCGCTCCAGAATCGTGCGGTACAGGGTTTCGGCGGCCTCCGTCTGCCCGGCGCGCTGCAACTGCAGCGCCTGTTGCAGCGTGTCGGCCACCGGGCGCGGTTAGTCTACCGCCTCGCTCTTGATGTACAGGTCCCGCAACTGCCGGTCCGAGACCCTGGAGGGGGCGTCCGTGAGCAGGCAGGTGGCCTTCTGGGTTTTGGGGAAGGCGATCACGTCGCGGATGGAGGTGGCGCCGGTCAGCAGCATCACCAGCCGGTCGAGGCCGAAGGCCAGCCCGCCGTGGGGTGGCGCGCCGCTCTCCAGGGCATTCAGCAGGAAGCCAAATTTTTCGGCGGCCTCGTCCGCGTCGATGCCGAGCAGGCCGAGCATCTTGCGTTGCAGGTTCATGTCGTGGATACGGATCGATCCGCCGCCGATTTCGGTGCCGTTCCACACCAGGTCGTAGGCCAGGGAGCGGGCCTTGGCCGGCTCCGTTTCCAGCAGGTCCATGTCGTCCGGGTGGGGGGCGGTGAACGGGTGGTGCAGGGCCACGTGCCGCTTCTCGTCCCCGTCGTACTCCAGAAGCGGAAAATCCACCACCCACAACAGCTGGTCGCCCGCGTTCTCCAGCAGGCCGAGCCGCTCCGCCACGTGCAGGCGCAGGTTGGCCAGGGTGTCGTTGACCACCTGCGGGGCATCCGCGATGAACAGCATCAGGTCGCCCGGTTCCGTGTCCATGGCGTCCTGCATCTTTTGCAGGGTCTCCGGGGTGAAGAACTTGACGATGGGGCTTTCCAGGCCGTTGGGGGTCACCTTGATCCAGGCCATGCCCTTGGCCTTGTAGGTTTTGCAGAACTCGGTCAGGTCGTCCAGTTCCTTGCGGGAGGAATCGGCCAGGGTTTTGGCGTTGATGCCCTTTACCTTGCCGCCGCCGGCCAGGGCCCCCTTGAACACCATGAAGTCACACCCTTCCGAAACGATGTCCGTCACGTCCACCAGTTCCAGGCCGAAACGGGTGTCGGGCCGGTCGGTTCCGAAGCGGGAAACGGCCTCGTCGTAGGTCATGTGCGGCAGGGGAGAGGGCAGGTTGACGCCTTTCACCTCGTGGAACACGGCGCGGATCATGCCCTCGGTGAGATCCATGACCGTTTCCCGGTCCACAAAGCTCATCTCCAGGTCGATCTGGGTGAATTCCGGCTGCCGATCGGCGCGCAGGTCCTCGTCGCGAAAGCAGCGGGCGATCTGGTAGTAGCGGTCCATGCCGGCCACCATCAGCAACTGCTTGAACAGTTGGGGTGACTGGGGCAGGGCGAAGAAACGTCCCGGGTTGGTGCGGCTGGGCACCAGATAGTCGCGGGCGCCCTCCGGGGTGCTCTTGGTCAGGAACGGGGTTTCCACCTCGACAAAGGCGCGGGTGTCCAGATATTCACGCACCGCGCGCACCACCCGGTGGCGCAGCATCAGGTTGCGCTGCATGGCCGGACGGCGCAGGTCCAGGTGGCGGTGGGCCAGACGCACCGCCTCCCCGGCTTCCGTGTCGTCGGAGATTTCCAGCACCGGGGTTTTGGCGGTGGACACGATCTTCAGGGTGCGGGCGACCACCTCCACCATGCCGGTGGCCAGGGACGGGTTTTCAGTTTCCTTCGGGCGGTGGCGCACATCGCCTTCCACCTGAATGACGTATTCCGAGCGCAGGGAGTGCGCCACGTCGTGGATTTCGGCGGAGTCGTCCGGATTGAACACCACCTGGGTGATGCCGTAACGGTCGCGCAGATCCACGAAGATCAACCCGCCGTGGTCCCGGCGGCTATGCACCCAGCCGCACAGGGTAACGGTCTGGCTGTCGTGGTCTTCGCGCAGTTCACCGCAGGTATGCGTGCGCCACTGGGTGGACAGGGATTCGTTCATCCGCCCTTCCTCGTTCGGGTTTTCTTTTTCGGTTTTGGAGGGGACTCGGCCGCCGTGGGGCGGCGGGGCCGTGCCGGTTTCCGTTCCTTGCCGGATGCCATGCGATCCAGCCGTTTGATCTCGGCCTCGGTCAGGGTCCGTGCATCGCCTGGGGACAGGTCGCCCACGGTCAGGAAGCCGTACCCCACCCGCCGCAGCTTGAGCACCGAGTGGCCCACATGATCAAACATGCGCCGGATTTGCCGGTAGCGGCCCTCGTGCAGGATTACCTCCAGCCAGGCGTTGGTCTTGGTGGTTTCCAGGAGTTTGACCTCGGCGGGGGCGGTGCGGCCGTCCTCCAGAGGCACGCCGCGGACCAGCAGGGCCAGGGCGCGCTCCCCCGGGACTCCTTTGGTTTTGACCAGATAGCGTTTGGGAATGCCCCCCTTGGGGTGCATCAGCTTGTGGGCCAGTTCACCGTCGTTGGTGACAATGATCAGCCCCTCGCTGTCCAGGTCCAGACGTCCCACGGTAAACAGGCGCTGTTGCAGGTGGGAGAAAAAGGACACCACGGTGGGGCGGTCCGCATCCGGTTCGGAGGTGCACAGCACGCCACGCGGCTTATAGAACAGGTAGTGGACCTTGTGTTCCTGGCGCAGGGCCACGCGGCGTCCGCGCACTTTCACGTGGTCGCACGCCGGGTCGGCCTTGTCGCCAAGACTGGCCACCTTGCCGTTTACCGTCACCACGCCCTCGGCAATCCACGCCTCCACCTGGCGGCGTGAAGCAATCCCGGCGCGGGACAAAAGCTTTTGAATTCGTTCCTGCATAAGCCGACTATTGTATCTGTAAATCACTCCCCAAATCAGCAAGTTGGGCAGGAATTCGCAAAAATGTTCAATATGAGGGCTGTTTGCGGTGGTGGTTCCCCGCTGGCCAGCACCGCGCGAGTGCTTTTTCCGGCTGTTGGAGCCGCGAATTTGGTTTGAATCAGGGCCCGGAGAGGGCTGTGTCGACCTGGGTTGACCGTTCCCCCATTCGAGGCCCATGGAAGGTGATTGCCCAGCCCTGCCTCACCCGTCAGCAAATACGGCCGTGCGCCCCGCGCACCGCACCGCACAAAAAAAGGGCCGGAGGCGCGATGCCTCCGGCCCTTTGATTTTTTTCGGACCGGTTACGCGTTCGCGGAAGCGGCGGCGGCGCCAGCGGTGCGGGCGGCGGCCAGAGCGGCATCGTAGTTCGGATGCTCGGTCATCTCCGGAACGATCTCCTTGTAGACGATCGTGTTGTTGGCGTCCACCACGAAGATGGCGCGCATGTCCAGGTTGTGCTCCTTGATCAGCACGCCGTACTTCTGGCCGAAGTCGCGGGTGTTGTAGTCGGACAGCACTTCCACGTTCTGGATGCCGGCGGTCTCGCAGAAGCGGTTGACGGCGAACGGCAGGTCCATGGAAACGGTGAGGATCTTCACGCCGGACAGGGCCGAGGCTTCCTCGTTGAAGCGACGGGTCTGGGCGTCACACACCGGGGTGTCCAGGGACGGAACGGAGGAAATGATGCGCACGGTGCCGTTGTAGTCGGCGCTGCTCACATCGGCCAGGCCCTTGCGGGCGGTAAATTGCGGGGCGGCGTCGCCCACATTCAGTTCCGGACCCAGCAGGGTCAGCGGGTTGCCCTTCAGGGTCGCTACGCCGGTACGCTCTTGAGCCATGATTAAACTCCCCAACAAAATCGGGTTTGAAAAAAAACCACCGAGGAACCCCCCCGGAAGCTGTACATGATGTTTGGAATACCCATCATAAGGCCCGTTTTCCCGGCTGCGCAAGGGGGCAGGTGCCGCCTTTTTTCCTGTTTATGACAGCGCGAACAGAATCACCCCGCCCAGGGCCATCCGGTAGCCCACGAACACCCCCATGGAGTGGCGCTGGATGAAGCGCAGAAAATAGCGGATGCACAGGTAGGCAAACAGGGCCGACAGCGCAAAACCTGCCGCCATGGGCAGCAGGTTTTCGCCGCCGTTGCCGGAGGTGGCCCACTCGGCCAGCTTGAGCACGCTGCTTGCCGCGATGACCGGGATGGACAGCAGAAACGAGAACCGGGCGGCCGCCTCGCGGGTCAGCCCCAGGGCCAGCCCGGCGGTCATGGTGATGCCGGAACGCGATACGCCGGGCACCAGAGCCAGCGCCTGGGAGACGCCCACCAGCAGGGCGTCACGCCAGCTGAGGCTGCCGGTTTCCCGCCGGTGGGTGCCCATGCGGTCGGCGGCCCACAGCACCAGTCCGAAGCCGATGGTGGTGGCGGCAATCACCCGTGGATCACGGGCGATGGTCTCAATCAGTCCGCCGAAGGCCAGCCCGGCCAGCACCGCGGGGACGGTGGCGCCCACCACGAACCAGCCGAGCCGCGCGGCCTGAGGATCATCCCCGGAGCCGCCGGGCAGACTGCCCAGCCAGCCGCGCAGGATGGCGGCAAGATCGGAGCGGAAGTACAGGCACACGGCGGTCAGGGTGCCCAGATGCACCACCACGTCGAAGGTGAGCCCCTGGTCGGGCCAACCGAGGGCCCAGGGCACCAGAATCAGGTGCGCCGAGGAACTGACCGGAAGAAACTCGGTCAACCCCTGCACCAGTGCCAGTACTGCGGCCTGCAAGAGAGAGAGGGGAGCGTCGTGCATGGAAACCGGGTCAGTTGCCGGCGCTGGCCGGGTTCGGCGGGGTGTCTTCCAGCGGCAGGGAGTCTTCCAGGGGCAGGACGGTGACCGGCCCGAAGGGGGCGAGTTGTTCGGTGAGGGCTTCCACGCCGCCTACCGCGACGATCAACATGCGTTCCGGATCCAGGTGTTTTTTCACCACCCGCCGGATGTCTTCCGGGGTGGCGTCGATGACCGCCTGCCGGATGCGCTCCAGTTCGTCCTGCGGCAGGCCGTCCAGATCCTGGCTGATCCGCCGCCGCAACACCTTGGATGCGGTGTCGCTCAGAAATACGAACTGGTTGAGGAAGCGGTTCCGGGCATCGTCCAGTTCCGCCTGCGGCATGGGTTCGTCGCCCATGCGGCGCACCTCGTCCAGCATGGTCTGCACCGCTTCGCCAGCGCTTTCCGGATTGGTGTACACGGTCATGGAAAAGGTGCCCCGGTTGCGCGTGTCCGCGGCGAGACCGGCCCCCACCGTATAGGCCAGGCCGCGCCTGGAGCGGACCTCCTTGAACAGGCGGTTGGTGAAGGCGCCTCCACCCAGAATGGTCACCGCCAGGTTCAGGTGGTAATAGTCCGGGTCCAGCCGGTTGAGGGTGGTCTGTCCGATGCGGATGGCGGCCTGATCCGGCTCCTTTTCAAACAGCAGCACCTGGCGCGGCCCGGTGTCGGGCAGGGGGGGGATGTCCGGCCGGATAACCGGCGCATCCTGCCACGGGCCGAAGATTTCCGCCAGCCGGGCGGTCATCTCATCGGGCTTAAAGTTGCCCACCACGCCGATGATGGCGTTGCCGGGGCGAAAATGCTGCCCGTAAAACGCGAACAGGTCGTCGCGGGTGATGGCGGCCAGGGTTTCCCGCTCCATCAGGCGCGAGCGTGGATGATCGACCCCATACAGGTGGCGGGTGAACTGTCGCGACATGACGGCACGGGGGTCGTCGTTGCGGCGCCGCACCCCTTCCATCATGGCGCCGCGCGCCACCTCCAGGCGATCGGAATCGAAGCGCGGATGCATCACCACGTCACCCAGTCGCTCCAGGGCGGTGGTCAGGGTGCGGGTCAGGGTGCTGGTGAACACGCTGTAGCTGTAGACGGAGGCGCCCGCGGACAGGATGATGGCGTTGTCGTCCAGTTGGGCGTCCAGATCGTCAGGGGGCAACGCTCCCGCGCCACCGCTGCGCAGCAGCCGTGCCAGCATGACTTCCATGCCGGCGGTTTCCGCCGGGGCGTGCAGGGTGCCCGAGTCGATGAAAACCATCACTTGCACCAGCGGCAGGCTGTGTTCCGGAAGCATGTACAGGCGGATGCCGTTGTCCAGTGTGGTGGTGAGAACTTCCGGTGTGGTGACCTCCACCGGCTCGAACGCCATCCGGCGCGGATCGGGGGATCCGGCGCAGGCGGTGCTCAGCAGCAGGGTGGCGGCCAGGAGGAGCGCGCGGTTCATTTCGTGTCCTCCACCGGGGCCTTCAATTCGGCGATTACGGCGCGTTCCGGAGTCAGGTAACGGCGGGCCACCCGCAGTACGTCGTCGGCGGACACCCGGTTGATTTCCTCCTGAATATCGAACAGGTAGCGCCAGCTTCCGGCGATGCATTCCGCCCAGGCGAGGCCCTGCGCAAGTCCCGAATTGCTTTCGTGGCTCCGTACCTGTGACGCTTCCACCAGGGTGCGGGCCCGCGCGAGCTCCAGTTCCGTCACCGGCTCGGTGCGCAGCCGCTCCAGTTCGGAGAACAGGGCCGCCTCGGTCTTTTCCAGCAGATCCGGCGCAGCGGGGGTGGCCGACATCAGAAACAGGTTGTTCAGCCGTCCCCCCGGGCCTCCGTTCCGGGTCGCCACGCCCACCGCCACCCGCTGTTCCAGGACCAGCGCCCGGCGCAGGCGGCTGGACGAGCCGCCGCTGAGGATGGTGTCGATTACATCCAGCACCGCATCGTCCGGGTGTCCCACGGACGGCTTTAAAAAGCCCAGGGTGAGGGCCGGTCCCGCCTCGTCCAGCACGGTGACCCGGCGCGGCCCCTGCGGCTCGGGCTCCCGGGTGGCGTGGACGGAAACCGCATCGCGGGCGGGAATGCGACCGAAGGTGGCGCGCACCTGCCGTTCCGCCTCGAGCGGGTCCAGGTCGCCCACCAGGGCAATGACCGTATTGCCGGGGGTGTAGTGGTCGTGGAAAAAGTCGTATGCCTGTCCACGGGTGAGGCGGGCCACATCGCTTTCCCATCCGATGGTGGGGTTGCGGTAGGGGCTGGCGGTGAACGCCGTGGCAAAAAACTGTTCGTTCAGGCGCCCGCCGGGGCTGCTGTCCACACGCATGCGGCGCTCCTCGAGCACCACGTCCCGCTCCGAATAGAACTCGCGGAATACCGGCGTGGCCATGCGTTCCGCCTCGACTGCCGCCCACAGGGGCAGCCGGTTGGCGGGCAGGCTCACGAAATAGGCGGTG
Organism: Nitrospirota bacterium; assembly: GCA_029881725.1. Taxonomy (GTDB): domain Bacteria; phylum Nitrospirota; class JACRHL01; order JACRHL01; family JACRHL01; genus JAOUMB01. The sequence continues at coordinate 66,767 of JAOUMB010000007.1, forward strand.
TAGTCGCTGGAGGTGCCCGCGTTCAGGCCCACCGATCCATGGCGTCCGTAGAGTTTTCCGAACTCGTCCTGAACCACCAGTGCCTTGGCCGCCTTCCGAAGCCGGTCTATTTCCGTTTCCAGCGCTTCCAGGCGGGCCGGATCCGCGCCGGCGTCGGAGAGGACCAGGAACTCCCCCATCCGGTCGTCGATCTGTTCCAGAAGCTGCCGCTCCGCGCGGTAATCGGTGGTGCCGATGGTGCGGGTGCCCTTGAAGGCCATGTGCTCCATCAGGTGCGCCACCCCGGTGGCTCCCGCCGGCTCGTCCAGAGCGCCCGCGCGGACCATGATGACGGCGGAAAACACCGGCGCCTGATGGCGCGGGACCACCAGCAGGGTGAGGCCGTTGTCCAGCACCGTGCGGTGGACCGGCAGTTCGATTTCCATTGCGGGTGCCGGGACGGGCAACAGCAGGGAGATCAGCAGGGCCAGCAGCGGCGCCCAGGGTGACGGTTTTGCGCCGGGTTGTGCGTGGGTCATTCGGCGTCCAGGCTGGCCACCAGGGGGATCAGCTGTTCCATGTGTTCCAGTACATGATCGGGTTCGGCGGCCACCAGTTCATCGGCGTTTCCGAGGCCGCAGGTCAGAATGGCGCAACGCACGCCCGCGGCCCGTGCGGCCCCGATGTCGGGGAGGCCGTCACCCACCATGAGGGCGTCCTCCGGGGCCACGCCAAAGTGGTCCAGCGCCGCCAGCAGCATGGCCGGGTCGGGTTTGAGCGCGGGGATGCTGTCGCCGCCCAGCACTAGGCCCACCCGCTCCGCCAGCCCCAGGTTGCGCACCACCCCTTCGGTGTAGATCATCGGCTTGTTGGTAACAATGGCCTGATGCCGCGCGTTGAAGGCGGAAAGCACGGCGTCCACCCCCGGGTACAGGCGGGTGTGATCGGTGATGTGGTTCAGGTAGTGGGCGCGAAATACCGTCAGGGCCTCGTCCAGCGCCGCCGGGCGGTCCTCGCCCACGGCACGCAGCAGCAGCATGCGCACCCCGTTGCCGACAAAGCCGTATAACTCCTCGCGGGTGTGACCGGGCAGGCCCAGGTCGGCCAGGGTACGGTTGACCGCATTGGCCAGGTCGTCCTTGGTGTCGGCCAGGGTGCCGTCGAGATCATATAGGAGCAGGCGGATGGGCATGGGGAGGGGGGTCGGCCAGATGGATTGAATCCGGTTGTGATGCGGCGCGCGGGCCGGACTTATTGCTGGTCCGGAAAGATAACATATACCTTTCCGGTTTTTTTGCGCGTATCGATGATTTCCTCGATGCTTCCAAAGCGGCCCGGATACACATTGTAGCCGATCAGCACGCCCACGTCGGCCGTGGGGGCGCCGATCAGCAATTCGTCGATTCCATTCCGGTCCAGATCGGCGGTAAGCAGGGAGAAGCCGAACTGGGACTGGGCGGCGGCATCGTGGGGAATCAGTTTGCCGTCAAAGCGGGGCGCCCCGGATGCCTGGCTCCGGTAGAAAAAGACGGCTCCCGAGTCGGTACCCGAGCGTCCGTCGGAAAAGGGGGTTCCGACCACCAGCGTGGTTACGCCGGGAGAAAAATTCCCGATCGCCAGCCGTTGACCGAATTGCATGCCCACCTGGCGCCCGGCGGGGCCCAGCCGCACCGGTGCCGGTGCGGTAAAGGCGGGGGTCGGGTCGTACACCAGCACCTCTCCCACCGGCCGTTTGAAAGCCTCGCCCTTGTACTGATCCCACCACACCGGGTCCGGGTAGGCGCGGTACGGGGCGCCGATCACCAACTCGTCCGCCGGGTCGTCGCTGTGCATGTTGCCGATGGCGACCGCCATGCCGAACCCGCTGGGGTGTCCGGGGGGAGAAGTCTGCGGATCTTCCAGGCGCAGGCGCGGTGCCTGGAGCGCGGCGTTGCGCAACTGGGACTCGGTGCTCGCCGCCCAGGAAAGGGGCTCGATGCCGGTAACCGCGCCGACGGCCGGGATGTCGGTGGCGGTGCCGCGCGGATCCCGGCCCGGGGCTCCGAAGAACAACTCCGGAATTCCGTTGCCGGTGGTGTCTCCAATGGCCAGGGCGCTGCCGAAATAGGCTCTTGCGCGGGGGGTGGTTTCGGTGAGGGTGGTACGCAACGGGCGATTGGCGACCCAGTCTCCGGTGGCGGGTGCCAGCAGTATCTCGACCAGACCCGCATCGACGATGCCCCGGACATCCGCATAGGGGGCAGCCACCACCAGATCGTCCATGCCGTTGCCATCCAGATCGGCCACCAGCAGGCGGAACCCGTAGCGGGTATTGGCGATCAGGTTATTGGCGGTCCACAGCGGGGAGGCATCCGGCGCCACCATCACTTCCGGGGTGAAGCGAATGGTTCGCAGAATGCCGCCGTCGGCGCCCAGGAACCAGATGTCCACATATCCGGCCTGCGGTTCACCACTGCCGGCGAGGGGGGCGAATGGTGCGCTGACGGCCACGTCGGCGAAGCCGTCGCCGTTGAAGTCGCCGGAGGCCATCTGCATGCCCCAACTGGAACCGGCGTCGATCAGGCGGCCGAACTCGTCCCGTTGCAACGATACCGATCCGTACGGGTCCGTGTGCAGATGCAGGTAGGGATTGATCGATCCGAACGGGTTGACCGGGTCCGAAAAGAACGGGTAGGCGTTGAACCGGGCGGGCACCTCGGAGTTCAGGGTCGGGTATCCGGCCAGCACGGTGAGCTTGTCCGGGTCCGGGTCGGCCGGATTGGACCGGCCGAGCAGCCCCGCGGTCAGGGACGTTCCAAAATTGGCACCGGTTTCCGGATAGCCCAGACGCAGTTTCCCGAAATCGAAGATCAGGTCCGGAGAGGTGAGCACCGAAGTCTGTTTCACGGTGTGAACCCGCGCCAGTGCCCAGTATCCGGGTTGTGCCGAGTCCCTCAGGCGTACCATCGGAGCGCTCAGAATCGGGTCGGTTATCACGGCCGGAGCCGTGTACAGCCCGGTCTGATTGATGGTTCCCGGGCCCAGCACGTCCCACACCATGTTGCTGCTGGGGATAGAGCCCCGGAACAGGATTTGATGTCCGGTCACCCCCGTGCGTGCGACCGTGGCCGTGTCCTTGTCGATGCCGATGTCCGGTAACGATTTGTACAAAATTCCGTACACGTCACCGGCGTTTGGAACGCCCGCCACGCTCGCGTAGGGCGCCCCGACCACCAGATCCTGCACCCCGTCCCGGTTAAGATCCCCAACGGCGAGTCCGATTCCGTACCCGTCCCCCGGGGTCTGGCCGCTGGCGGGTACGTTCCGTAACCGGGAAAAGCCGTTGCCATTGCCCAGCCACGCGGTGACCGAGCCGTTGCCCGTGGTGTTTGCGGTACCGACCGCAAGGTCGGGAACCGGATCCCCATCGAGCTGTCCGGCCACCAGGGAAGCCCCGAAACGCAGCCCCTCGGTCGGTGCATCCGGCAACAGGTGGGTGGTGAAATGCAGATTGCCCACCGCATCGTTCAGATACAGGTATACGGCTCCCGCCGTGACCGGAACGCCTTGTACGGGAACCGGCTGGCCGGGGGCGCCGATGGCCAGGTCATCCTGGATGTCCAGCGAGAAATCGTGCACGCTGATGCTGTGGCCAAAGCGGGCACCCGCCGCCGGAAATGGATTGAACAGCTCCTCGGCCGGCAGAAATGCGGGGGTTGGCGCAGTGGTGTCCGCGCGCAGCAGGAATACCCGCCCGGCCCCTTGCAGGGCGGTGGCGCCGGTGCCGGCGGCGGCCCCAGGCGCGCCAATCACCAGATCGTTTTTCTGGCTCGGGTCGGGCAGGGTCGGGTAGCGGGTGCAATCGTCCAGGCAGGTGCCCGCCAGACTTTCGCCGAAGCTGGCTCCCGCCTGCGGAGAGGGTTGGGTGATGGGGGTTCCGAGCGGAAACAGCGGCGCGCCGTTGCCGGTAAAGTCCACCAGATGCACCGCTCCGGCCATCGGGATGCCGGCGACGGTCGTTCCCGGAGCGCCAACCGCCACGTAAGGCGACGGGTTTCCAGAAAAATAGGCACTGCTGATTACGGCGCCAAACCGGTCGCCCGGGACACCGCCCGGAGCCCCGGTGCTTTTGCGCGCCACCGGGTCGATGCTGCCGTCCGCAAGGGTCGAAAACAAGTGTACGGCACCGCTTCCGGCCGTGGTGACGGTGCCGTTCGGCTCGCCCACCATCAGATCGGCGTTGCCGTCGCCGTCAAAGTCGCCCACTTTAAGGGCCATTCCGAAATGGCCGTCCGTCACGGGAAACGGGGAGCTGAGCAGTACCGGGGGGTCCACAAACCCTTCCCAGCCAAATTCACGGATCCATACCTGACCCGCGGCGGTCACGGTGCCCGCGGGGGTGGTCACATCGGCGGTGGGGGCCGCGGCGATGACCTCGATAAAGCCATCCTGGTCCAGGTCGGCGGTCACGATACGGGTTCCGAAGTGGGCCGCGCCGGTCAGGCTGTCCGGCGGAAGGGCGATGTCGGGATTTACCACCGACACCTGGACCGTGGCCTTTTTGGTGGGGTCCACCAGACTGGTGGCGGTGAGCAGCGCGGTACCGGTATTCATCCCCGCCTGAAATCTTCCGCTGCTGTTCACCTGCCCGATTCCGGTGAGGGTCCAGATCAGACTGGTGTTGGGGGTGCCGGTTACGGCGGCGGTAAACTGCACGGCTTCCCCGGGTACGGTGATCGCACCCGGAGGCGAGATCGCAATCTGCACGTTGATGCCCACCCCCTGTACCGGCATCCGGTATACGGGGTTGAAGGCGTCATTGGAGGAGAATTCGATGTACCCGGTTTCCTGCCCTTCGGCCGTCGGTTCGAACAGGATCTGAAAGCCGGCGGATTGTCCCGCCTCGATCGGAGCCAGATCCGGGTTGTTGATGGAGAACACCGGATTGGTGGATGTGATGGAGGTGATGGTCAGGCTGCGGCTGCCAATGTTGGTCACCTGCACCAGTTCCGGGTTGACGGTGGGGTCCGCGCCCACCGGATGGAATCCGAATTGGATCGGGATGTCTTTGTAGGTTCCCACCGCAAGGCTCAGCGCCGGCGGGGGGGGAACGATCTCCTGAGCTGCCGAAAGCGTGGCAAAGATGCCGGAAATCAGGCCGGCCACCAGCAGCGTATACCACCGGACGGAGAGTGATTTAAATCGAAAAGCGCGCATTACAATCAATTATATCGGTTGGAACCGCTTTCCACCGAAGCGTTCCGTTCCCGCAAAAACCCTTTTTATATAGGTGCCGAACCCGGTAAACTGAGCGCCCGGCAACGTGGCCCGGGCGTCTTCGGCGCCTTGCGGATATGCGAAATGACGTTGCATGTTTCATGCCCGAACCAGTGAATTTTATGGACGCACCCACACAAACTCCCCCCGCCGCTCCACCCCTTACCGGATCCCGGCCCCTGCGGGTGGCACGCCTGCATCCCGGAGCCACCCGTCCGCAACGTGCCGAATCCGGAGCGGCCGGGTACGACCTGTATGCCTGTGGTGACCAGAGCGGGCGTATGATCGGTACCGGAATTGCCGTGGAGATTCCCCCCGGATGGGTGGGGCTGATCCGCGACCGCTCCGGCATTGCCGCCGCCGGACGGGGGTATACCGTGGCCGGGGTGATCGACAGTTCCTACCGGGGTGAGGTGCGGATTATGTTCGACCGTGACATGCAGGTGACCGACGGTGAGCGCATCGCCCAGATGGTGGTGGTGCCTCACTTCAGCGGGGATGTGGAGGAAGTGACGGATCCGACGGTGTTGTCCGCCAGTGCGCGGGGAACCCGTGGCTTCGGGTCCACCGGCCGATTCGAGCAGGAGTGGTCGTGACCGGAGATATCCAACGGGATTACGAACTGATTGAGTCCACCGCGCACCTGGCGCAATTCATGGAAAAAATTTCGGCCTGCCCGGTGCTGGCCGTGGATACCGAGTCCAATTCCCTGCACAACTACGTGGAGCGGGTCTCCCTGATTCAGCTGACAGGGCGCGAGGCGAACGGCGCCCTGCACCACGCCATTCTGGATCCACTGGCGGACGCGGACGTGCAGTTGCTGGGCCCGATGCTGGCGGACCCGGCCGTGGTGGTTATCTTCCACGGCGCCGACTACGATGTGGTGTCGCTCAAGCGGGATTACGACTTCGCCATCACCAATGTCTATGACACCATGATTGCCGCCCGCGCCGCCGGGATGGAACGGTTCGGGCTGGCCGATCTGGTGAACGGCTATTTCGGCGTGGTGCTGAACAAGAAATACCAGAAGCACGACTGGGCATCGCGCCCGGTGTCGCAGGAGGCGCTGGACTATGCGCACCTGGACACCCGCTACCTGCCGGAGATCATGGACCGCCTCAAGGTCGAGGTGGAGCGCCATCAGCGCACGGACATGGTGGAGGAGGAGTGCCGTCTGGTGGAAGACCGCTCCTGGTCGCCCCGGCTTCTGGACGGCAACGCCTTTATTGGCATGAAAGGGGCCGCGCGTCTGCCGGAGCAGAGCCAGCGCGTGCTGCGCGAGGTCTATCGCCTGCGCGAAAAGCTGGCCGAACAGCGCGACTGGCCGCCCTTCAAGATCATGGGCAACGAGGCCATGCTCAACATCGCGCGCGCCATGCCCCAGGACGCCCGCGCCATGCAGGACGCCATCGGCAACCGCTCGCGTCTGTTGAAGCGGTACGGGCCGGAACTGCTCGACGCGGTGGCCACCGGCATGATCAGCACCGAGGAACTCCCCAAGCCCGAAAAGAAGGGCGGGCGGCGCTTTTCCCGGGAGGACGATCTGCTGTTCAACCGGTTGCGCGAATGGCGCAACGGACAGGCGGAGACCGAGGGGGTGGAGCCGGCGGTGATCATCAACAACACCCTCCTGCAGGAAATCAGCGCCCTCCGTCCCACGGATGCGGAAGGGGTGGCCAAGGTGCCCGGAATTCGCGACTGGCAGTTGCGCCGTTATGCGGACGCGCTGGCGGAGCAGGTGGCGCAATTCGTACAATCGTCCGGATAAGGGTGCGCGCGGCGGCGTTCGTCCGGCACCGGGAAAAGATCACAGGGGAGAGAGCTACATGGGGCTGATGCAAGGCAAGCGCGGCGTGATTCTGGGGGTGGCCAACAACAAGTCCATTGCCTGGGGAATCGCCTGTTCGCTGGTGCGGGAGGGGGCTTCCCTTACCCTCACCTATCTCAATGAGGCCATTGAGAAGCGGATCAAGCCGCTGGCCGAGGAGTTGGGCGCCGATATCATCCCCTGCAACGTGGGGGACGATGCGCAGATTGATGCCGCCATGCGCCGTGTGGGGGAAGGCGGCGGCATCGACTTCATCGTGCATTCCGTCGCGTACGCGGAAAAGGACGACCTCAAGAATTCGCTGATCAACACCCGGCGCGAGAACTTCAACAAGTCGCTTGAGATCAGTGCCTATTCGCTGGTGGCCGTGAGCCGGGCGGCCCGGCCCTACCTGAACCCGGGCGCCAGCATCCTCACCCTGTCCTTCTACGGCGCGGAAAAGGTGATGCCCAACTACAACGTGATGGGCGTGGCCAAGGCGGCGCTGGAGGCCTCGGTGCGCTATCTGGCCGACGATCTGGGGCCGGACGGGGTGCGCGTCAACGGCGTATCCGCCGGACCGATCCGCACCCTGGCCGCTTCCGGAATCGGTGACTTCCGGGACATTCAACGCACCGCCGCCGAACGCGCCCCGCTGCGGCGCAACGTGGATATCGACGAGGTGGGAGACGCCTCCCTTTACCTGCTGTCATCCCTGTCACGCGGGGTGACCGGCGAGATTCACTATGTGGACGCCGGTTACAACGCCATCGGCATGTAACCCCCTCCGGCCCGACCCGGCGGAGCGGTAATGACCTTCAGCGACACCGACCGCCGCTGGATGGGCCGCGCCCTGGCCCTGGCCCGGCGGGCATTGGGGCGCACCAGCCCCAATCCGCTGGTGGGGGCGGTGCTGGTCAAGGGGGGACGCCTGATCGCCGAGGGGTACCACCGGGGCCCGGGCACCCCGCACGCGGAGGCCGTGGCGCTGGAACGGGCCGGGAAGCGCGCCCGTGGCGCCACCCTGTATGTGACCCTGGAGCCGTGCAGCCACACCGCCAAGCGCACCCCGCCGTGCGCCCCCCGTGTAGCCGCCGCCGGTCTGGCCCGGATGGTGGTGGCCATGGCCGATCCCAACCCCCAGGTGTCCGGCAGCGGACTGGCCCATCTCGCCGCCACCGGCCTGAAGGTCGAAACCGGCTGTCTGGAGGCTCCGGCCGCCGCTCTCAATGCCCCCTATATCCGCGCCATGAGCACCGGGTTGCCGTGGGTCACCCTCAAGATCGCGCAGACCCTGGATGGGCGGGTGGCCACTGCCTCGGGCCATTCCCAATGGATTACCGGCGAGGCCGCCCGCCGTCACGGCCACCGCATGCGCGCCACCCACGACGTGATTCTGGTCGGAGCCGGGACCGTGCGTGCCGACGATCCCCGCCTCACCTGCCGCCTGCCGCGCGGACGCAACCCGTTGCGGGTGGTGGTGGACAGCCGCTTATCCACCATTCCCGCCGCGCGCCTGTTGACGGCGGCGCCGCCGGGGCCTACGATCCTTGCCACCACGGACGCCGCCCCCGTGGAGCGGCGCCGGGCGCTGGAGGCCGCCGGAGCGACGGTGCTCGAACTGCCTGCATCCGGCGACCGGGTGGACCTGACGGCGTTGATGCGCCATCTGGCGGAGTCGGGGCACCACCGGGTGCTGTGCGAGGGTGGGCCCCGGTTGTCCGCCGCCCTGCTGAGCGCCGTACTGGTGGACCGGGTGGCCTGCTTCGTGGCCCCCCGCCTGATGGGCGGAGACGACGCGCGGGGAGCCGTGGGTGGCCCCTCGCCGCTCACCGTGGATGACTGTACCCGCCTGACGCCGTTTTCCATCCGGCGGCTGGGCGATGACCTTTTGCTGACTGCGGACGTGATTCGATGACCCGATTGCTTGCCCTCTCCCGAACCGTTGCCTTGGCGCTCACCCTGCTGTTGCCCGCCCTCCCCGCCGCCGCGGCGGAGAATGAAACGCCGCGCGGGGCCTTCAACCAGATCTTTCAAGACGGCGTTTCCGGCGGCGCGGTGGGCGGTCTGGTGGGGCTGGCGCTACTGGCCTTTGTGGACAGCCCGTCGGATCATCTGGAGTACATCTCCACCGGTGCCGCCGTGGGGGTGCTGGCCGGGGTGGGGTGGGGCCTCTGGCGGACCACGCGCACGCCGCCTTACCTGCGCCCCGCCGTCCGCCGGGAGGACGGCCTGTGGCACGTGGCGCTCCCGGAGCCGGAGGTGATCTGGTCCCGTTCCCTTCTTCATCCCACGCCCGACCCCACCATCGTGTGGCGGCTGGCGGGGCTCCGTTTCTGAATCGGGAGGTGGTTGTGATTATTGGCATCCCGAAAGAGATCAAGGACAACGAATACCGGGTCGCGCTGCCCCCGGAAGGGGTCGCGGAACTGGTCTCCGCCGGGCACACGGTTCTGGTGGAACACAGAGCCGGGGAGGGGAGCGGCTTTGCCGATGCCGACTACGCCGCCGCCGGTGCCGCGCTGGTTTCCACCGATGCCGCCTTTGGCGCGGAACTGATCCTCAAGGTCAAGGAGCCGCAACCGGGGGAGATCGGCCGTTTTCACACGGGCCAGGTGCTGTTTACCTACCTGCATCTGGCCGCCGACGGGGCCCTTACCCGGGGCCTGATGGATACCGGCGTCACCGCCATCGCCTATGAGGCGGTTCGGGACGCGGATGGCCGTCTGCCGCTGCTGGCACCCATGAGCGCCGTGGCCGGAGCCCTGGCGGTGACCATGGGCACCCACTACCTGGAACGCGCCTATGGCGGGCGCGGCGTGCTGCTTCCCGGCATCGCCGGCATCGAGGCCGGCAAGGTGACCGTGATCGGCGCCGGGGTGGTGGGCATGAACGCCACCCGCGTGGCCGTCGGCATGGGCGCGCGGGTGACCGTGCTGGACCGCTCCCCGGAGGCGCTGGCGCGGATCACCGCCGCGTATCCCTCGGTTATCGTCCGGGAAAGCACGGTGGAGGCCGTCGCGCAGGCGGTGGCGGATGCCGACATCGTGGTGGGCGGGGTGCTGATTCCCGGTGCCCAGGCGCCGCGCATGGTCACGCGTGACATGATTGCCGCCATGCGTTCCGGTTCGGTGATCGTCGACGTGGCCATCGATCAGGGCGGTTGCATCGAGGGCATCCGTGCCACCTCCCACTCCGCCCCGGTGTACGTGGAGGACGGCATTGTCTTTTGCGCCATTCCCAACATGCCCGGCGTGGTGCCGCTCACCTCCACCCGCGCCCTGGCCGCCGCCACCCTCCCGTATATCCGCCGCATCGCTTCCGAGGGATGGCGCGCCGCCGTGGCCTCCGACGCCGGGCTGCGCCAGGGACTGCGCATGACCGACCGTCACATGACCCACCAGGGACTGGCCGACGCCTTTTCACTCCCATATGCCGAACCCGACCTCGCCGGCTGACCATGCCGGCCGCCGGAAGCCCGCAATCTTCCGTTGCGAAACCACCCCCAGATCCCCTATAATCCCCGCTTCCGGAACCGCACGGTGATGGAGTGTCGGGGCGTAGCGCAGTTTGGTAGCGCACACCGTTCGGGACGGTGGGGTCGGAGGTTCAAATCCTCTCGCCCCGACCACTTTTTTCTCCGTGCAGATCTTCGGGGGAGGGACGGCTGATCCCCTCCACCGCCCCCCCCCGGTGGGCCGCAATCCGGGGAGCGCGTCCGCGCAACCCCGTTTCAACCGATTTCAATTGCCGTGAATCCAAGAATTTCAGGGGTCCTGCCACGGCATGCCCCGGTTTTCCCGCGCCCAGGGTGGCACCGGTGCGCAGACCGGCCAGACTTGTCTACAGGGGTGTTTAGCAGCTATTATCGATTTGCAATCGTAGGCGATGTGCATCATGGATGGTGGGAACCCCGGAGCGCCATGGTGTCTGCCGGACTGGTTCATGACACGGGGGGAAGTGGCGCAGGCCGGGAAGGTGGGTATGGAGTGTTCAATCCGTTTCGTCGGTCGTCGGGTGGAGGTGTCGGTGGCGCGCAGCCGGGTGGATGCCCCCCGCCTGCTTTCCGCCCTGCGCGGGTGCCGCGACGGTTCCTGCGGATGCTCCGCTCCACTGCCGGCGGAGATCGGCTCCATGGCCGCCAGTGCCAGCAATGACAACGTGATTCTGGAACTCTCCCCGCGCCGGGGGGTGGCCTTCAACCGGGCCCGTGTACTGCACTGCGTGGAGTGCTGTCTGGAGAAGGCGCGTCTGCCGCCCAGGCAGGCTGCCTCCTAGGGTGCCCCCGATCCAGACGGGCTAGGCCGTTCGCCTAGCCCCCGGCGGCCTGCACCGTGTTGGCCAGCAGCATGACCACGGTCATCGGGCCGATCCCGCCCGGTACCGGGGTGATCGCGCCGGCCACCTGCCGCACCGCATCAAAATCCACGTCGCCACACAGCTTTCCGTCGTCCGCGCGATGAATGCCCACGTCCACCACCACGGCGCCGGGGCGCACCATGTCCGCCTTGATCATGCGCGGCACCCCGGCACACGCGAACAGCAACTCGGCCTCCCGGGTGTGGGCGGCCAGATCGACGGTTTTGGAATGGCACACGGTGACCGTGGCATCGGCCCGCACCAGCATGTCGGCCAGCGGCCGTCCCACTGCCCCACGCCCCACCACCACCGCGTGCTTTCCGGCCACGGGGATTCCCGATTCCGCCAGCAGACGCATGACCCCCAGTGGTGTGCACGGCGCCAGAACCGCCTCGCCGCGCGCCACCAGCCCCGCATTCCACGGGTGAAAGCCGTCCACGTCCTTGGCGGCGTCGATGGCGTCGATGCACCGGTTCTCGTTGATGTGCCCGGGCAACGGAAGCTGCACCAGCACCCCGTGCACCGCCGGGTCGGCGTTCAGGCCGCGAATCGCCTCCAGAATTTCGGTTTCCACGGCGCTTGCGGGCAGGCGGGTCAGCCGGAATGCGATGCCAGCCTCCTGGCAGGCCCGTTCCTTGTTGCGCACGTAAACCTCTGACGCCGGGTTCTCCCCCACCAGGATCACCGCCACGCAGGGGGTGATGCCGCGCATGGCCAGTTTCCCGGCCCGCTCCGCAACCTGTTGGCGGATGCGCGCCGCAATGGCCTTGCCGTCCAGAATCGTGCTCATGGGAATCGTGTTAATCCGCGTGGGTGAAGGTAAAACCGTGGAAGCGGCATTGTACCACCGGACAGGGGCCCGGCAGGGCGCTGGCTGGCGCTCCCCAAACGGGGGTGGTAGGTTGAAAGAAAGTCACAAATCGGCGGCTGCCCGTATGGCACCCGGGATTGGGAAGGGAAGGGCGGCCCTGTCGAAGCGCAGGGGAGGTCGTTATGATTCGCAAAGGGAACACCCGGCGGATGGCCGCCGGACTGGGCGGCATGCTGCTGGCCGCCACCGTGCTAACGCTGTTGTGGGGCGGCACCGTGCAGGGTTCCGGGGTGCGCTCCATGGACCCGATGACCGAGGCATCCGCATACTCGGTGCCCCTCTCCGAGTTCACCGGCGTGCTTCAGGAGCGGGCCGGGTACGCATTCAGCCTGGGGCACTACGTGGGCATGCACCACGCCCAGAACAAGGAGCTGGAAGGGTGGCAGAAAATGGTGCGCGAACTGTCCGGCATGGGTGCCGAAGGCACGCTGGCGAGCCGCTATCACCAGGCCGGTCAGGAAAAAATCGGCTACCAGGTGGCCACCATGACGCTGGCGGAACGGCGCCGGGGCGAGGTGCAGGAACAACTCGGCTATCAGGTGATGATTGCCCATCTGGTGGAGATGAACACCGCCCTCCGGCAGTAGCCCGGGCTCCGGCGGGCGTCCTATACTTGGGCACCCGCCGGACGGGGCGAAACAGGAGGAAAACGGTGACACAACGGGCGGTCGAAGCGCTGGTTTCGGGGGTGGTTCAGGGGGTGTGGTTTCGCGATTTTACGCGCACCACCGCACTGGGGCTGGGGCTTTCCGGCTACGTGGAGAACCTGCCCGACGGGCGGGTGCATCTGGTCGCCAGTGGCGACCCCGCAGCCGTTCAGGCCCTGCTCGACGCGGTGCATCAAGGTCCCCCGAGGGCGCGGGTGGATGGGGTGGAGGTGCTGGACTATACCGGCACGGAACGCTTCGACGGCTTCCGCGTGCGCACCGGGTCCGGATTTTCGGGCTGAGAAGCCGTCAGGCGGGGGGACTGCTGAAGCCCGCGGCGGCCAGGTTCATGATGCGGTGCACCTCGTCGCGGGTTTTGCTGTCCAGTTCGTCGAACTGAACGGCCATGCCCACTTCCTTCAGGTGCGCCACCCACCCCCGCAACCGGATATCGGCGGGGCCGTCATCCACGATTAGCCGGCATTCGCACGGGCAGTCCTGCGGAAAACGCTCGTAGGTGCGCAGGAACATGCCCCCTTCACTCAGGTCCTGCACGTCACCGAATACCTCCATCTGCCCCGGTATGCACAGGGCCGCGCGCAATTGCCCGCTCACGACCGCGCGCGGGGGGCGGGTGAGTGGAGTGGTGATGGGTTTCGCGGGTCTCCGTTTCATGGCTGTAGTTCGTATCGGTCGGTTTTCAGAAGAATTAAGGCCCTGGCGCGGGAAATCCTGCGAATTTTTCAGGATCCGTACCCTGCCATTCAAACGGAAAACAGGTCGGGAAGGGCTGGTGGGGAGGAGCGGGCCGGGGTCAGTCGACGATGCGGATTTCCGTTTCCTCATAGTTGCGGTTGGCGATTTTGTAGGCCTTCATCAACGGGTTCTGCGGGTCGCGCAGGCCCATGATGATCCAGCGGAAGTCCGGGTCCAGGCTGGCGATGGAGTTTTCGGCCTGCACCACGTCGGCGATGGATGGCACCGGGCTGGATTCGGTGTGGCTGTGGAAGATGCACACCACCTCCAGCCCCTTTTCCTCACAGCGGCGGTAGGCGTATTCGGTTGCCTTGGGGCCCACGGAGAAGGTCATGGTGGACTGATCGCAGTTATAGGCGGGAATCATCACCTTCACCTCACGCGCCGCGTTGGCCCCCAGGAAGCCGCAGCACTCCAGCGGCTTTTCCTTGATGCCGTGGGCGAACATGGCGTCCACGATGCGGCGCGGGATGATCAGCATGATGGGGTCTCCTCGCTAACCGCGCCGATCGGGTGTCCTGGCCGTCCCGGAGGGATGGGGGGGTGCACCCGAACGGGCGGTCAGGGACCGGCGGTGGTCGCCACGGCAATCGGTCCCAGGCTGGTGGCGGTGGTTGCTTTCCACGTAAGTGTACCGTTGGCGTTGATGGCGAAGGCCATTACATTGGTGCTCAACTTGCCGGTGACATACAGGAATTTCCCCGACGGGTCGATGCTGATGGCCGACGGGCTGGACCCGGTGGTCACCTGCGCGGTCAGGCCCAGGGATGTGAGTCCGCCGGTCATGGTATCCCGGGAATAGACCCAGATTGTATTGTCGGCTCCGTTGGCCACGTACGCGTATTGGCCGGAAGGGTGGATGGCGATCGCCGTGGGGGAAGCGCCGGTAGGCGCCGACCCCGTATACACAAGACTGTAGATCCCGAGCGTGTTGTACGACCATAAATCGTTGAAATAAATCGATACCGAATTGCCGGCGTTGTTGGCGGTGTAGACGAACCATCCGATCGGACTGGTGGCCAGCGCCACCGGGCCGGAGCCGGAAGCATGCGTTCCTTCAAGGGTAAGTGCGCCGCCCGCCCCGGTTACACCGTAAGCGTGCAGGTTGCTGAGCGCCCGGTCCGCCACGTAAACGAACATGCCGTTGGGGCCCACGATCACGCTGCGCGGGTTGGTCATCCCAGTGCCCTGCACCGTTTTGGCGCCCAGGGTTCCATCCGGGTTGATCGGGAACGAGGACAGGGTGCCGGTGGTGCTTTCCACCACGCACAGGAACGATTTGTCCGGAGATGCCGCCATCCCGGTGGGAGCGACCCCCAGGGCGACCGAGGCCAGGGCGGTCAGGCTTCCCGTGGTGGCGTTGATGGAAAACGGCGAGATCTGATTGGTGCCGGAAACCCCTGCATACAGGAAGCTCCCCGATCGATCCACCGCCAACGCCGTTGGCGCTCCGGCTACCGTTTTGCCACCCGCCGCGGTCAGGGCCCCGGTGGTGGGCGAAATGGTATAGGCACTGATGGACAGCGCCCCGGAATCGGCGGAATAGGCAAATTTTCCGGTGCGTCCGACCGTGGTGAAATTGAACACCTGCCGGTCCGGGGGGCCCGGATTGCCTGCCAGATCCAGGACTCCCGTGGTCACAACGACTGCGAACACGTGATTGTCGGTCAGGGGCGCGGTTGGCGTAAAGGTGGCGGTATTTCCCACCAGATTCCAGGTTCCGGTGACCTCCGTGTTCAGGCTGTTGTTCCACACGTAGATGTTGGGAGAGACCAGCGTAAGCGTGTCTACCGGCTCGGAGAACGTGACTGAAATGGAAACGGCGGCCGGATCCAGGCCCACGGAATTGGAGGCCGGTGTGGTGCTGGAAACCGTGGGGGGCGTGATGTCGGCGCTCCCCGCGATGGTGAATGACCAGACGTGATTGGCCGCCATCGCGTTGCCCGGAAGATCGGTGACGCCAGTGGTGATGGTGGCGGTATAGGTGGCCCCCAAATTCAGGGCGGTCGTGGGAATGAATTCCACAAGGTTGCCCGAATAGGCCACCGTTCCGGCTACCGGTATGGTGCCTTCCGTCAGCGTTACGGTGGTGGCATTCACGGTGGCGGAATCCATCAGTTCCGAAAACACGGCATACGGAATAACAGTGGCGGAAACACCCGTTGCGCCGTTGTTCGGAAAGGACAGGGTGACCGTGGGCGGGGTGGTGTCGGGAGTGGCCGTGGTGGTGAAGGTCCAGACATGATTGGCGGCCAGCGGATTTCCCGCCAGATCCGTGGCGCCGGTGGTGATGGTGGCGATGTAGGTGGTTGCCACGGACAGCGCGATGGAAGGCAGGAAGGTGGCCGTTTGGGAGAAATAGGATACCGACCCGGGCACATTGGTCAGGCCGTCACTGACCGTAAACGTGGCGGGGGTGAGGGTGCTGGCGAGCATCGGCTCTGAAAAGGAGGCGCTGACACCGGAGGAGAGGCCGACCCCGGTGGCGGCGTCCAGCGGGGTGGTGGCGGTTACCGTGGGCGGTGTGAGGTCGGAGAACGGTCCGATGGTGGTGAAGGTCGAGGAGAACGGGGGCGACAGGACGTTGTTGGCCAGATCCACCACGTTGCTGATGGTTACCGTGTACACCGCGCTCGCTTCCAGGGTACTCATGGGGAACACATACCCGAAACTTCCGAAAGCCGCGGCCCTCGTGACCACAGGGCCCGAAGGACCGGTCAGGGTCACCTTGGACGCGTCGAACGTGAACCCGTCGATGGGTTCCGAAAACAACACCGTGAGCCGGGTTGAAGTGGAGACGCCCAGGCTTCCGTCCAGAGGGTCGATGTCGATGATTGAGGGCGCTGTCGTGTCGGCGGCGGCTCCGGTAGTGAACGCCCATGACGAGGAGGCGAGCGAAATTCCGCTCATCGACCGGATTCCGGAGGAAACGGTGGCCGTGTACCGGGTGTTGGCCGTTAGCGCCGCACCGGGGGTGAAGGTGGCCTGTCCCCCGGTCGGATCCACGGCCACGGTTCCCGCCACCGCTCCGGCAGCGGAGGAAAGGGTGAAGGTTGCCGTGGTAACCGTGGCGGCATTGACGGGCATACTGAAGGTGACCGCAATGCGGGGGTTGGTGGCGACGCCGGTCGCATTGGGGGATGGAAGGGGATTGCGGGTGGAGAAGCCCGGTGTGCTACTGACGGTTGTGTCGCTGCTGCAGCCGGCCAGCAACATGGCGCCGAGCGCCAGCAATACCCCGATGAAACCGCGCATGTCAGATTGCTCCCCATCTGAATGACTTCCCTGTCACCCGGCCGCTCCCGAGGAGTGGCACCCATCGAAGGTTCACTGTAACAAAAACACAAGTTCCGTCAAGTGGCTGATTTATCGTGATATCGGCTGGAGATGGGGTGGTATTGCCGAACCGCTTCGGCTAATCTGCCTCCCGAGCCTTGTTCGGCAAGGGGTGGGGGGACCGTAAAAAGGGGAGCGTTACGCGTGGCAAAATGCACTTACTGCGGCCAATCCGCCGGACTGATTTCCGCCTCCCACCCGGAGTGCAAGCAGGCCCGGGAAAAGGCCGATACCGCCATTCCCGAACTGTGCCTTACCGTTCTGCAGGCGGGGCGCCCCGCCGCCGAGGTGGCGGCGTCGATCCGGGAGTTGGCCACCGCCGGGCATCTGACCGATGCGGAACTGCACTTCATGGTGATCGAAAACTGGGAGCAGGCGGTGCGCGAGGCCCTTGCGCACGGGGTTTCGGCGGAGGAGGAGACGCGCCTGCTGGAACTGCCCCGCGCCCTGGGCGTGCAGCGCGAGGAACTGGACAGCGGCGGGGTGTTCCGGATGCTGGCCGCGGCCCATTTCGAGCGCGAGATCCTGGCCGGGAATCCTCCCCACCCGGATGCCTTCGAGGCGCGCTTTCCGCTGCCGCTGGCGCCGGGCGAGAACCTCATGTGGTGCTTCGGTCCGGTGCGCTACCTGTACATGCGGCGCCTGCGCCGGATGGTCAGTTCCGCCCTGGAGGGGCTGGGGGACGCGGTCCCGGAAACCGGCCTCGGGTCGCTGCACGAGGTTTTCAAGCGGGATGCGGAAACCCGTGAACTGGAAGCGGTGCTGGGGGTGAGCGATCGGGCGGTGACCGTGGTGGGCGGCAAATGGACCGTGCGCATGCCGTGGGAGCGGGTGATCGGCATCAATCTGGTCGATACCACCGTGGACATTCATCTGGCCGGTGACGGGGAGGGGCCGCACAAGTTCGCGGTGTCCGACGCACCCTTTGCCTACCGCGTGCTGCGCGGCCTGTGGAGCCGCAGTGGCCGCTGACGGTCCGATGCCGCCGACCCCGATCACCCTGGATGATTTTTTCAAGGTGGACGTGCGCGCCGGGACCGTGGTTTCCGCCGAATGGAACCGGGGCGCCCGCAAGCCCGCTTATGTGCTGCACATCGACTTCGGCCCGGAACTGGGGGTGCGGGCCAGTTCGGCGCAGATTTCCCAGTGTCACCCGCTGGATGAACTGGTGGGAACCCAGGTGCTGGCGGTGGTCAACTTTTCCCCGGTGCGGGTGGCCGGAGTGAAATCCGAGGTGCTGACGCTGGGGGTGGTGGAACCGGATGGCCGGGTGGTTTTGGTGCGCCCCGCGTTGCGAGTGGCCAACGGGGCGCGGCTGGCCTGACGCGCCGTCAGTCCATCCGTGGCGGGTGCAGGTAGCGGGCCAGGACATCCGCCGTGTCCGGGGGAAAGGGGCGGAACTGGACCGCGGTGTGGCCGCCTTCCGAGTAGACCACCCATCCGGCGGCATCCACGGCCAGATCGGCGTCGATCAGTTCCAGGCGCACCATGCAGGGCGATTCGGGGGGCAGCCAGCGCCCGAAGTGCGCATGCATGCCGTGCAGATTGAGTTTGTCGGCGGTTCCCAGAACTTCGCGGCCGGTGGCCGCCAGCTTCAGGGCCACGCCCACCCGGCCGGAAACATCGTAACGGAACGGCCGCGTCTCCGGTGTGGTGGCCGGACGTACCGGTCGTCTTCTGTGCATGGTCCCCTCCCTGGCAGGTGCACATATTCCCATCGCTCCGGTCTCTTCGGAGGCTGCGGCCAGTCAGATGAACGGCATACGCATAAAAAATGTCCGCGCGCCCCGAACGGAGGGACGGGAGCATACGTTTTCGGGGATGGAGGGGGTCAGCGGGTGGCGGGAGGGGTCAGGTATCCGGCCAGCAGGCGGGCGGTTTCCGGGGCCAGTTCCTCGAACTGGATTGCGGTGCCGGACTCCGTGGAATAGACCACCCATCCACGGCCGGTAAGCACCGTGTCGGCGTCGATCAGCTCCAGACGCACGGCACAGGGTGCCTCGGGGGGCAATTGGCGGTCCAGGACCGCGTGCAGGCCGTGCAGGTTGATCTGGTCGGCGTGCCCCAGCACTTCCAGCCCGTCTCCGGCGATGCGCAGGGCCACGCCCACGCGGCCGTCCACCTGATGGCGGGGCGGCCGGTTGGCGGCATTGGTCACCCGCCGTCCGGGGCGGACGTCGCGGCGTTGGCCGCGATGGCGGGCGTCTCTGCGTGTAAATCCCTTGCGCATGCATCAATTCCGATCACGCCGGAAGGGTCCGGCTCGACTTCCTTTCGGCATTAATTGCCTAATCTTTAGTCTTAATGTGGCGGGCCGGACGGGCTCAGGCGTTTTCGGAGCGGTCCACATGGCGGCTCAGGTAGCGCATCAGGTGGTCGGTAAATTCCGGGTCCACGTCGTCGTCGAACTGGATGGCCATGCTGTCTTCGTTGGCGAACACCACCCATCCGGCCCCTTCCAGCGACAGGGGGGCGTCGGCCATGTCGATGCGGAAGTCACAGGCGGCCCCTGGCGGCAGGGGGCGGGCGCATTGGACGCGCATGCCGTTGGTGCTCAGTTTGCTCGCGCCGCCGCCGGCGCCGAACGGTTCGCCGGACAGGCGGTAGTGCACGTCCACCAGCCCGTCCACGTTGATGCGTGGGGGACGGGTGAAGGTTCCCGACAGGACTGGACGTTGCTTTTTCATGGCTTCCCTCCCAGGGCAACCCCGCGCCTGATCTTCTGATCGGAAGGAAACAGCCGTTACTTTATGCAATTATATGGGGCATAAAATGGGTGTGTTGCATGATAAATCAACAAGATACATCCCGTTCGGCGGCTGGTGTGGCGCGGTTTCCCCATGGGGGGCGCGGGGTGGTTTTCCATCCTGTGCCGAATGTCGGCGAGGCCCCCTCCGCCTTTGGCCGGGCGGGTTCAGGCCGCCAGGCGGGCCACGTGGAGGGCGAGGATGCTGGCCAGCTTGCGGGCGTTTTCGGCGCTGAACTCGTCAAACTGGATGGCCATGCCGGTGTCTTCGGAGTAAACCACCCAGCCCAGGCCGTCGATGGCGATTTGTTCGTCGGGGAAATCCAGATGGATTTCGCACTCGGTATCGTCCGGCAGGTGCAGTTCGCACCAGGTGAACAGGCCGCGCAGATTAAGGCATTTGACGCGTCCGTGAATGACGTCATCGGTGCCGACCTTGCGGATTTTTGCGGTCACGCGGCCGAGCATGTCCAGGCGCTGGTCCCGCGACTGCCGGTTGGTTGTGGGCCGGAGAGGCCGGGGTCGTGACATGATATACCTCCCTGTATACAAAGATAGCGCATTCCATTTCGGCCGGATGGCGGGCCGGCCTTTAGGGGGGCGCGCCGGAAAATGGAAAAAATTACGCGGCGGCGGGACGGCACCGTTTCAACAGCGAATCCAGGGCCTTGCCGGTGTCCCGGTCCCAATCGTCGAACTGGACGGCAATGCTGCGTTCGTTGCTGAACACCACCCACCCGTGGCCGTCGATGGCCTCGCCCTGGCTGGGAAAGGTGATGCGGAAGTCCACTTCGGCCTCTTCCGGCAGGGCGCGATCGGTCCACATGTAGAGGCCCATGTGGTTGATATTGCGCACATCGCCGACCGTCTCGGGGATTTCACCCGCCAGGCCGATCTCCACGGTCACCTTGCCCTCCACCGCAATGCGCGGCGCGCGGGTTTTGGGGGTGGTCGGTTTGCGTTTCGGGCGGGCTTTTTTCATGGCGGTTCTCCATCCTGTATTCGTCTACAGTCGGTTGGAAAGGGGGGAATGTTTAGGTAAACGGGGGAAATGGGGGGTGTTACCTGTGGCGTTGTATCTATATGAATGGGTGGGATGGTTTTTCATGCGAATGTGAATGGTTGGGTGGGGTGGGGTGCATGGGTCGTATGCCGTTTCTTTTGTTTCTTCCATGTCCTTTGCGCCCCCCCAATCCCCATCCCTTATCCCCCGGAGGGGGACAAGGGGGTGTGCTGCGCGCACGGCGGTATGTGACTGTAGAGGGTTGATTGGAGCTCTTTCGGTGGAAATGACCAGCCGCCTTGCGTTCTGTATTGGCTATCGTCGATGGGCCGTGCCGTGGGGGCATCGGGTGGGTTTGGGGTTGGTATCGTAGGGGACAAATTGGCCGTTTCCTTATCCGGTTTCCTCCTGCCATAACT
>JAOUMB010000039.1 GCA_029881725.1 Nitrospirota bacterium
AATTTGTCGTTAAATGAAATGAATTCCAGCCGCCTCCCCCTTCCCGGACCCCGGCAACCCCCCGCAAACCCCCATCGCCCAAACGCACCCCACCGTGAACCGCGTTTCCACAAATCCGGAAATCCCCATATTTTCAATCCCTTCTGCGCGTTTCGTTTCGCAGACCGGCCCCTCCACAAAGCCACTTTTTTTCCACATTTTCAATGGGTTCTGAAAATCATCCGGAAAAATTCCCGGTTCACCCCACCGCATCGTGCTACCGGCCTTCAGAACCCCTTGATATTCCGTTCCGAGGTCACCGTGAACATGCGAAACCCACGGTGCGAAACGCCCCCACAAAGCGGTTTTTATTCCACAAAAACAACCGGTTCTGCGCGCGGAAACCGTTAATTTTCACCGTGTTTCATTTAGCAACCACAAACGCGTTTTTTAATTTAAAAACAATCGGTTCTGGACTTTCATCCGATTTTGTGCGAAATAAATCGGCCGTGCCCACAAACGGCCAAAAATGCCACGTTGTCAGATGGTTATGACTCATGGAATACCGTGGCCCACGGTTTAGCTTTGCTGTTTGCGAAGCGAAGTAGCACGATTTCCCCCTGGAATCGCCCCGGAACATCCGCCGATTCCGGCAGGGAATTTCTGGATAACCGATTGTTTTTGCGTAACCGGGGGAAGCCACAAACACCAAAAACGCGGGCTCCACCACGTGCGCAGGGGGGCGATTCAGGGGGGTGCCGTAGGTTGCCCACCGATCCCGGTCCCCCGCGCGGCGGGGCGCATCGGCCGGTGCCACGGGGCGGGGCGCCGGTGGCTCTTTTTCATACCGGATGGCGGGCGGCGGATCGCACCGCCCGCCGGGGATCAGCCGAATTCCGCCTTGAACGCAGCGAACTCGGCCTTGAGGGCGGCAAAATCCTCGCGCAGGCCGTTTACCTCCGCCTCCAGGGCGTTCAGGCGCTCGTTTTCCACGCGCACCCGTTCGGTGGCGGATTCCGGCGCGGGGGCCCGCTCCGGCTCGTCGGGGATTACCGGCTCACCGCACAGCAGGTGGGCATAGCGGTTCTCCTTGCGCCCCGGCTGGCGCGGCAACTGGATCACAAAACCGCGTTCGGCCAGGGCATCCAGCCGTTGCTGCACCGAATCCAGGTCGTGGAACTCGTGCATGCGCGAGGCACGGGTGCGCAGTTCGCCCACCGTCTGCGGCCCGCGCAGCAGCAACTCGGTGATGATGGCGGTTTCGGCCTTGGTCAGTTCCGCCTTTTCCGGCAGCACGTGGCGGTACTTGGGCACCCGGCTGTTGGCCAGATAGGTGGTGACGCTCAGCTTCTTGGTCTGCAAGCCGTTCAGGCCGCGCACCACGTCGGTATCGGCAAAGGCCACCAGCGGGTGGCGGTTGCTCTTCTGGTTGCAGGCGTTGGTCAGCGCGTTGAGGGTGATCGGGTAATACTCCGGGGTGGTGATCTGCTTCTCCACCAGACACCCCAGCACCCGCGCCTCCAACTCCGTCAATTGAATATCCACCGGAAAAATCCTTCGCAAGAAATGGCTGAAACCTGCCCGCCCGCAGGCCCGGGATGTACCGTTGCGCGCGCATCATATGCTTTTCGGAGAACGAATTCACCGTCTGGAGGGCAACGGAATTCATTCCTCCCTATGCCATAATGAGCGTCCTCGGATTTCACCCACCCCCGTGCAGGACCCTTCGTGACCGACGCCATCCACCCCCACGTTGCCGCGCTGCTTCCCGGCTCCGGACCGTTCCACCTGGACCCTTTGGCGGGCGATGCCAGCAACCGCCGCTACTACCGGGTAACCCAGGGGGATGCCCCCTTCATCCTGATGCAGCTGGCGGACGCGGAAGGGTTCAAAAAGAGCGAGGAGGCGGTGACCGGGGAGGTGCCGGTGGAGGAACTGCCGTTCCTCAACATGCAGCGCTATCTGGCCAAAGCGGGGCTTCCGGTGCCGGAGGTGATCGGCCAGGACATGGAACACGGCCTGATCCTGCTGGAGGACTTTGGCGACCGCTCCCTGATGGCCGCCATCGAGGGCAGGCCGGAAGAGGACATCATGGCCCTCTACTGGGAGGCCATCGACCATCTGGCCGCCATGCAGCGGGACACCAAACTGGACGACGGCTGCGTGGCCACCCACCGCGTCTACGGGGAGGAACTGCTGTTGTGGGAGTTCCAGCATTACGTGGAGTACGGCATCGAGGCCCGCTACCGGCAGCCGGTGGACGCGGCCCGCAGGAAGGTGCTGGACGAGTATTTTGGCCGCATCGCCGCCGAGATCGCCGCCCAGCCGCAGGTGCTGGTGCATCGGGACTACCACAGTCGCAACCTGATGGTGAAGCCGGATGGCCACCTGGGCATCATCGATTTTCAGGACGCCCTGCTCGGCCCCGCCACCTACGATCTGGCCTCCCTGCTGTGGGACCCCTACGTAACCCTGCCGGAGGAGGTGCCCTCTGACCTTACCGCCCGCTACTGGGCCCAGGCCCCGGCCAAACTGGACATGAGCTTCCCCCGTGCCCTCAACCTGACCGCCTTCCAGCGGCTGCTCAAGGCCGCCGGGCGCTTTGTCTACATCGACCGGGTAAAGGGCAATCCCGCCTTTCTGAAGGACGTGCCCACCTGCCTGGCCCGCGCCCGCTGGATTCTGTCACGCTACGACGATCTGAAGCCGCTGGCCAAGGCGCTGGCGGCGCTGGACCCGGAGATGGAGCCTGAATGAGCGTGACCCGCGCCATGCTGCTGGCCGCGGGCCGGGGAGAGCGGCTGCGCCCCCTCACCGACCGGGTGCCCAAGCCGCTGATCCCGCTGGGGGGACAACCGATGGTGTTCCGGGTGCTGACCCGGCTGGCGGCGGCGGGGATCCGCCAGGTCCACATCAACACCCACCATCTGGGGGCGCAGCTGCCGGAAGCCATCGGCGACGGCTCCCGCTGGGGGGTACGGGTGGTCTGGCACCACGAGGCCGAAATTCTCGGCACCGGCGGTGGACTGGCGAACGCGCTGAACGAGTCGCCGGAACTGGCGGACGCCCCGGTGCTGATGATCAACAGCGACATTCTGGTGGACGCGGACCTGAACGCGCTGATCGCCACCCATGCCGCCCACCCATCCGGGGAGCCGCTGGCCACGCTGGTGCTGCGCCCCGATCCGGCGGCGGAGCACTACGGGGTGATTGCCACCGATGACGCCGGGCGCATCCGCCGCTTTCTGACCACCGACACCGGTGGCGCCACCCGGGAGTACATGTTCACCGGCATCCAGATCATCGCCCCCCGGCTGTTGAAGCCGTTGGCCGAACGCCGGGGCCCCTTCGCCATCACCGAGCCGTACATGCAGGCGCTGGCCGCGGGAGAAACCCTGATGGGCCACATCCACACCGGCTACTGGTCCGACCTGGGCACCCCGGAACGGCTGATGCAGGCGGAGGCGGACCTGACGGCGGGAAAACTGGACGCCCCGCCGTTCCCGGCCGCATAGGATGCCCATCGACGGCCTGATGCTGGGAATTCTGCTGGGGCTGGCCGCCTCGGCCTGCTGGGGGGTGGCCGACTTCCTGGCACGGGGGGTGACGCGCCGCTACGGGGATTTTGAAACCCTGCTCGGGGTGCTGGTGGTGGGGGGCATCGGGGTGGCGCTTTACGTGGTTCCCCAGGGGGTGGCGCCGGTGCTTGCGGGCGACCGGCTGACCATCGTCATCACCGCCCTGCTGGCGGTGGGGGGATATGCGGCCCTGTACCGGGCCCTCAAGGTGGGGGTGCTCAGCGTGGTATCCCCCATCGCGGCGGGCAACGCGGTAATTCCGGTGGGTCTGGCCCTGATCCTGCTGGGGGAGCGGCCCCTGCCGTGGCAATTGGCGGGCGGGGCCTGCGTGCTGGCCGGGGTGGCGCTGCTGTCCATCCAGAAAGGGGGTCCGCATCCGGAAGGCCAGAACCTCCAGGAAGGCGCCGCGCCGCCCCGTGGCCGGATCGCCCTGGGCGTGGCTCCGGCCCTGCTGTGCGCGCTGCTGTTCGGCATGTCCCTGTTCGGAATGAAGCTGAGCGTGGACCGCATCGACCCCAACAGCGTGGCCCTGTGGGTGCGCATCATCGGCGTGGCCGCCCTGTTGCTTTGGCTGCTGGCGGCCCGCCGGGTGACCCTGCCCCCCGCCGGGTGCCGTCTGCCGCTGGTGGCGGCGGGGCTGCTGGACGCGGCGGCGTTCGTGTTCTTTTGCGAGGCCCTCACCCACACCCTGCTGTCGCTGGTGGCGCCGGTTTCGGCCACCATCCCCCTGTTCACCGTTACCCTGGCGCGGGTGCTGCTGAAGGAGCGGCTGAGCGGCATGCAGCAAACCGGGCTGGCCCTCACCCTGAGCGGTCTGGCGTTGGTGGCGCTGGACTGACCGTGCGCGCTCTCCCCGGATATACTGGCATGAAGGGGAATAAGGGGGCGTAATGGACGAGCGGATGATCAGCGAATTCGTCACCTTTCTGGTGGTGCTCGACCCGCTGGGAATGGTGCCTATTTTTTGGGCCATCACCCATCAGGTGGCGCCGGTCCACCGGCGGCATATCGCCGTGCAAGGGGTGTTCACCGCCACCCTGATCCTGATCGCCTTCGCCTTTGTGGGGCGGGGCTTTATGGAGCTGTTCGGCATCACCCTGCCCGCCTTCCAGATCGCCGGCGGCATCCTGCTGTTCCTGCTCTCTATGGACATGATCTTCGCCCGCCAGTCGGGCCTGCGCTCCACCACCGACAGCGAGCAGGAGGAGGCCCTGCACAAGAGCGACGTGGCCATTTTCCCGCTGGCCTTCCCGCTCATCGCCGGCCCCGGCGCCATGACCACGGTGCTGCTGTTCTCCGACCGCTCGGAGGGCACCCTGCGCTTTATCGGCACCATCGGCATCATGCTGTTTGTGCTGGGGCTGGTGCTGCTGTGCCTGCTGGCGGCCAACCGGATCATGCGCCGTATGGGCGAAACCGGCACCAACGCGGTCAGCCGTCTGCTGGGGCTGATTCTGGCGGCCCTCTCGGTGCAATACGTGGTGGACGGCATCCACGGCTCGTTTGCAGTGGCGGGCGGGTAGCCCCGGAGGGCGCATAAAGATTCCGTTACATTTCTAACGGTTCCGAGTGGCCATGCTATGTTTGGAAGCGGAGTAACCGCATGCCGAAACCGATTCTGGTCGTGGAAGACGACCCCAACATCGCCGCCCTGGTGGAAAAATACCTGACCCGGGAATCCTTTGCCGTCACCTTGGCCGCCGACGGCGAAACCGCGCTGGCCGAAGCCCGGCGCATCCGCCCCGCGCTGGTGATTCTGGACCTGATGCTGCCCCGTGTGGACGGCTGGGAGGTGTGCCGCCGCCTGCGCGCGGTTTCCGACGTTCCAATCCTGATGCTCACCGCCCGTGCCGAGGAGGTAGACCGCATCGTGGGCCTGACCATCGGCGCCGACGACTACGTGGTCAAACCGTTTTCCCCGGCGGAACTGGTGGCGCGGGTGAAGGCCATCCTGCGCCGCGCCTCCCCCGTGGTGGCGACGGAACGCGCTATCGTCATCGGCGATCTGACCCTGATGCCGGAGCAACACCGGCTGCTTCGGGACAGCGGCGACGTGACCCTCACCCCCTCGGAATTCCGCCTGCTGGCCACCCTGATGGGCGCGCCGGGGCGGGTATTCACCCGCGACGAACTGCTGGAGCGGCTGCACACGGATGGCAGCGTGGTCATTGACCGGGTGGTGGACGTTCATGTGGGACGCCTGCGCCAGAAGATCGAAACCGACCCGGCCCACCCGGACTACCTGCTCACCGTGCGCGGCACCGGCTATCGTTTCGTCACCCCCGAAAATGTGGGCAACGCCCGGTGAAGATCCGCCTGCTCACCAAACTGCTGGCCATCAACCTGCCACTGATCGTGGCGGTGATCGCCGGGGTCTGGGTGGCCATCGACTACCTGGCGGCGGACTACTTCATGGTGCTGATGGACAAGTACCACGTGAACCCGGCGGAAACCCACGCCATGTTCCTGGACGCCGTGCACCGCTACATGGTGTGGGCCAGTGCGGCGGGACTGGTGGCGGCGGTGGGCGTGAGCGCCCTGCTCACCCGGCGCCTGCTGAAGCCCCTGTACCAGATGGCCGAGGTGTCCCGGCGCATTGCGCTGGGGGAATACGATCAGCGGGTGGCGGCGGCTTCCGGGGACGAGGTGGGGGAACTGGGGCGAGCCTTCAATGCCATGGCGGAAAACCTGGCGCGCATCGAACAGTTGCGAAAAACCATGGTGGCCGACGTGGCCCACGAGTTGCGCACCCCCCTCACCAACGTGCGCGGCTACCTGGAGGGCTTGCGGGACGGAGTGGTGCAGCCGGATCAGAAGACCTATGCGATGCTCAACGAGGAGGTGCTGCGGCTGGTTAATCTGGTCAACGACCTGGGCGAACTGAGCCGTGCCGACGCCGCCGGGCTGGTGCTTAACCCCGAAACCGTGGACCTGGCCGACGCCCTGCGTTCGGCGCGGGAGCTTTCCCAACCGTGTTTCGATGAAAAGGACCTGAAGGCGGTGGTGACCATCGGTCCTGGCGTGACCACGGTGCGGGCCGATCCGGCTCGCCTCGCACAGATCCTGCGCAACCTGCTGGACAACGCCTGCCGCCACGCCCCGCGCGGGGGCCGGGTGGAACTGTTCGCCGGGCGCGAGAACCACAAAATCCGCATCGGCGTGGAGAACACCGGAGAGCCGATTCCGGCGGACGACCTGCCGCTGATTTTCGAGCGCTTTTACCGGGTGGACAAGTCCCGCGCCCGCTCCAGCGGCGGTTCCGGCGTGGGGCTGGCGATTGTCCGCCAACTGGCCGAGGCCCACGGCGGTTCCACGGGAGCCGACTGCCCCGAGGGGCGCGTCCGAGTGTGGGTAGAGTTGCTGGAACATGCCACGGCATAGGCGGCGGGAAATCCCCCACCTGCCAAATCCGGCAACAGCGGCTATAGTTGAAGAACCTACCCCGAAACATGCAGGGGGACCGTCCGTAACGTCTCGCAATAAGTGGGGAGCCTTATGCCCGAGCGTCCGCCGTTGGCCGTCACTGTCTTCTCAGACTACGTCTGCCCCTTCTGCTACGTGGGGGATCGACGCATCACCCGGCTGGAGGAGCGGTTTACCCTCAACATCACCTGGCGCATGGTGGAAATCCATCCGCAGACTCCCCTGGAAGGAATGCCGCTGGAGGCCTTGGGCTACCCCCCAGACCTGTGGAACAAGATGATGGCCCACCTGTCCAATATGGCGGCGGAGGAAGGCATTCCCCTGTTCGAGCGCACCCACACCTATAACTCGCACAAGGCTCTGGTGCTGGCGGAAGCCGCAAAGGAGGCGGGAGAAGGGGTGTTCCGCAAGGTGCATGAGGGGCTGTTTGCGGCCTACCTGAGCCACGGTCGAAACCTGGCCGACACCCGTGTGCTGGAGGAGGTGGCCACCGCCTCCGGCATGAGCACGGCCCAGTTCGAGGAGGCCCTGATCGAGCCCCGTTTCGAGGAGGCCCTGCGCGGCAACTTTGTGGCCGCCCGGCGGGCCGGCGTGACCGGCGTCCCGGCGTTTTTGATCGGCGACCGGCTGGTGTCCGGCGCGGTGCCGGTGGAACACCTGATGCAGGTGGCGGAAGAGGCCGTGCTGGCGGCCCGGTGACGGTTCAGAATTGACGAATTCGGATGGGGAGTAAAATGGCCAAGGTAAGAGCAACCCTTTTTTCCGCCGAACGGATGCCATTCGGCGGCGTCCCTCTGACCCCTGCGCGCTTCGTGATCGCGCGCGCCGCATGGGTCACCGTGTTTGCGGTGCCACCCGCCCTGCTGCTGATGATGGCGCTGGTTCCAGTCCCGCAAACCCCCACCGGCTGGCTGCTGCTGGCACTGGCCGCCATCCCGGTGCTGTTCGCGGCGGAATACGTGGGGGGCCACACCTTTCCCGGCCGCATTGCCCTCCGCCTGACCCGCCCGGAACTGCGCCACCTGCGCCTGGCCTATCGAATGGTGCTGTTATCCCTGTGGGGCGCAGTGGCCATTGCTGCCGCGCTGCTTACCGGTTGATATGCCGCACCCGGTTGAGCGCCGCCGCCAGTTCAAAAAGGCGCGGCGCCGCCAGATCGCCCATCGGCCACGGGGTAAGGCCGTCAAAACCGTTTTCTTGTAAATCAGCCAGGGGGGCGGCTAGACCCTCAGTGGCGATTCCTCCATCTGCATAATTCTCAAAATAACGGTGCAGCAGCCAGCCGATGGCGCGGGTCTGGGCCACGTCGGCCACCTGCTCCACCCGGCTCAGATCGATGGTGTGGGTACCGTACTCGAGAGTATCGCGGTCCCGCGCAGTGATCTTCACCTCCCGTCGGCCACGGGCGGAAGACAGGGCCGGAGCACGTCCGGGAGGCTCCGCTATGACCATCGGGGACAGTCCGGACAAATCTCCCAACTGGCGTGGCTCCGCCAGTGCCCTGGCCTCGGCCGTGACATCGGACGGCTGGTAGCTGTCCATGCGGATCACCGTGTCCGCCACCTCGAACCAATCCCCACTGCCACCCATGACCACCACCGAGCTGACCCGGTGCCGGTCATACAGTTCGCGCACCCGGTGCAGCAGCGGGGTGATCGGCTCCTGCTCTCCCCGCACCAGCTTTTGCATGCGGGCATCGCGCATCATGAAATTGGTGGCGGAGGTGTCCTCGTCGATCAACAACAGGCGGCACCCGGCATACAGCGCCTCGACAATGTTCGCCGCCTGGCTGGTGGAGCCGGACGCGTTCTGTGTGGAAAAGCGGTCGGTGGCCCGGCCGAAGGGCAGGTTGGAAATGAACGGCGAAATGTCCACCCCGGTTACCTGCCGCCCGTCCTCGGCACGCACCTTTACCGCCGTGGGGTCGGTGACCACCCGTTCGCGGCCGTCGCCGGGGATGTGGTCGTACACCCCCGTTTCCAAGGCATTCAGCAGGGTGCTCTTGCCGTGAAACCCACCTCCCACGATCAGGGTCACCCCGGCGGGCACCAGCATGCCGGTCACCTCGCCGGCGTGCGGCAGGTGCACCGTGGCGGCGAGGGTGGGCGGACGTTTGAACCGCAGGCCGTCCGCCAGGGGGCGCTCGTCCACGCCGCTGTTTCGGGGCAGCACCGCGCCGTCGGCGACAAAGGCCGCCCAGCCGTTTTCCACCACCTGGGCGCGCAGGGCGTGCTGGTCCTCCACGGAGTCCACGTGGGTGCGCACGGCGGTGGCGTCCAGCGCGGCATACTCCAGCCGGGCGGCCAGTTGGGGCAGATCAACGCAAAGCAACCGCTCCGCCGCCCGCCCCAGCACCTTTCTGCCCCGCGCGGGCAGACCACAGGTAACACGAACTTCCAGGCCGGACGCGGTCACCCGCACCGCGCTGCGCCACAGCACCTGCTGGGTGGCGCGGCACACACCGATCTCTCCCGACTTGCCCGAACCGTCCCGCTCCCCGCCCCGCACCGGTAACGCGGCGGCCAGGACGCGCACCAAAAAATCCTCAAGGGCGATACGGCGGGTGGGGGTGTTCCACAGTTCCGCCGGAAACCCGGCAACCCGTGCGGGAATCTCTAGCCGCAGGCGGGAAGGACTGGCAAACGGGTCGCCCTGCACGTGATCCACGTGCAACGTCATACGCGGGTATTGCCACGCGCCACGAATGTCCTTGTAGGCCCCGTATCCGCGCCCGTCGATGCGGGCCAGAATGCCTTTCAACCGCTCCATGCTTTATCCAGGGTATGTCTTTTGCTTACAGTGTGTGTCGGATGAACGCGCAAACCCTGTCCATTGGACCCGTTTTATGACCCGCCTGTCACCCCTGTCCGGGCTGGGGCTGGCCTGCGCGTTGCTGTTGTCCGCCTGCGCGGACGCCTCCCCCGAGTTGCCGTGCGGAGCGCAACCCCCGGAAATGCCTCCGGTGCCGATAGTGGGCGACGTGACCACGGTTACCAGCCGCGCGCAGATGGAAATCTCCGGCCAGCGGGATCCGTGGAGCGCCATTCACGTGGATGGACTGGAACAGGTTCCGCTTGGGTGCGACCGGTATTGGTCCCTCACCGTCGCGCTGGTGGATGGGGTAAACACCTTTCAAATTACCGCCGTGGGCGATCTGGGCAACGAAAGCGCGCCGGTGCCGGTAACCATCCGCCGGGACAATGGCGCGCCCCTCGCACCCGCCATTTCAGCCGCCAGCGAAAGCGTCACCCTGCCCGGCACGACGGAAATTACCGGCACCCGCGAGGATGGCGCCCGTCTGCTGTTGAACGGCCTGCCGCTGGTGCCGCCGGGAACCGGCACGGCGATTACCGCTTCCGTGCCGCTGTCCGCCGTCGGGGCCAACACGCTTTCCTTTACGCAGGTGGATGCGGCGGGCAACGAGAGCCCGCCGACGGTGATTGCGGTAACCCGCACCAGCACGCCGTTGGCCCCACCCCGCATGAACTACCCGTTGCAGGACGATCGCATCGGGGCGGCGCCACCGACCACCAACAGCGTGGGGTTTGTCTGGATCCCCGAGCCGACCGCAACCGCCTACCGGCTGGAAATCGCGGCATCGCCGGCATTCGACCCCACACTCACCACTGTTTTGAACATCCCGAGTCCGGCCACCCAGACGATCCCCTGGAGCGCCTCCCCCGGCATCTGGTACTGGCGCATCGCTTCGGTGGATGGCACCGGCGCGGCCACCTTCGGCCAGACCCGCCGCTTCTCGGTGGGTAATGCCCGCAACGATGTGAATGGCGACGGTTTTTCGGACCTCGCCGTGGGGGCTCCCGGCGATGACGGGGGGCTATCCCCCCTGACCGAGGACAACCGGGGACGGGTGGAACTGTTTTACGGGCGGGCAGACCTTGGAACGGTGGCTCCCCCGGATACGGAGAGCGCCGCCGTCATTTATCAGGGCACCGTCACCCACGGGAATTTCGGGCTGGCGGTCACCATGGGCGACCTGAATGGCGACGGTTTTGCCGATCTGGCGGTGGGTTCCCCATTTGAAAACGCGGACGGGCGGGCATCCGGCGCGGCGCGGGTGTTCTTCGGCGGCAGCGGCCTGCCCGGGCTGATCGACACGCCGGACCTCACCCTCCCCGGACAGAACGATTACGACTACACCGGAACCCAGGTCGCCTCCGGCTTCGATGTGAACGGGGACGGCTTCGACGATCTGGTGGTCACCGCTTACGGCTATGACGCACCGGGAGCGGCCGACGCGGGGCGTGTCTACCTGTACTTCGGCGGTGACCCGATGGATACGGTGCCGGACCGGATCATCACCGGGGACCGGTACATCGGTTATCTGGGCAGCGGCATCGCCGCGGCGGACATGAACGCAGACGGCTGGCCCGACCTGGCTCTGGGGGAGCCAAACGCGGGTGTGCCCGACGGCATGGGGGGAACCCTGGCCGAGGCGGGACGGGTGCAGGTGCTGTTCGGCGGCCCCCAGATGGACGGCGTGGCCGACCTGATCCTGCCCGGCGTGGACGCTGGAGAACATCTGGGCGAGTCGGTGGCCCGTGCCGGGGATATGAACGGCGTCGGCTTCGACATGCTGGCGGCGGGCGCGCCCAAATGGGGTACCGGGATGGCCCCACATACCGGAAAGGTGCGGCTGTTTGCGGCGGGGCTGATTCCCGCCCTCACCACGGCCCAGGTCATGGAAATCCAGGGGGCCGTAACCAATGAGGGATTTGGCGGGCACCTGTCCGGTGGCGGCGATGTGAACGGCGATGGCTACGCCGATCTGGCGGTGGGCGTGCCGTATTCGGACCAAGGGGCAGCCGACCCTTCCGGCACCTCCACCGAAGGCGATCAGGGCATGGTGGAAATCCACCTGGGGGCGGCGACGATCGATAACCTGTGGGACGCGCGCGTGGTGGGAGCGGGCGTTTCATCATTCAACGACTGGCTTGGCTACGGGGTGAGCATGACCGGCGACATGAACGGCGACACCCTCACCGACGTCGCCTTTGGCGCACCCGGAAATGACGACACGGTCAGCGTACCGCCGGTAAACAACACCGGGCGCGCTTACATGATCCTTGGCGAGGGGGGGGGAATGCCTTCGTGGAACACCGCCGGGTGCCTGTTCCCCACCCATTGCGGTGCGGATATCATCGGCCCCGCCGGATCCGTACCCGGTGCGGTATTCCCCGGCACCACCGGGCGCGACTGGCTCGGCCTGGCCATCTGGTAAGCCCCCGTGGCCTTTTGCTTCGATCCGCCCCGGTATGGCAATATTCCGCGGTAATGTGAATGTTTCTTATGGGGGCAGGCGTGCGTAACGAATGGTGCCAGCAATTGCGGACCGTGCTGCTGGCAGTTGCGGTGAGTGGGGCCATGCTGCCGCATCCCGTCGCGGCGGCGGATCTGACGGGGTATGACTTTGGGTCATACCAGGTGGAACTGCGTCTGGCGGTGCCGGTTCCGGTCGGCCAGTACCATCTGACCGCCACCATAACCCATGGCAGCTTCAACGGCGCGTTTACGCGCGGGCTGTCGGCGGCCGATCCCCTCGTATACGGCGGGCAGACCCTCACCCCAACGGGTTCGGACCGGCTCAGTGCCGATGTGCAGGTGACCCGCACCGCCATCACCTTTTCCGACCCCAGAAACCCCGGTGCCACCTGGAAGCGGGACGGCCTGAGCATCTCCAGCCTGTTCGGCCTGTCGTGGGTGGATATGCAGTCCGCTGTCGCGGTCCCCACCGCCACCCCAAACTCTACCTCCAGGGACTACGCCCGGGGCGGGCTGCACCTTGGCGTGGGGGTGAACTGGCTGCCGGAGAAAAAATTCTGGGGCGCCAGAGCACGGGCACTGGTTCACGCGGATCCTCTGTCGCTGGTGGACGCCTTCAGCAAGGATCCGAACCTGAAGGAGGAATATTTTCTCGCCGAACTGGAGGCGCTGGCGCTGATCCGCGTTCCGGGCGGCGGCGAAGCCTTCGCCGGACTGGCTCTGTGGCGCTATGTGTGGAATGACACCCTGGACAACAGCGTGGCCAAGCTGGACATGCGCTACCTGGGGCCGATGGCAGGCGTCGCCTGGCACTTCTGAGCCGGATCGCCCGCGCACGCTGGCCCTGCCCCTCCACCTGCCGTACAATAGCCAACCCGACCGCCGGGAACCGGCGTCCGGAACCAGAAGCCCATGACCCAGACGCACCCCCTCATCGACCGGCTGGCCGACGATTCGGCGCGGGTGGACGACATTTCCCCGTCCGCCGCCGCATACGTCCTGGCGCAACACGCCGCTGCGCGTCCGGCCCCGCTGCTGGTGCTGGCGCCGGGCGGTGAATCCGCCACCGCCCTGCACCGCGACCTCACCCTGTTCTGCACCCGGCGCGGACTTCCGGCGCCGGTCTTTTTTCCAGCCTGGGATAATCTGCCTCACGAATTCGCCTCGCCGCTGCCGGAAATTTCCGGCCGCCGCATGGCCATCCTGGCCGAGGCGCTCCACACCGCCGCCCCCATCATCGTGGCTCCGGTGGCGGCGGTGCTGCACCGGTTACCACCGGTGGAGGTGGTAACGGAATTCACCCTGCACGCAGTTCCCGGCGCCACCCTGAACCCGAATGGCCTGGCCGATCGGCTGGAGCAGATCGGTTACCGTCCCGCGTCCCAGGTGGAGCAGCCGGGAACCTACGCCGTGCGCGCCGACATTCTGGACATCTACCCACCCCACCTGGATGGGCCGTGCCGCATCGAGCTGTTCGGCGACGAAGTCGAAACGGTGCGCGCCTTCGATCCGGCCACCCAGCGCTCCACCGAGCCGCTGGCGGCGGTCACCCTGTGTCCGGTAACCGAATTGCCGGACCATCCGGAAGCCACGGCCCGCGCCCGCCAGCGGATTCATGACATCGCCATTGAGCGCGACCTGCCGTCGGCCAGCGTCACCCTGGAAACCGGCCGCGTCACCCGTTCCCCACGCACGGACGGCATCGAAGCGTGGGCACCGTTCTTTTTTGAGGCGCCGATGGTGTCCATCGCCGCCCATCTGCCTCCCGCTACGCGCCTGGTGCTGGTGGACGCCGACAACGTACGGGCCCGCGCCCGGGGGCTGATCCGGAAGGCGGAACAGGTAATGGCCGACGAGGCTGCGCGCGGCACCATTCTGCCGTCGGTCACCTCCCTGTTCGTGTCGCTGGACGACTTGTCGGCGGGGCTGCCGGTGGTGGAGTTCTCCCCGGCACCGGTGGAGGAGGCGTCCCCGTTCCGCACCCCCGAGGAACTGGGACTTCCACCGCTGGAAGGGGAACGGCTCAAAGCCGGGTTCGAGGCCCGTTTCGCCACCCTGCCGGAATTGGCCCGGCGCGGGCCGGTCACCCTGGTCTGCCCGGACCGGGAGCATGTGTCCGCCCTGTCCGGAATTCTGGACGAACACCGTGTTCCCCATGGGGATAACCCGGGGCAGGTGCAGTTGATCGAGGGCGCCCTGAGCCGTGGCTTCGCCATGGGCGACACGGTGTTCCTCACCGAGTCCGAGCTGTTCGGACGCCAGACCGTGCCCCCCCCGCCACGCCGCTCGCGGATCACTCAATTCACCCCCGGCTTTGCCGACCTGAAGGCGGGGGACCCGGTAGTCCACCTGACCCACGGCATCGGTTTGTATCGGGGCCTCACCCGCATGGACATCGGCGGCGAAGAGGCCGATTACCTGGTGATCGAATATTTCGGGGGAGACAAGGTATACGTGCCCATGGACCGGCTGGAGCTGGTGCAGGGGTATGCCGGGGCGGAGGGCACCGAACCGCGCCTGGACAAGATGGGCGGCAAGAGCTGGGAAAAAACCAAGCGCAAGGTGCGCAAGGAGC
This sequence comes from Nitrospirota bacterium, assembly GCA_029881725.1. Taxonomy (GTDB): domain Bacteria; phylum Nitrospirota; class JACRHL01; order JACRHL01; family JACRHL01; genus JAOUMB01. The sequence goes on from JAOUMB010000039.1 coordinate 14,836, forward strand.
TTTCCGAACTGGCGGAGGAACTGGTCAATCTGGCCGCCGCCCGCGAGGTGTCCCGGGGCCACGCCTTCGCCCCGGAGGGAACTGCCGGGGTGGAATTTGCCGCCAGCTTCCCGTTCACCGAAACCCCCGACCAGATGCGCGCCATCGAGGAAATCCGCGCCGACATGGAGTCCCCGCGCCCCATGGACCGGCTGGTGTGCGGCGACGTGGGATACGGAAAGACCGAGGTTGCCCTGCGCGCCGCCTTCAAGGCGATCATGGGCGGACGTCAGGCGGTAATCCTGGTGCCCACCACCCTGCTCGCCCGGCAACACTTTCAGACCTGCCTGCGCCGCTTCGCCGGGTGGCCGATCCGCATCGGCCAGTTGTCGCGCTTTGTGGATGCGAAAACCCAGAAGGAGGTGCTGGACGGGCTGGCGGACGGCACCGTCGATCTGGTGGTGGCCACCCACCGGCTGCTCAGCCGCAAGGTGTCCTTCAAGCGGCTGGGGCTGCTGATTGTGGACGAGGAACAGCGCTTCGGGGTGTCCCACAAGGAACGCATCAAGCAGTGGAAAACCAGCGTGGACGTGCTCACCCTCACCGCCACACCCATTCCGCGCACCCTGCAACTGTCCCTGATCGGAGTGCGTGATCTGTCCATCATCGACACCCCGCCCCCGGACCGAATGGCAGTTCAGACCCGTGTGGTGCGCTTTGACCCCACCCTGATCGCCGAGGCCATCGAGCGGGAACTCAAGCGGGACGGTCAGGTGTTTTTCATCCACAACCGGGTGAAGGACATCGGCGGGGTGGCCCAGTTCCTGAAAAAGCTGGTGCCCCATGCCCGCATCGGCGTGGCCCACGGCCAGATGCCGGAGGGGGAACTGGAAAAGGCAATGGGCCGCTTCATCGACAGTGAATATAACGTCCTGCTGTCCACCACCATTGTGGAATCAGGTCTTGATATTCCGCGCGCCAACACCATCATCATCCAGCGCGCCGACCGTTTCGGCCTGTCGGAACTGTATCAGTTGCGCGGCCGCGTGGGACGATCCGGGCGACAGGCCTACGCCTGGCTGATGGGACCGGAGGATGGCTGGAGCGGCGAGGCCCGCGAGCGGCTGATGGCCATTCAGCAGTTCACCGAACTGGGTTCCGGGTTCCGCATTGCCGCGCGGGATCTGGAAATCCGGGGTGCCGGGTCACTGCTGGGACACAAGCAGTCGGGGCAGATCACCGCCGTGGGCATCGACACTTACATGCATCTGATCAAAGAGGCCATGGCCCAGGTGCGCGGCGAAACCCTGGAGCCGGAACGCGAGATCGCGGTGCGTCTGGCGAGCGCCGAGATCCCGGAACAGTATGTGCGGGACGGGGGCCTGCGTCTGTCGCTGTACAAAAAGTTGTCCGGCTGTGTGTCCGAGGCGGAGGTGAACGCCTTCGAGGAGGAACTGAGCGACCGCTTCGGCCCTCCGCCGGAATCGCTGCGGCCTCTGCTGGACACCCAGCGGGTGAAGGGTGCGGCCATGCGCCTGCGCGCGTCGGAAATTGCCCACACCGGCCGCGGGCGCTACAAGGTTGCATTTTCTCCCGACCACACACTGTCTGAAGTTGGCCTGCGGCTGCTGATCGAAAAATTTGGCGAACGGCTCCAGTTCACCAGCGAACACGCCTTTACCGTCAACCTGGGGTGCGTCCCGGAACAGGGGGGAGCCGCCGCCCTGCTGGAACTGCTGGCGGAGCTCTAGACGTCGGTGCCCGGCATGGCCGACACTCTCAATGTGCTGGCGCTGGAGCCGTGGCATGCGGGATCCCACCAGGATTTTTTAAACGGTCTCGCCGGCCGCAGCCACCACCGGTTTCATCTGCACACCCTGCCGGGACGCTACTGGAAGTGGCGCCAGACCGGCTCCGGAATGATCCTGGCGCACAGGGTTCTGGCCGACCCGCCGCCGTGCGACCTGATCTTCGCATCGGATTTTTTGAATCTTCCAGACTTTCTCGCCCTCACCCGGAGGCGCTGGCCGAACGCTCCGGCAGTACTCTATTTTCACGAGAACCAGTTCACCTACCCCTTGTCCGAGGGGCACGACCTGGACCCCGCCTACCCCCAGGCCAACCTGTCCGGCGCGGCGGTGGCGGACGCGGTGTGGTTCAACTCCGAATATCATTTGACGTCGTTCCTGGCGGGGCTGGACCAGTTGCTGTCCATGTGCCCCGATTTCGCGCCGCGCCATCTGGCCGATGCCATTGCCGCCAAGTCCGCCGTGATGCCACTGGGAGTGGATCTGGAAGGACTCACTCCGCATCTGGGTCCACCGGGGGAGGGGCCGTTGACCATCCTCTGGAATCACCGCTGGGAGCATGACAAAAATCCGGACGGTTTTTTTGCGGCCCTGTTTGCACTGGCGGAGGCCGGGCACGACTTCCGGCTGATTGTGGCCGGGCAGGCGTTCTCCCGGGTGCCGAAGATTTTTGATACGGCGCGAACGAAGCTGGCGGCCCATATCGACCACTGGGGATATGTGGAAGACCGCGCCAGATATGCGGCCCTGTTGGGGCGTGCGGACGTGGTGGTGTCGGTGGCGCACCACGATTTTTTTGGTGTTGGTGTGGTGGAGGCGGTGCACGCGAACTGTCTGCCGATCCTGGCAAACCGGCTCAACTATCCACACCTGGTGCCGGAGAAAGCGCACGCACGCTGTCTGTTAAACGACGACGCAGAATTGGTCGACCGCCTGGAAGTGCTGGTCCGGTCTCCCGCACTGGCCCGCCAGCCCGGTCCCGGCGGCACGCCGCGCAACTGGGCCGCTCCCTATGACTGGGGCATCCGCGCCCCGGCCTTCGATCAGGCATTTTCAAAACTGGTGAAAACGGCGCCCCACCCGGCGTAACCCCTCTGCATTTTGGGGATTGAGAATCCCTCCGGCAAGATGCCGGCACATGCAGCTTACCCTCCCCACAAGCATCCGCCAGCACCCCCACATGGGCGCTGGCTGACGAAAAAGGAAACCCCTCGGGCCACCTGCCCCTTGGAGGGATATGTTCTGGAAGGTCATGGCAGTCGGGGAACCTTCCAGCGAGCGGCAGCCCGAAGGGATACGGTACACGGAGACACGGTTTTGATTCCACGTCTACGGACGCCTGCTTCCCTGTCTTTCCGTTACGGACTGACAGGACGCTTCAGGAACCCGGCTCCATGCCCAATTTCATCTTAGCACCGGGAAATTCGAGCGCAAGAAATCGCCCCGTTTTTTTGGCCGGTGCAGCCAGTAGCACGCCAGGAGAGTCGCATCCGTACAGCCGGAGGCTCTGGAAACAGGCCGGTTCGGGGTGTTGCCACCACGTATAAACCGCCCGGCGGATTGATCGTACCTGCCGGGCTCCGATATCATTTAAGGATGCCAATTTTTCTTATTCGCCCCCGTCGGGGAACTTTTCTGGTGTTGGCGCTGGTCGGTCTGCTGGCCGGAGGACTGACCTTTGTCGCCGCCGGCAGTGCAGGCCCCCTGCAACCGGAGGCGCTGCCGCCGAGTCACCCGCAGAGCGAGGTAATCGCCGAGTGCAACGACTGCCACAGCGAACCCAAACGCCGTCCGCCAATGCAGGTATTGCGCAATGACTGTGCCCGATGCCACAACACGGCCGTGGCCGGTCTAACGCCGGTTTCCCACGAGCAACTCAAGGCCCGGGAGCAGGGCGGCGTGATCCGTCCCGACCCGATCCTGGCCAAAAATTTCGCCACCATCACCCGCGACATGATCGCCATTCCCGGCGGCCCGTTCATTCTGGGTGACGACAGCCGTCACGCAGATGAGGGACCGATGCAGGAATGGAGCGTGGACGCCTTCCGCATCGACCGGCTGGAGGTAACCAACGACGATTTTCACCGGTTCACCATGGCCAATGGTCGAGAGGCCCCTTCCCATTGGGGAAGCCACCAGCCGCCGAAAGAGATCGGTAACCACCCGGTCACCTATGTATCGTGGTACGACGCCCGTGACTATTGCGCGTGGCGCGGCAAGCGCCTGCCCACCGAATTCGAGTGGGAAAAGGCGGCACGCGGCGACGAGGGCCTGAAGTATCCGTGGGGGGATATCTTCGATCCCAAACTGGCCAACACTCCCCAATCGGAAATCGGCCACACCACCCCGGTGGGCAGTTTTCCCAAAGGGGCCAGCCCTTACGGGGTACTGGACGTAGCGGGCAACGTGTGGGAATGGACCGACAGCTGGTACCTTCCGTACCCGGGCAACAAACGCAGTAATCCCAATTATGGCGAGGTCTACCGCATCGTGCGTGGGGGCTCATGGTACGATTGCGAATTCTACAAATGCGGGATCAGTGCCCCCACCTTCAACCGGGGGTTCTTCATCCCCAACACCCGTAACGACACCTTCGGTTTCCGCTGCGCCGTATCGGAACCGGCGGAAGCTGCCAGCGAAAGGAAGCGCTAGTCCACCCATGACCCACCCGGTGTTCACCCGCGTCACCCGTACCGCCGTCACGGCGGCCCTGCTCCTTTTCACCCTCTCCGGCTGCAATCCGCCCGCCGGCAACGAGGGGGAAAAGCTGTTTTTCGAAAAGGCCGCCAGCGGGCCTCCGCCAGCCATGATCCGCATTCTCGGCGGTCCGTTTCTGATGGGCTCCGACAAAGAGGACACGGAGGGACGGGCCCGCGAGTTCGGCGCCATGAAGCCGTGGTATCTGGATGAACACCCGCAGCACTCGGTGAATCTGCCAACCTACTGGATCGACCGCACCGAGGTCACCGTGGGTGCCTATGCCCTCTACCTGCACGCCACCGGGGCTCCGGTCCCAAACGGCTGGACCGGAGTGGGCGACAAGCGCGACCTGCCAGTGACCGGGATCAACTGGTTCCAGGCCGACGCCTACTGCAAGTGGCTGGGCAAGCGCCTGCCTACGGAAGCGGAATGGGAAAAGGCCGCCCGTGGCACCGATGGACGCGAGTTCCCCTGGGGTGAAACCTTCGATGCCATGAAAGCCAATACCGGAGCCACCCGGTTGGGCAATGTGATGCCGGTGGCCCACTTTCCCGAAGGGGCCAGCCCCTACGGGGTCATGGACATGGTGGGCAACGTGTGGGAGTGGACCGGAAGCTGGTATGAAAAGTACCCCGGATCCGACCACCATTCGGATGCCTTTGGCAACAAGTTCCGGGTAATTCGCGGCGGCGGCTGGGGCGGCGTGGGCCACTACACCCTGGACCAGTTCTACCGCACCGCTTACCGGTTCTACATCGACCCGTCCATCGGCTTTAACGACGCCGGTTTCCGCTGCGCCAAGGACGGTTAACGCCGGTTCAGGATCCCCCCATACGCGCTGCAGGAATTATGACGCCCTGCAGCGAATGTGCGGAAAGATTTGACCACCCTGCCGGCTCGGTCTACCTTAACCCATGGGATTCGGGCACGCACGCGAGGGGGGGCGCGCCGGATACCGCTTCATCAACCCTGAAATGCAAGTAATACAAGGCGTATGGCGCAAGGTACAGTCAAATGGTTTAACACCAAAAACGGGCTCGGCCTGATCATCGATCAGGACGGAAAGACCAAAGTCCGTTTTCACTTTTCAATCGTTTCCCAGGAAGACTATAAAACCCTGGGTGAAGGCGATGTGGTGGAATACGAGGCAAAACCGGGTCGCCGCGACCTGGAGGCGACCTCCATCCGCAAGGTCTGACCGGCGTCGCCACGGCCTCCCGCGGACCACTCCTCCCGAGGGGGCTGCCGATATGGTATATTTGGCGACCTGTGGGTGGATTTTACATTCCCCCGTTGCCGGTTGATAAGGGAATCAGCCGGAGCCGTACCGTCGGCCTGGCGGGCCAACCTCACCTTGGGCATCACCCGGACATGTTCGCAACCATCATCAAAAAATTCATCGGCACCAAGAACGAGCGCGAACTGAAGCCGCTCTGGAACCGGATCGCCCACATCAACTCCCTGGAGGATTCCCTCACCGGACTGTCCGATGAGGAACTCGCCGCCAAAACCCCTCTCTTCAAGGAGCGGCTGGCCGCAGGAGAAACTCTGGACGACCTGCTACCGGAAGCCTTCGCCGCAGTGCGCGAGGCCTCGCGCCGGTCGCTGGGCCTGCGCCACTATGACGCCCAGATGGTGGGCGGAATGGTGCTGCACAACGGGCGCATTGCCGAGATGAAGACCGGCGAGGGCAAGACCCTGGTGGCCACCCTGCCGGTGTACCTGAACGCATTATCCGGCAAGGGCGTGCACGTGATCACCGTAAACGACTATCTGGCCCAGCGCGATGCCGCGTGGATGGGAAAGCTGTACAACTTCCTGGGCATGGAGGTGGGGGTGATCATCGCCGGCCTTAACGACACCCAGCGCAAGGCCGCGTACAGTGCCGACATCACCTACGGCACCAACAATGAATTTGGCTTCGATTACCTGCGCGACAACATGAAGCTGTCGCTGGAGGATTACTGCCAGCGGGAACTGAACTTCGCCATCGTGGACGAGGTGGATTCCATCCTGATTGACGAAGCGCGCACCCCGCTGATCATCTCCGGGCCTGCCGAGCGTTCCATCGACAAGTACTACGAAGCCAACAACGTCATCCAGTTTCTGGATGCGGAGGCCGACTACACCACCGACGAAAAGACCAAAAACGCCTATCTCACCGAAGAGGGCATCCGCAAGGTCGAGCAACACCTCAAGGTGGACAACCTGTACGACCTGGCCAACATCGCCCTGCTGCACGCCGTGCAACAGGCGCTGAAGGCGCACAAGATGCTCAAAAAGGACGTGGACTACGTGGTGCGCGGCGGTCAGGTGATGATCGTGGACGAGTTCACCGGCCGCATCATGGAAGGGCGCCGCTGGTCCGACGGCCTGCATCAGGCGGTAGAGACCAAGGAAGGGGTGAAGATCGAGAACGAGAACCAGACCCTGGCCTCGATCACCTTCCAGAACTATTTCCGCATGTACACCAAGCTGGCGGGTATGACCGGAACAGCCGAAACCGAGGCCCCGGAGTTTGCCAAGATCTACGATCTGGACGTGGTGGTGATCCCCCCCAACAAGCCGGTGGCGCGCATTGACTACGCGGATCTGGTCTACAAGAACGAGGCCGAAAAGTTTGAGGCCATCGCCGACGAGATTCGCGACTGTCATCAGCGCGGCCAGCCGGTGCTGGTGGGTACGGTCACCATCGAAAAATCGGAAAAGCTTTCCCACCTGCTCAAGAAACGCGGCATCAAGCACAACGTGCTGAACGCCAAGTTCCACGAGAAGGAGGCCGAAATCATCGCCCAGGCGGGACGTGCGGGTGCGGTGACCATCGCCACCAACATGGCCGGTCGCGGCACCGACATTCTGCTGGGTGGCAACCCGGATTTTCTGCTCAAACGGCGCATTGACGGCAAGGAGGTTTCCGAGGAGGAAGCCGCGGCCCAGCGCGCTGAGTTTGACGCCCACTGCAAACAGGAGCGCGAACAGGTACTGGCCGAGGGCGGACTGCACATCATCGGCACAGAACGCCACGAGTCGCGCCGCATCGATAACCAGTTGCGTGGCCGGGCCGGCCGACAGGGCGATCCCGGCTCCTCGCGGTTCTATCTGGCCCTGGACGACCCCTTGATGCGCATTTTCGGTTCCGACCGGATTGCCGGCATCATGGAACGGCTGGGCATGGAAGACGGGGTTCCCATCGAGCACCGCATGGTCAGCCGTGCCATCGAAGGGGCCCAAAAGAAAGTGGAGACCCACCACTTCGACATGCGCAAGCACCTGCTGGAATACGACGACGTAATGAACCAGCAGCGCGAGGTGATCTACAAGCAGCGGCGCCAGATTCTGGCCGGCGCCGACCTGCATGAAATCCTTCAGGAATACATGCAGGCGGCGGTGGACGACATCCTGGCCATGCACTGCCCGGAAGAAAAATACCAGGAGGAGTGGAACATCCCGGCCCTTAAGGAGGCGCTGGCCGCCCAGTTTGCCATCGACTTCACCGATTCCGGCATCCGCTTCGAGGAGGCCGGCCGGGACGCGATTGCCGAGCGGGTGGAAGAAGTGATCCTGCGGGAATATAAAAACCGCACCACCCGCTGGGGCGAGGAAATCTCCCGCCAGGTGGAAAAACTGGTGATGCTGCGCAACGTGGACAGCTTGTGGAAGGACCACCTGCTTTCCATGGACCACTTGAAAGAGGGTATCGGCCTGCGCGGCTACGGTCAGAAAAACCCGCTGACCGAATACAAGCGCGAAGGGTACGAGCTGTTCGAGGACATGATGCTGCGCATTGAGCGCGACGTGGTGGACCAGTTGTTCCGCGTGCAGGTGACCGTGGAAGCACCGGAAGCGGTTCCGGCCCTGGCCGCCGCCGTGGCCGCCGCCGACGGACAGCAAACGATGACATACTCGCATGAGGAGGTCGCTCCGGTGAGCGAAGCCGTCGCCGCCCAGGGAACGGGTGCCGCGGGACGGGCTGCATCTTCCCCAAAGGCGCAGCCGGTTCGTGCCGATACGAAGGTGGGACGGAATGATCCGTGTACCTGCGGCTCAGGGAAGAAGTTTAAGAAATGCCACGGCATGGAAGCTTAGGCGAGGGAGGCGCAAGCGCCCCACGGATGACCGACAACGTCGACATCCTCAACGCCCGCCTGGAAACGGCGGAATCGGAACTGGCATTCTTCATGGATCTGGGACGGCAATTGACGGCCACCCTGGACGACCGGAAGGTGCTGGAGATCATTGCGCGCGGCATGCACACCTACCTGTCGCCGTCCCACACCACCCTCTATGTGACCACCCCGGACCGGCGCAACTATCAGCTTGCCTTTGCGCGGGGCTACCACCCGCCGAAAAACATGGCCAACATCTCCATCAACGACGGCCTGTCCGGCGAGGTGCTTCGCAAGGGACACGAAGTGCGTCTCAAGGATTCCGATTTGGCCAAACTGGCGGAGGGTGAAATCCCGCCCGACCTGGTACCGCCAGGGCCGCTGTGCGACCTGCTGTGCATTCCCATCATGCATCGGCGACGCCCGCTGGCGGTAGTGATGCTGACCCAGACCAAAAAGGCCGGTCGCCTCACCAAGGCCCACATGCAGCGGCTGGAACGGTTGATGGAACAAAGTCGCATGGCCGTGGACCGGGCCATGCTGTACAAGAAAACCGCCGAGCTGGCCATCACCGACGACCTGACCCAGTTGTACAACCACCGCTACATTCATCAGGCGCTGGAAGACCTGATCCGCAAGGCCGGTGACCGGGGCACCCGGTTTGCCGTGCTGTTCCTGGATATGGACCGCTTCAAGGCGATCAACGATACCCATGGGCATCTGGCGGGAAGCCGGGCGCTGACCGAGGTGGCGCATATCCTCACCGACAATCTGCGCATGGAAGACATCACCGCCCGCTATGGGGGCGACGAATTTGTGGTGATCCTGCCGGATACCACCCTCGAGGTGGCGATCCGTATCGCCGAGCGTCTGCGCGAGGCGCTGATCGAGGCCACCTACGTCCCGCAACTGGGCGGCATGACCCTGGGCGCAAGCTTCGGCCTGGCCGCCTACCCGGATCACGGCACCGATCCGAAGGAACTGGTGCAGCATGCGGACAAGGCCATGTACGCGGCCAAGGCCCGCAGTGGCAACTGCACCGTCATCTATTCACCAGATTTATAAATGCGACCCGATAACCGAACCCCCGAACAGCTCCGACCGGTCACCATCCAACGGGAGTTCATGCCCCAGGCGGAGGGGTCCGCGCTCATCCAGGTGGGTGACACCCACGTCATCTGCACCGCCAGTGTCGAGGAGCGTGTTCCACCCTGGCTGCGCGGCAAGGGGCAGGGGTGGGTGACGGCGGAGTACGCCATGCTGCCGCGTGCCACTGGTGAGCGCACCCAGCGCGAAGTGACCCGTGGCAAAGCCACCGGCCGCACCCAGGAAATTCAACGCCTGATTGGCCGCTCCCTGCGCGCCATCATCGATCTGAAAGGTTTGGGCGAACGCACCATCTGGGTCGATTGCGACGTGATCCGCGCCGATGGTGGAACCCGCACCGCCAGTGTTACCGGCGCCTACGTGGCACTGGCCGATGCAGTGCGTCACCTGATGGACAAGGGACGCATCAAGAAGAACCCGCTGCGCGACTACCTGGCGGCGGTAAGCGCCGGAATCGTGAACGGCGACCATGTGCTCGACCTGTCCTACGCGGAGGATTCGGTGGCGCAGGTGGACATGAACTTCGTGATGACCGGCACCGGCGAGATGGTAGAAATTCAGGGCACCGCCGAGGACACCCCGTTCCCGCGCGAGGGACTGACCCGGATGATTGACCTGGCATCCAACGGCATTGCCGAACTGGTCGACCACCAGCGCAAGGTACTGGACGGGTTTTTGCCGTGAGCGGCCCGCCGGCCCCTCCGCGCGGGCCGGTGTTGGTGCTGGCAACCGCCAACCCGGACAAGGCCCGTGAAATGGCGGCCCTGCTGGAAGGACTCCCTTTCGACCTTAAAACCCGCGCCGACTTCGGTCCCCTGCCGGATGTGGACGAAACCGCCGACACCTTTGCGGGCAACGCCATTCTGAAGGCCGAAGCGCTGATGGAGGCCACCGGCCACATGGCACTGGCGGATGATTCCGGGCTGTGCGTGGATGCCCTGAACGGGGCCCCCGGCGTCTGGTCCGCCCGCTTTGCCGGGCCCGGATGCACCTACGCCGACAACAACCGGAAGCTGCTTCAGAATTTGGCCCATGTGCCGGACGAACAACGCACCGCGCGCTTCGTGTGCGTGGTGGCAATCGCCCGCCCCGGCGCGGAGCCGGTCACCTTTGAAGGCACCTGCGAAGGGATGATCGCCCGCGAAAACCACGGGGAAATGGGTTTCGGCTATGACCCGCTGTTTGTCATCCCCACCGACGGCCGCAGTTTCGCCCAGATGACCCGCGAGGAAAAAGCCGCGCACAGCCACCGGGCGCGGGCGTTTGCAAAGGCGGGGGAATGGCTGGAAAAATATCGCCCAACCTGATTTAACCGGCCCAACCGACGGTTGCCCTTGCCCCCTATTCGATACATACTAATTCCCACACAATAATCAGGTAGTGTGTCGGGTTGGCTCCGGGCGGTATGTACGCTCCCCATTCCCCTCACTTATCAGAAAACCGGGATGGCCATGCACTCCTCCCCTCATGCCCCGCTGAGAGAGGTGGCCCCGATTGTTTGAACAGGTTGGCCCGTTTGGATAAGTGGATTTCCTGCGGGTTTATGCTGCCTCGGGCCGGGGCAGTTGCTTGAAGTAATACTGGGC
>JAOUMB010000040.1 GCA_029881725.1 Nitrospirota bacterium
GTCGTGGTCCGGTACACGTGGTACTCGGTCACATCCGCCGCAACCGACGCGGACCAGTTCACCGTGATCGAGCCGCCGTTGTCTCCCGCCGTATCCGCCGCCGTCACCGTCCCCGGTGCGTCTGGAGGCGTATTATCCAATGGAATTGCCGAGGCCGAGAGAGAGTCACTGCTCTCATAGGTGCCATCGAAGGCCCTTACCGAATAATAGTAAGTTGTGCCCTTGGTCAGGCCAGAATCCGCGTAAGTGGTGACCGCATTCCCCAAGGCACCCGAGATCAGGATAAACGGCGCATTTGCTGTCGTTCCCCGATATACATACTGAGCCGTGGTCACACTGGGCGACAGTGTCCAGTTCAGGGTGATGCCGCCGCCTTGATCGCCCGGCGTATCCACCGCGCTGAGGCCACCGGGTGGCTCGGGAAAGGTGCCGGGAATCCGCTGACCGAATATATCCGAAGTCCCATCCACCCGATTGTCCGACCAAATCACCGTAAAGTCGGTTCCGTCAAACGCCGCCGCCGGATCCGTCTGGGCGCCTGCCGCAAATGAAATATCGATCCCCGCCGGATCCAGCAGCGCCCCCGTTACCGGATTGATGCGTGCTCCGAACACGTCCGGAGCATCGATCCACAATGGATCCGACCATATCACCAGATAATTGCCACCACCAAAGGAGGCAGTCACCTGCATCTCGCTGCCGGGAACCGAGGAGACTGGAATGCCCGCTGCATCCACCAGGACACGGGCGCCAGTCACCCTGGCCGCAGTCACGTCCGCATCGGCTGCCACATTACGGTCATCGGCCCAGGCCACCAGAAAGTCAGTGCCGTCACTGGCCACATCCACTGAGCCGACCGCCCATCCACCAGCGGTACCATCAGAGATCACCAGCGGCGCCCCATCCACTACACCGGCGGAATTCACACCCGTTGCGATCACGTTGGTTGGAGTCCGCCAGGTGACAAGATAGCTGGCGCTGGCGGCTGACCAGGCAACCGCAGGGGCCGACTCCACAATCACGTCCGTACTGATTCCAGCGCCACCTGCAACCGGGGTAACGGTAAAGGCGCCATCAACCACGGCACCGTTGATATCGCCTCCGGCCTCCCACACTACCAGATAGTTGGTACCATCCCAGGCCAAATCGGGAAAGGCTTCAACCGTGGCAGCGCCGTCTGTGGTAATGCTGACCGGGGTCCCCACTACGCCCACAGTGGACACGGTAGTGCCCACGATGTCGTTGGCCTCCACCCACACCACAAAATACTGGGTGCCGTCGAACACCACCGCCGGGTCGGTTTCATTTCCGACCACACTGCGCACCACGATCTCCGGTGTCTGCACCACACCAGTGGTAGAAATCCGCGCGGCAAGAATATCTTCGTCAGTCTGGTTTTCCTGCCAGACGGCCAGATACTCGGTAGCCCCGAAAGCAATATCCGCTTTTTGTTCCGCCGCTGGAGCGGCAGTAACCGCCACCTGGATAGCAGTTCCAATCAGCGGATCAATCACAATGGGATATGCCGCGTCGGACAGCCATTCCTCGGAGATCGCCATGGCCAAGAGGTAGGTATTGGTGGAACCTTCCCCATCCGGATCAAGCGTCAAATCTGGAATTACAGTGAATTGCCGCCCATTTCGGTCGGTAATCAACGCGGTACCGTAAGAGGTAACATAGTTCCGGTTTTCGTCCAGAAAGCGCACCCCCTCACCCGTCGCGATCCCCTTCAGTTCGGTACGCACCTCTGAAGTGACCACCAGGTCACCCTTTCCGGACAGAGGGTTTTTAATTTCCCAGATTTGCTCCACACCGCCATCCAGGGCGATGAAGCGCTGTTCGATTCCAGCCGCTAGGGGATACCGGGCCATACGGCCTTCAACTAGCCACCCCCCCACTTCCGCGCCAGACGCGGGCAACAGCGAGTCCCCACCCAAAGTGATCGCACCGGTGGAAACATCCAACCGACGGGAGACATCGGTATGACGCGACGTGTAGGAGAGCCCGTCAGCGGTAAAATGCGCTTCGTACAACGCGCCAGCCACCGACACACCACGCACGGAAAGGAAATCCGAACCCCACCAAACAAGAGGAAGCATCAGCAGGGCAAAGGCAAGCCTCCCCCAGCGACCCCCCAGATGGCGCAATATGTTTGTCACATGTTGGTGCACGGTTCTCAGTAAACGACGACAATCGGTGTGCGGCAGCTAGATCCGACTCATATTCAATGCATTATCCACGCCAAACAAAAACTATCGCAACTCATTGTATTTTATTGGCTTCCAAACACGGGAAACGTGCCAACAATCCGGCATTTCAGAAAATCCGCATGCCAAAATCCATTTTTGGAAAGTTTTTTCCGAAATGCTCTTTCCACACCCTTAGGGTTCTAGTAGTAGACGCGAAGGAAAAAACCCATATCCCAGCCGTCCAGATCCAGAAGCAGATTGCGCGGATTACGCACCAACTCGACCGCTTCGCGCGGCTCATCAATAGTGGCGTACTGAAGGGGTTCTCCCGGCACCGGTTGTGCGTGATTGGATGGAAGCACGTTGTCCGGCAAACTATTCGTCGAGTTTGGAGGTAGTGGGGGAAATTCTGAAAAGCCGGACGGAAAATACCGAGCGACGTCAAATTCATTTACCTCTCCGAACACCCGGTTGGCATGAAACCCGACTGAGACATGGTCGCCAAGATAGTACTCCCCACCCAAACCGTACCTACTAGTATAGGCTTTTCCACGGACCTCCGTAGAACTGATGGAGGCAAAATTCACTCCCAGGGTTTCCGCCTCGTTCACCTTTAACAGCGCATCCATGGTCATATCCGCAGTGGCCAGCCCGGCTACGCCGAAATTGGCATACAGCCGACCGTTGCCCGGACTCTCAAAGAGTGAATAGCGCCAACCCAACCAAAGCTGACTCACATTCAAATTGTACCTTGCAGTACGTGGAACATCCACTGGAGGCAAATTGGAGCGCAACGACATGGTAATGACATCCTGCTGGGTGACCCGACCCTGCCAGTTGAGCACCATAAAGACCACTGACACCCGATCAAGCAGTTGCCACTGGGCCTCCAGCCCGTAACTCAGATCGCCCGCAAGTCCTTCAACAGAGATATCACGTTGGCGAGCTGAAAGATCCTGGTTTCGTGGGATCAAAAAATTGGGGTCCTGAAGCAATACCGTGCCGCTGGTAGACAGGATTGAATCCAACTTGCGGGTATCCGGGGAATAGGTCCCGGCAAGAAGCCCGATACTCCATCGGGCGCGCTCGTCTTCATCCCCACCTTCCGCTTGCGCAATATCCGGGGAGGCCACCAGCAGAGGCACCACCACCAACACCCAATACAGGGCGCGAGCCAATCGACAGGATGAACGTGCACACGACAAGAGCTTCCTCCGCTACCGAGTCGGCGCCCTCCGGGCGGACCCGGATAGCCCCCCTCCCACCCGGTGCCCTGAACGGCTTATTTTAGCGGCGACCGAATATGAATTCCGGACGCAGCTTCCAACACAGGGTGGGAAGAATGGTCAGCGCACCCATCGAGCCGGTGAGCATTGCCAACGGAATCAGCACCCCTTCCATATGCCGATAATAGCCTGCAAACGCCAGCGTGGAGCACCCGGCCGCAATTGCCAAGGCCACAAAGATCACCGCCTTACCGGCAGTGGTCACTGCAGCCCGAACAGCCTCCTTCTCATCACCCAGCCGACGATACTCCTCACGAGTCCTGAACAACATGTAGATAGCAAAATCCGCACCGATTCCAACGGCCATGGCGGAAATTGTCGCGGTACCGATGCCCAGCGCAATGCCACCCACTCCCATGATGCCAAAATTGATCATCACGGCAGCGCCCAGCGGCACCAGAACCATCAGCCCTCCCAAAAGGGAACGCAACACCACCGTGGAAATTACAAAGGTAATCATGGCGATTTGCATGATATTCCGTAATTTTCCGTCCACAATGGTGTCATTTAGCGCAACGGTTACCGGGCCGCTCCCCGCAACCCCGGCGGTCACTCCCTCCGGGAACACCTCCGCCGACACATCCTTGGTAATACGGATCAATTCCTCCGCCAACTGGGTACTGTCGTCCTTCAGAAACGCCCACATGACGGCATTCTGATAGTCATAATCGACAAACCGCCGGAAATCGGCCGGGTTGCCGGAAATGGAGTAAAGGAAAAGGTACTCCGCAATTTCCTGGCGCGACTCTGGGACTACCTCGTATGCGCTGTTGTCCGCGTGCAGCGACCGATTCATCTTCTTGACATAGTCCACAAAGGATTGGGTTTTCCCCACCCCTGGAACCTCGGCGAAACGCCGCTGCAACTCCTCCACCCCCTTCAACACACGGGGATCCTTGAGCGCTCCCGGCTCCGCGCCTTTAACCAGCACATAAAAGGTGGTGGTGCCGCCAAAGGCGTTGTTAATGGCCGCTTCGTCGATGCGTAACTGGGTATCTGGAAAAAATTGACCCTTCAGACTGTTATTGACTTCAACCTGGGAAGAGAAACCAAATGACACCACCAGCGCTGCGACCACGGTATATAAAACCCAACGAGGCCGCTCTCCAAGAGCCTGGGCGGCCAAGGATATAGCCATGCGGTCCGCCCACCGGTCTTTGGTCAAACTTCCCAGAGCGACGGGACTCGGAGCTGGAAGCATCGCACGCAGCGCCGGAATAAAAGTCATCTCAATGGTCAGCGCCGACAGAATGCCAAACGCCGTGAACATACCAAATGACTGAAAGGTCTTCAGATCAAACGTGATCAACGACGCAAAGCTGGCTGCCGCCACCAACGCCGCAGTGATCATCACCGGACCAATCTTGGTGGTCGCCTCAATCACTGCAGTGCGATTATTGCCCTTGGCGCGCACCAGTTCTTCGTAATACCGTTTAAGAATCTGAATCGAGTGGCCAGCCGCGATGGCGACGATCAGGATCGGGGTTAACGTCTGTGTCCACGGGTCGAGGGGTATTTTAAAGAGCGCCATCGCGCCCAGTGCCCACACGACGGAAAGCGCTGCGGTAATGAGCGGAATCATCACCCCCTGAAAACTAAAGAACGCCCCCGCCAGAACAATAACCACCACCCCGACAGCGATCGGAAACACCACCTGATTCATCAGAATGGCGTCCATCTCCAAAAACGCCAGTGCGATCGGCAAGCCACCCAGATGGACGCTGGTATTTGCATCGCGCTCCTTGGCTGCAATTTTTTCCAGTTCCTTGTAAATTTTGGAGTCGGGCACATACCATTGGTACCAGATGGGCTCGGCTTCCTCCCCATCTGCGGCCGCAGCACTCGGCGAACCGGTACCCCCGGCCGAAGCGTCGCTACCAGACCACTCACCGCTTGCGTCCCCATCCCCTTCCCATGGCTTCCCACCCTGTTCGGCCCACCAAGCTTCAATCTCTTCCTGTGTCCACTCCTGCGCAACGGCCTCGGTTACGATGGATGGCATCTCAAGCCAGGACGAGTCGGCGGTCATGTTGTCCCACCACGACGTATCCCCTCCACCGCCCTTGAAATCGGTGATGATGGCGGCGCTTTTCCCGTCCGGAGAAACCAATGATGCGATGTACATGTCGTTTACGAACACGTTGCCGCGTAGCTCCGCCAGCCCCTCGGGGGTGGTCGGAATGTCTTCCATCATCTGGCGAATATCAATACCGGTCTCGTTGCCCTTGATGTATTTGATCTTCCGGTCAGCAATGGACACCACGTTTTCTTCAAGAATTCCACTTACCAACTTGACCTGCTCGGTAATTCGCTTGATCTTGGCCAAGGTTTCTGGATTGAAGATATCTCCTTCCTTGACGGTCACTCCGACCACCACCACTCGGCTTCCGCCAAAATGCTCCTCGATCTCGTTGTTAAGCTGAACGTATTCATGGCCCTGAGGCAAAATCCGCTTCGGATCCAAAACCATTTTCAGATGGCTGATCTGCAGGAAAAAAAATACGGTCACCCCGCCCAAGGCGAGGATGGTCAACAACGGCCAGCGGATGATGGCCTCAACGTAGCGTTTCAAAGTGTTATTCCTTCTCGTTTACCGTTCCCTGGTCCGGATGCCATGCCTAGCGTCCGCAAGAGTTCATCAGAAAAGATAGCTTATCGTGGCGTGAATCCGGTCGTGATCACGAAAAAAACCGACAAACCTGAAATCCCGTGCACCCGCGGGATCGTCTGGAGCACTGCCGTGCGCTCCCCCCAACAAATCTGCGCCCACTGTCATCTTGGCATGGTCTGTCAGCTTCCATCCCAATTGGGGCCGGGCCAGGTATTGGTTTCCGGTGTTGAACAGGAGCATCAGCAGCCTTGTCTCCAGACGATTGCCGAAAAACTCCTCCCGTACCAACAGGCTTGCCGCACGCTCCACCGGAGGCACTGGGATAAAGGTCCGCCACCCTTGAACCCGGCCCTCGAAATAACTGACCGACACATCCACACCGCGCCAATTCATGTCCACCCCCACCCCCCAGTGGACCAGATCTCGCTGAATTTCATTATTCGGCATCGCACCAACATCCGTTGCAAGGTATTTGCCACGATCATAGGCCATTTCAAGCGAAATAATTTTGCCCCACATTGAGTGCGAAGCGGTAAGGCCCAGTATCTGCAATCGCTCGTGACGCCCGTTCAGCGCCACTCCCGTCAACTGTCCGCCGACGCCAAAAATGGACCGAAATGCTGCCGGAAAATCATCCCACGTGTAGAAATAACTGGCAGTCCAATCCACTCCAGCTAACCTGGATCCCAGCCGTGTGGCCACCTCCATGTTGCCAGGCCTCATATCGGGAATCTCGGTTCCCGGGGGAATGGAAAACTCCTCCCACTCGCTTCCGGCCGGGGCCGGCTCATGGAAGCGCAGTTCCGGAATCACCAGAAGTTGGGCCTGCCCCCAGGACGGAAACCAGTCCATGCGCGCCATCCACAAGGGAATGTAGCGGTCCTCGACGTCCCGAAATAGAAATTCCCGAAAATCGAGCGGATTGACTCGGTCGGTAATCCGAGCACCTTCCAGCAGACCCCAGCGGACGATTTGTCGGCCCAGACGCAAGTCCAAGGATGCCGTCATCAGGTCGAGATACGCTTCCTTGAGCTCCACATCGTGGAATGAATCCGATACCGCATCCCCGGGGACGAGATTAGGGTTCAGATCCTCTGGAGGTACCAGATCCAGCGCGGCATCGTACCAGGCTCGCCCGATCACCGTCAGCCGGCTTCGTCCTCCCGGTCGAGCCACGCCCTGCAGTTGCAGGTAGGATAATCCCTTGGTCCATTCAGGATGATGGGCGACGCGATAAGCAGCCTCATGCTGCAGACGCCCCGACAGCTCCACCGACGCCTGTGCATATGCAGCAGGCCACCCGCCTACAAACAGCCCGATAAACAGAAAGCCACCCGCCAGGGACGGGCCCAAACGACACGGGCGCCTCCCCGGCCCCGATCGGTCGGAAAGACGCCCGCAACGGACTAATAATTTGCTCACGTACGTGACCACACCTTTAAGTGCTCCACTGGGGAGCGGCCACGGCGGGCTATCTTCCGCGATATCCTTGCTTCAGTGAGCGCTCCGAGAAGTCACTATCTTTCAAACCCACGTCAATCTCAAGATCACTGATGGAATACACCGTGCGATGGTCCGTCTGCACGTTATGCACATTCAGTTCCCGATAAACGCGCAGTTTTCCCTTGCGAATCCAGGTTATGTCCTGGGTCTTTAGCAGGTCCAGCTTGGCATCAAAGTATTCGATACGTAAGGTAGTGAAGTCTTCCTTGCTGATCCACTGCTTTTTCTTGCCGTAAATGGACTCGGCAACCGGAACGCTTTCGACCAGGTAATAGTCCTTACCGTCGATGGTCTCCTCACCCACCAGGGTATGAGTGTCTTCCTCAAGCAGACGTTGTCCCATGTCGGCAAAGGTCAGGTCGGATCCCATAAAGGCCTCGTTCTGGTCCCGCTGGTTCACCCGGCGCACCTGACGCAGGCTGGGGAGATAGAGCCAGAGCTCATCCTTTTTCTTGGAGTCCGAAGTGTCCCAGATCAAAAACCCCACACCCTTGGAGTCGGGTGGAAACATGGTGAAAAAGATCGTTTTCGCGCCAATCCCTTTGGCACCTCCAGTATCTAGCCACAAACGTTTGGTGACGATCTTACGCTCACTGCCATCAGAGTTGATCAACTGAAGCGTCACGGTTGAGCGCTGATCCTTGCCCTGAAAGAGGGTCTGCGATTTTCTGACGACATCCTCACCTGTCAGTGTGGGTGCCGCGATAACGGATCCGGCCAGCAGAACTCCTGCAACCATACCCGCCACCCCATACCATTGCTTTTTGAACACGCCTGTTCCCTTTCAGTCATTGGTCCCTCGGGACTTCATCCAGCGCCCCGACCGCAAGCGAAAGAGGGGGGTGCACGGATGGGTGCACCCCCCTCTCACCTCATTCTTATTTTGTGCCCAAGATCACCACAAAGGGGCTTTCCTCACCTAGGTCAACGTAGTGAACGTCTTTGAAGCCGACTTCCTCCATAAACTGGCGGATCTCTGCCCCACAGTAGTTCTGTCCGCCCGGCGTGTGGATCAACTGGTTGAGGCCGATCACCGCGGGAAGGCGCGGACCGTTCTTGTCATCATCCAAAAGCTGTTCCTGCACGATCATCATGCCCCCGTCGTTGAGAGCGGCTCGGGCCTTCGAGAGAATCGCCTTAAGAGTCTCCGGCGACTCCTGATTGAGCATGGAACTCATCAGCGCGATGTCGTAATTCTCGCCAAACGACTGGTCGTCGATGTAGTTACCTACCTTGGGCTCCACCCGGCCGGTCATCTGATAGTGACCGATGATTTCCTTGGTGACTTCCAGAGTCTGCGGCAAATCGAGAATAGTACCGGACAGTTCCGGGTTCTCCAGGCACATGTGCAGGGTGAACGTTCCCGGGCCGCCAGCGATGTCCAGCATCCGCTTGCGCCCAGAGCCATCCAGCACGCGTGACAGCAACTTTGCCTGCGCCACGCCGCGCCAGTGCATGCCGTAGATATAGGCCTTGGTCGCCTCCGGACCGTGGTCGTGCTGTTTTTCGACCACCGGTGCACCCTTGGTCACCGCCTCTTGCAGGCCGCTCCAGGGGCCGTACCATTCGTCGAACATCTTGACGATGCCGCCCTGGTACATATCGCGCCCCTCCACCAGATGAGTGTCCGCCAACGGCGTGTTGCTGTATCGACCGTTCTCGTCGCGGCGCAAAAGACCGATGGAACAGCAGCCAATCAAAAGCAGGTCTAGGCCACGGGGGCTGGCACCAATCTTCGCACCGAGTTCCTCGGCGTTCATCGGTTTTTCATCCACCAGCGTGAACACGTTGAGCCCGTGGGCTGCGTGGATCACCCGTGAGTCCCAGTAGGCACTGGACAACTCCATGACCCGCATGGGGTTTGCTTCACCCGAGTACGTTGCCATCCTATACAACTCCTTCCGTCAAAACGGTTTCCGAACACAAACACCCCGGGGAGAACGCCCCGATCGGGTCACAAAATCCAGTTCCACTCCCTGTACTTGACCGCAAGAACACGGTTCCGGAGGAGTAGAGTAAAATTTTCCGGCAGTTACGTCAAAGTGGGCCGGGGAGGTTCACTCCCCGGCCCTACCAACTGCCTTACACTTAGTGAGCGTGAGCGTGCTCGCTCTCATGCTCATGGTCGCCACTGAAGTAGGCGGCCTGCTCGGCATCCAGCGCGTTCAGCAACTGGATCAGCTCGGCAACATTCTTCTTCAGGTCGGCCTTCAAATGCTCCAGGGTGTGCACAATCGCGCCCACCATGGGGAAATCCTCGGCGCCAATCACGGCCAATTGGGCCTCCACTTTGGTGAGCAGGTCCATCTGGATCGCAATGTCGTTGCGCAGGTCGCCGTAGGCCTTTTCCTGCGAGGTACGTACGCCGTGGCTGTGGCTATGGTTACCGGTGGTATCGCACATAACTTAATCTCCATCTGCTTGGTTCAACCGTTTGATTGTTACGCCGCCGAGGGCCACATTGGCACCCGCACGGCAACATCCTTGTCTTAAGGAGAAGCACCGGGCCACCCGGCACGTCCCGAAGGCTATGACTCCCCCCCTCCCCAACTACTCCGCTCACCCGGCTCGAAGCCGAGGAACATGAGATTCGCCTGCCGGCGACCGTAATCGACCCTCACCACCGAACCGGGGGTGATGTGAAAGCGCCGATATTCCTCCAGAGGAGTTTTAAGCGCCAAGCACAGGGCCGCCCGAATGGTGCCCACATGGGCCACCACCATGCAGGTTCCGCCGGAATGCCGCTCCCGAATGTCGGCGAGAGCCGCATCCACCCGGCGCCCCAGATCCGCGATGGTCTCCCCGCCCTCGGGGGCAAAGCCCACCGGGTCGGTCTTCCACCGAAGGAACTCGTCCGGGTATCCGGACTGGATGGCATCAAAATCCATCCCTTCCCATACCCCGAAAAACCGCTCCTGAAGCCGATCCTCCACCACGCCAGTGGTGCCCAGCACCTTTTCAACCGGCAAGGCAGTCTCCCGCGTCCGCCGGGTGGGGCTGACATACAAGGCGTCCACCCGCAGGCCACGCACCCAGTCGGCCAGGGCTTCGGCCTGTCCGGCACCCTTTGGAGTCAGCCCGGGATCGTCACTACGAGCATATATCCGGGTCTCCGGGTAGTCCGGCTCGCCGTGCCGTACAAGCAGCACGGTGGTATGGGCCTCTTTCTCGCGCACAACCCCTGGTTACGCGGGCAACGCGATGCGGTCTTTCACAACGTCGTAGTAACCGCCTTCGGCGCAGTGGATGCACAGCAGTTTGCCGTCCACTTCATGCTCTCGGTGGTCCGACACCCACTCGCCACACTGGTCGCACTTGAGGCGCACCTTGGCATGGCCGGGGAAGTCGTTCTCATCAAACTCGACCTTCACTTCCTGTGCGTAAAACAATTCGTTGAGCGGAATGTTCTTATACCCGGCGATCGTGCGCTCTTTCTTCTCACCTTCTTCCGGCTTGTACTTCTCCACGATCTCCCGGGTTTCTTCCGGGCAGACAATGCGAACCGCCTTGCCGGTCTTCAGGTTTACAAAGGTGGCGGCCACCTTGCCGTAATCCTTCAACTTGAGGGCACGGGCCGAAACCCGGCAACCGGTAACATGCTGGATGGCGTCCACCGAGCAGCGGTCGTTTTCGGCCACTGCCATGACATCCTTCCGCTGCGCCCCCTTCGGATCGGTAATCCCAATCAGTTTTAGGCCCAGCATGGCCATGCGCACACCAATCACGGTACCGCCACACGGCTTGCCATGGAAGGCAAAAGCCTTGTCCAGCACATGTTCCAGTTCTGCACGTTCGAACTTGTTCATCTCGCGTCTTGCTCTATATATCCGGTCACCCATTATCGGGCGACCGTGTTGCGTCTAACATCAAATCCTGTCCAGACCAGACGGTGCCGAACCGTCCGTTACGGGTGCTCTTCGACCCACACTTCCCCTTCCGGGGTAAATTCCTTCTTCCAGATCGGAGTGATTCGCTTCAACTCATCAATGCACCAACGGCACGCCTCAAAGGCCTCCGGGCGGTGCGAGGAGGCGGCATTGATCAACACGATATCCTCGCCCAGTTCAATATCACCGAAGCGGTGCACAATGCCACACTCGATCAGGTTGTAGTCGCGGATCGCCTGCTCACGAATCTGCTTGAGGCGCTTTTCGGCCATTCCCGCATAGTATTCGAAAGTCAGCCCCTCGATGTCCTTGCCCTTGGAGTGGTCACGACCAATGCCCAGAAAGGTCACCACAGCGCCAATCCCCTTACTGGTGCGCTTCACCAGCTCGATCTCGGCATTCACGTCGAATGGCCCCTCCTGGACGCGGACCAGTTCGTCCACGCTGGCAGGACCCTCGCCGGCCCCCCCGGCGAACGGCGGCAGTACGGCGATCTCGTCACCGTCAGAGACCTTCATGTCATCCTCGGCGGATTCCTGATTCAGGGACATCATCACCTTTCGGTCGGTGATCAGCTTGCCCACTTCCGGGTGGTCAGCAGAAATTGCCGCCACCACGTCCTTAACGGTACCGCCAGCGGGCACTTCCATGGTGATTTCGTCCGCTCCGGCCAATTTCTTCAGAACGGCGAACAGCTTCACAGTGATCATTCGGCAGCGCTCCTTCTCTCGCTATTGGGACATCCGGCATCCGGACTGTTTCCCGATCCACAAAAACAATTCCTGACCGCGCCCATCAGGCGCGGCTCTTCATGAACGTATGGTTGGCCCAGGTAAACGCAACCACGGCAAAAAGCAGCACGATTGCGAACCCCTTGCCGTAAATCAACCAGTCCACCTTGCCAACAAACATGGTGCGTGCCGCGTCGACCGCGTAGTTGATCGGGTTAACAACCGCACACACCTGAATCCACTCCGGCATGTATTTCACCGGCATCATCGCACTGGAAAAGAACATCAACGGCAGGGTAAGGAAATTCCCTACCACAACCAACGGCTCTTCGCGGCGCAACACGATGGCAATTCCGTTGGACAGGGCGGCAAAGCCGATCCCCAATGTCCACACCGCTACAAGTCCGGCCACCAAGGCCAGCACATTCAAATTCAGTTTTACATCAACGACAAACGCCACCGACAACAGCACCAGACACTGGATCATCACGGTGGCGGCGGAGTGCAATACCCGTGAAAACAGCACCGAGCCACGATGGATGGGAGTCACCATCATCTTGTCGACAGTGCCGAAATTGATTTCCCGCAGCAGGCTGACACCCGCCCAGGCAGATCCGAACAGCACCGTCATCACCATTACGCCAGGCAGAAAATAGGTGGCGTAATTCTGGGTGGGCCACCCCTGCAACTGAGCCATCGCCGAAAACAGGTCGCTGAAGATCAACAGCCAGATCAGTGGCTGGGCCAACCCAAACAACGTCCACAACGGCTGCCGCCAAGTAATGGTCATGTATTTGGCGAACAGGTGATATGTGTCGGTGGCAAACACGGTCGGATTTACTCGGAAGCCTTGCCGGCGCTATCTTTGAGCCACTTCGCCATGGCCTCAGGATCCTTGGGCGAGCCGTCGGCGTTCACCCACTCGTTGCCGCTCCAGCCACCGGAAGCGCCGGAGGGGCCTTCCGAAGTCTTCTTATTTTCCTTCTCTTCGCTCACAGCGTCCTCACTTCCCGCGTCAACCGCGGCTGCTTCTTCTGACTCATCACCGACGGACCCGCCACCCTGAACCCACTTGGCCATGGCTTCGGGGTCCCTTGCGGTACCGTCGGCATTAACCCATTGATTCCCAGCCCAAGCCGGATCACCCTCAGCAGCGGAACCTTCGACACCGCTACCCTGGTTACCGGCCCACTCCTTAAACGACTCTTCGTCCTTGGGGGTGCCGTCGGAATTCACCCATTTATTGCCTTCCCAGTTGCTTTCGGCTTCCAACTGCTCCCAGTTATCGCCTGCCCACTGGGCCCACCAAGGCTTCACCTTCTCCTCCACCTTGTCCATGGAGCGACCGGTGAATTTGATAAACACATCATCCAGGGTGGGGCGCGCGAGGGTAACGCTCTTGACACGGATATCTGCCGAAGAAAGCAGCGAAATCAGGTCGGCAATGGTCTCTCCACCATTGTCCACGTAGATACGCAGCCCCTCTTCTTCCTCCAGCACCTCCTTGGCAAAGGACGCCTTTTCCAGTAGCGGACGCGCCTTAAGTGCCACGTCACCCTCAAAGGAAAGGGCGATAGAGTCGCCCTTCAACATGTCCTTCAATTCCGACGGCGTACCAATCGCCTGAAGCTTGCCTGCATCGATAATCCCTACCCTGTGGGCCAGCTTGTCGGCCTCATCCAGGTAATGGGTGGTCAAAAACACGGTCACGCCGAGATCACTGTTGAGGTTACCGACATATTTCCACAAGTCGATCCGGCTCTGGGCATCAAGCCCCAGCGTCGGCTCATCGAGAAACAATATTTTGGGCTGATGCAGCAATGCCGTGGCAATATCCAGCTTGCGCTGCATGCCACCGGAATACCCGGCACACACCTGATCGGCAACCTTGGTGAGCCCGAAGTACTCAAGCATCGTATCCACCCGTTCCCGCAAGCGGGAACCCGACAGGTGATACAGATGACCGATAAGCATCAGGTTTTCACGACCGGTCATGAAGAAGTCGATGCCGGTACTCTGTGCGACGTAGCCAATGTTTTCGCGCACCTGACGCGATTGACGGGAAACGTCGAACCCGGCCACCTCCACCACGCCGGCGGTGGGGGCCATCAGGGTGGTGAGGATCTTGGCGGTGGTGCTCTTCCCGGCGCCGTTCGGCCCCAGGAAGGCAAACACCTCACCCTCTCCCACATGCAGGCTCAAGCCGTCCACAGACGGATCCTGCTTGCCGCGGTAGGTCTTGACCAGACCCTCCACCCGGATCATATGCTCAGGCTTCTTCAAAGCAGACAGACCCCGATTAGGCCTTTACGCCGGTATGCATGGCCTCAATGTGCGGGTTGGTGAAGTCGCCGCTCTTGCCACCCTCCTTGGAAAGCAGGCCGACATTGGTGAAGTACATACCCTTATCGATGGCCTTGCACATGTCATAAATAGTCAGCAGTGCCACGCTGGCGGCGGTCAACGCCTCCATCTCCACGCCGGTCTGGCCGGAAACCTTGACGGTGGCACTCACAGTGATGGCGCAATATCCGTTTTCGTCCTGAGTGGCATCCTCGGTGAACTCGATATTCACCTTGGTCAGCAACAGCGGGTGACACATGGGAATAATGTCGTGACACTTCTTGGCGGCCATAATGCCCGCCACCTGCGCCACCGACAGCACATCGCCCTTGGCGATCTTGCCGGACTGAATGCGCTCGAAAGTTGCCGGCAGAACACGAATAGTACCCGCAGCAATCGCCTCACGAGTTGTATCCGGCTTGCCCGAGACGTCCACCATGTGGGCGCGCCCTGAATCATTGAAATGGGTGAGATCCGACACGAAACCAACCTCCCGTTATCCGAATTTGTAAGATACCTGGCCGGAGCTCACCCGGGGTGGCGGGCTCCAACACTCTCAAACACGCGCCCGGCTTCCGGCCGTTGCGGCGGGCAGTAGCACGATCCTAAAAAAACAACACGCCGAACTTTTTCGACTTCAGCACAAACAATCACTGCCAACTGGCAAAGCCGCTTGCCTGCGGCTTCTGCACCGGTCGTGTTACGATTTCTCGAAAGCGTAACGGGCACCCGAATTCTTGTCAAGAAAGCGGGCAACTCACACTTGCCGGGGCAGCCGCCGACGAAAACAAACTTACAATTGCCATGCCAACTATGGAAAATGGGTGCGTTTCCGCGCTACCGGCAGACTTGCGGGCATTTTCACCCCCAACAAATACCGGCTCCAGTGCCTTGTGGGTGCCGGATATCGGAAATCCACTGCCCATAAAGCGGCGCAGCTTTCCGGTGGGCGGGCATTTTCACGCCAGCCCGCCCCCCTTTCAGCACATTCCCTCTTGACCTGCATCCTGAATGGAATATAATACCTAGCTTCCTTTTGCGTTCGAATACGCGTGCCCACCATCGGGCAAAAAAAGTTTTTTGTTGGGTTTTAGATGAAGACCATTTCATTCCGCAAGTCGGACCAGACGCCTGAATGGCATCTGGTTGATGCCACCGATCAGACTCTGGGGCGCCTTGCGTCGCAGGTTGCCACAGTGCTCCGCGGCAAGCACAAGCCGACCTTCACTCCGCACGAGGACTTGGGCGATCACGTCATTGTAATCAATGCCAGTAAAGTGCGACTGACGGGCAACAAGCTGAAAGACAAGATGTATCGCCACCATACTGGCTTCATCGGCGGCATCAAAGAAATTTCGGCCGAAAAGCTGATGGAAAAAGATCCCACCCGACTGATCACCTTCGCCGTCACTGGCATGCTGCCCAAGACCAAGCTGGGACGGGCCATGGCCAAAAAGCTGCGGGTGTATGCGGATGGCAACCACCAACACCAGTCGCAAAAGCCCGTTGCGATGACCCTGACCAAGTAAACGAGAACGGAGCCCGATTCGCAAATGAGCACTGTGTACACTGCAACCGGTCGGCGCAAGACCGCGGTGGCGCGTGTCCGGATTCAACCGGGCAAAGGCAACATCACCATCAACAAGCGGAGCGCGCTGGACTACCTTATGCGTGAGACCTTGGTGATGGTTGTCAGGCAGCCACTGGAACTGACCGACCAAACCGAACAGTTCGACATCTCCGTCAACGTTCGAGGTGGTGGGCTGGCCGGACAAGCCGGTGCCATCCGTCACGGCATCACCCGCGCTCTGATGGAGGCGGACGCCGATCTTCGCCCGACCCTGAAGGCCGCTGGCTACGTAACCCGTGACTCGCGTATGGTTGAGCGTAAGAAGCCGGGCCAGCCGGGCGCGCGAAAGAAATTCCAGTTTTCCAAGCGCTAGGGATCATCCCACGATATTGTGGACCCCATACGGGGGAGAGGTTCCTGCCTCTCCCCCGTTTTTTTTGTCGGACCAGACATGAGCCAAAAAAAAACCATACCCATTGCCGTCCTCGGTGCCAGCGGCTATGTCGGCGGACAACTGCTGACCCTGCTGGCCAACCACCCACAGGTTCGGATTGCAGCCGCCACTGCAAACCGGCAGGCGGGGCAGCGGGCCGTCGACATATTTCCCGCGCTAGGTTCCTTTGGCAATATCCCGCTCTCCACACTGGATCCACACACAGTCGCACAGGAGGCAGAGATCGTTCTGTCCGCCCTGCCTCACGGAGAATCGGCGCAGGTACTGGGCGATATCGCACGCGCAGGGGCGCGGGTTATCGACCTGTCGGCGGATTACCGTTTTTCCAACCCGAAGGTGTACGCCTCCACCTACGGGCATGCCCACCCCTGTCCGGATCTAGCGGAAAGCGCCGTTTATGGTCTGGTGGAATTCGAGCGTGAGCGCATCCCCGGTGCCCATATCGTTGGCGTGCCGGGCTGTTACCCAACCGCTACCCTTCTTGCGCTGCTGCCTCTCCTGACCGGTGGTTTCACCAAACTTTCCGCCGGGGTAATCGTGGACGCCAAAAGCGGGGTTTCCGGTGCCGGACGGGACGCAAAGACCGACAACCTGTTTTGCGAGGTGGACGGAGGCGTGCGCGCCTACAACGTGGGGCGCCACCGGCATCAACCGGAGATGCGCTTCCACGCAGAGCGGATCGGCTTGGCCGGAGCGGGCCAGATCGACCTGTTCTTTACCCCGCAGGTGGTGCCGATGAGCCGGGGCATTCTTGCCTCCGTCTATGTGCGACCAAAGGACGGCTTTGTGGTCGACCTGGATTTGGTTCGTTCCCACTTTGAAAAGACCTATGCGGATTCCCCGTTCGGAACAGTGCTGCCGGAAGGCAGCTTCCCCAATACCCGGCAGGTGACCGGCACCAACCGCTTCCAGGTTGCGTTGGCAGGGGGCGAGGAGGAGCGGCGACTGGTCGCGCTGTGCGCCATCGACAATTTAATCAAAGGGGCCGCCGGACAGGGAATTCAATGTATGAACCTGATGCTGGGGCTGCCGGAAATGACCGCCCTGCCGTTGGTGGGAACCATCGCATGAATATGAAAACCCGTTACGGAATCGGGCCGCTACTGCCAGTTCCCGGATTCACCGCATCCGGCCTGCATTCCGGCATCAAGAAGAACGGCAAGCCCGACCTGATGCTGATTGCCTCCGATCGACCCGCCTCGGTGGCCGGAGCATTCACCACCAATATCGTGCGTGCCGCGCCGGTCGAGCATAGCCGCTCCGTGGTAGCGGCAGGCAGTTGCCAGGCCATTATATGCAACAGCGGCAATGCCAACGCCTATACCGGCCCTCAGGGTGCGGCAGATTGCGCTGAAATGGCCGCGCTGACCGCCCTGACGCTCGGAATTTCCGCCGATCAGGTACTGGTGGCATCCACCGGCGTAATCAGCCAGACGCTACCGATGAACGCGGTTCGAAGCGGCATCCCCAAAGTGGCAACTGAGTTGGCGGCAGACGGCTGGCGGGCGGCTTCCGAGGCGATCCTCACTACCGATCTGGTTGCCAAATGTCATAGCACCACCTTTCAGGCCAACGGCCGCACTATCACGGTATCCGGCATTGCCAAGGGTTCGGGGATGATTCACCCGAACATGGCGACCATGCTAGCGTTCGTGGCGACCGACGCCCCGGTGGCTTCGGCGCACTTGCAACCGCTGCTGGCGGATGTGACGGAGCAGACCTTCAACCGCATCACCGTTGACGGCGATACCTCCACCAACGACTGTGTGTTGTTGCTGGCCAACGGTGCCGCCGGTGGCCAGCCGCTGGTTCCTGACGCCCCGGAATGGAATGCCTTTTCCTGCGCCGTTTACGAGGTATGTGACAATCTGGCACGGGCCATCGTGGCAGACGGAGAAGGGGCAACGAAAATGGTGACGGTGACCGTAAGCGGACTTGCGTCGGAGGACGATGCCCTTCGGGTAGCGCGCCAGATAGCGACCTCAAATCTGGTCAAAACCGCCCTGTTCGGATCCGATCCCAACTGGGGGCGGTTGATTGCCGCCGCCGGACAGGCCGGAGTCCCTTTCGATCCCCCGCGCGCCAGTTTGACCATAGGTAACGTCCCGTTGGTGAAACACGGAAGTTATCTTGGGGCGAAGGCGGAAGCCAGCTGCGGCCAAGTA
Source organism: Nitrospirota bacterium (assembly GCA_029881725.1). GTDB lineage: Bacteria > Nitrospirota > JACRHL01 > JACRHL01 > JACRHL01 > JAOUMB01. The sequence continues at coordinate 18,740 of JAOUMB010000040.1, forward strand.
ATGGCGGGAGACGAGTTCACCATTGAACTGTCCTTGGGCGAGGGCGACGGAAGCGCTTCCGTAGTAACCTGCGACCTGTCCTACGACTACGTGCGAATCAACGCCGACTACCGCTCGTAAACCAGCTCCGGCTGCCACGTCCCCGGCTTGCGGATCCAATTATTCGAAGCCCCAGGCTCCGCTCTGGACAGGCCCACCACGCGAGCCAGTACCGTCAACGCGGCGTCCAGTTCGGCCAGCGCCGCATCGCGTTGCGCCGGATTGAGCAGACGGGCGGAAAGCGATCGGCAACGGTCACGATAAGCATCAAACAACCCGGCGCGCTCCATGTCGCGCATCACGGAGCGGGTAAATCCGGCCAGGGTTTCCCGCTCGTATTCGGCGGCCAAAGTCAGCACCCCGCCCTGCAGATCGGAGCGCAGTACGTTCGTACGCCGTTGCAACCCTTGCACAGCGGTACGAAGCGGTTCGGGCATAGTCTGGGCCGCGGCACAATCGGCTAGGGACTCCGCCGCATCGCGCAACATCGACTCCAGATGACGGAACATCCCGTCCGGCGACAATGCATGTTGCCCCAACCGCCCAGAAACGAATTGCTGCACGCTGATCTCCTTACATGTTGCCATGGCCACTAGTGATCGCACCCGATGGGTCCACTAGTTCTCTTTTCGGCATACTTCCGGCGCGGCTCAAACGATGCTACCCTGAGGACGGTTCAAACTGGTTTGGGCGGTTTTGGCATTCCATTACAGGCGAGGACTATTCATGCCGGACGGCATTCCGTGCCAACTTGCCCTGCAAGTTCTTGACACCCAACGGGAGGCCATTCGCGCCCAACTCGCCGATCTGGTGCGCACCCCCGGCGTCAGCGCCGACGGATTTCCGCGCAGGATGGTGGAGCAATCCTCCCGCGAGGTGGCAGCAGTGCTTCGCAACGCCGGACTGGAAAACGTACGCGCGGTCGCTTTTCAAAGCGCCCCCCCATTTATTCTTGGCGACTGGCTGCACGCCCCGGCAGAGGCTCCAACCATACTGATCTACGGTCACTACGACGTGCAGCCCGCGGGAGATGAATCCCGCTGGGACAGTCCACCGTGGCAGCCAGAGGAACGCGACGGCCGGCTGTACGGGCGCGGCGTGGCGGATGACAAGGCCGGCATCATGGCCCATGTTGCAGCCGCCGCGGCGTGGCTGGAAGCGGGTGGCCTGCCGGTCAACATCAAGTTCATCCTTGAGGGGGAGGAGGAAATCGGCTCCCCCAACCTGGAAGCCTTCCTATCCACCCACCGGGATGAACTGGCCGCCGACTGCCTGATACTCACGGACACATGCAATCTAGACACCGGGCTGCCGTCCCTTACCACCAGCCTGCGCGGGCTGATCATGGCCGACGTGACGGTGGCTTCTCTACAAGGCCCTCTGCACAGCGGCATTTGGGGCGGCCCGATTCCCGATCCGGCGCAGGCGCTGGCACGTATCCTGGCGCGGCTGTCGGATGACGCCGGACGCTGCGCTATTCCCGGCATCGCCCGCCCTCCAGTGGCGGAGTCAACGTATACCGACCTTCCCTATGACGAGGCGCGCTTTCGCGAACAGGGCGGTGTACTGGAAGGCGTACCGCTATTGACCCGGGGCGGGGCAGCCACCTATGCATCCACCTGGCGAGACCCGGTGGCCACCGTCAGCGCCATCGACGCCCCGTCGTTGGCCACCGCCAGCAATCAGGTTCTGGCCCAGGTCAGCGCCCGAGTGGGCGTGCGGCTGGCTCCGGAGCAGAGCGCCGACGCCTGCCTGAAGGCGCTCGTCGATTTTTTGGCCGCAGATCCACCTTGGGGTTGCCGGGTGACCGTCACCCCGCATGTGGCCGCCGGAGGATGGCAGACAACCCCTTCCGGACCCTACTTCGACGCCGCTCGCAGGGCGCTAGTGGCAGGGTACGGCGCCGCCGCAACCCATATCGGCTGCGGCGGCAGCATCCCCTTCGTGGAGCCGTTCGCCCGGGCCATGGGTGGAATCCCCGCCCTTCTGTTAGGAGTCGAGGATCCTCTCTGCCGCGCCCATGGGGAAAATGAGAGTCTGGACCTAAGCGATTTTTTCAACTCCTGCCGCGCCACAGTACATCTGTACGCCGAAATGGCCGCGATCCAACCCCCTGTATAAGCTGGAGGCACTAAATGTCCACAAATCAACCCGACTGGCAACGCATCGCGGAAAAGTTCGATTACTGGCTTCCGTATATTGCCCCGGTGGGCGAAATACTGATTGAGTCAGTGGCCGTCCGGCCCGGAGACCGGCTTCTGGATGTTGCCTGCGGCACCGGTGAACCGGGTCTGACCGTGGCCCGCCGCCTAGGCAGTCAAGTGCAGGTCACCCTCACCGATGCCGCCGAGGGCATGATCGGTGCGGCCCGCAAAAAGGCCCAGCGAGAAGGGCTCGACAACGTCCAGTTCAGCGCCATGCCCGCCCACGAACTGAACTTCCCGGACTGTACATTCGACCGGGTGCTGTGCCGCTTCGGGGTGATGTTCTTCCCCGACCCGGTAGTCGGACTGGGAAAAATCTGGCGCGTCCTAAAACCTGGTGGACGATTTGCCCTTGCGGTGTGGGCTGGCGCCGACCGCATGCCGCTAATGCGCATCAGCGCCGAAGTAATCAACCCGTTGCTGCCGCCGGATACTCCGAAGGTGGCATTGGCCCAGGTAACTTCGCTGGGCGCGGAAGGTGTGTTGGACGCAGCACTGCAGGCCGCCGGTTTTTCCAATTTCACCATTTCCCACCACGAACTGGAATATATCTTCCCCAGCTTCGACGCCTATTGGGATCTGACCGAAAGCTCCGAGATCATCAAGCAGCAGATGGACGCGCTTACCCCCGAACAGCAAGCGATGGTACGAGACGAAGTGGCCAACCTGGCCCGCGCCTATCACACCAAGGACGGCACCCTAGTGTTGCCGCATACGTACATTGTCGCCTCGGGAACCCGATAGTCACACAATTGGCGTTAAATTTTTATTTATTTGTTTTAAAAGGATTTACAAAAGTCTTTTTGTCCCATTTCTTCAAACGCCATAAAGGCCCGGCGACGGCCTTCCGAGAAATAAAGCGTGGTCGGAAACCCCGGCAGCTCGGGCTGGGAAGACGCGCACATTTCGAGGACCTCCGTCCGGTGCGGAAAATGGACGGCGGCCATCGCCATAGGAGTACGGGGTATGAGTTACGCAGGAACCGGTGCGGCCCAGCCGCAGACGCCCAAGGCCGGATCGGGGCTGATCCCGAAGGCCACGGTGCCAATCGGCACCAAGAAGAAGCGCAAACATCCGCTGGAATTCATCCAGCGCACACTGCGCGAACAGGTAATCGGACAGGATGAGGCGGTCACCGCCATCTCCCGCGCGCTCACCCGCGCCGCAGCCGGTTTCCGCAATAAGGAAAAACCGATCGCCACATTCTTCTTTTCCGGCCCCAGCGGCGTCGGAAAAACCCAGGCGGTCAAGGCGCTGGCGCAGGCCATCCATAACGATCCCAAGGCGGTGATCCGCATTGATTGCTCGGAATTTTCCGAGCCGCATTCGGTATCCCGTCTGGTTGGCAGCCCTCCCGGTTACGTCGGCTCCGATTTGCCGGTAATGCTCGACAAGGAGGAAGTCGAAGGCCGCGAGTGGAGCATCATTCTGTTCGATGAGGTGGAGAAAGCCCATCCGGCGCTGCACAACATGCTGTTGCATATCATGGATGAAGGTCGCCTGACCCTGGCGCGCAAAACCCATGAATGCAGTGGCGAGGTCGACTTCACCTCCTCGATCGTCATCATGACCAGTAACGTAGGCTCCCGTCAGGTCAGTTCGCTGCTGGAAAACAAGGGTATCGGGTTCTCGGCCACCCGTCAGGCGCCGGGCAAGAGCAACGTGGATCAGGCGGTGAAACGGGAAATGGAGAAGGCGTTCTCCCCGGAGTTCCGCAATCGCATTTCCGATCTGGTGGTATTCAATCCGCTGGATGAGGAGCACCTTGCCCAGGTGCTGGACAAGATCCTGGACGAAAGCCTGGCCCGCTTTGCCAATGCAGGATTCGCGCTGCAGATCAACCCGAAAGTGAAGCGGTTCCTGCTGGAACAGGGCTACGACTCGGAACTGGGCGCCCGCCCACTGATCGTGCAGGTTGAAAAATATATTGATGCGGAAGTAGCCGACCTGTTCTCGGCGGGAGACATCAAACCGGGAGATTACGTGGTCGCCGACATGACCCGCAGTGGAAAAATCACCTTCAAACGTGCGGAGCGCGTACGCACGCGCAAGAAGGCTGAAATTGGCTTCATCGCCAAAAGCGAGGCCAAGGAAAAAACCGCCAAATAGGCCCCGCGCCTCAACTGTTAGCGCGACCTGCGTCCCTGGCGCAGGTCGCGCATCAGTAACGATTTCAGAGCGGCCTTTACTTCCGGATCGTCCAGCCCTTCCACCAATTCATCCACCGATGCCCGGTCGTCATCGCTCACCTCCCGCTCGGGTCGTATTTCCCGAATTCGGGGTTGCTCCGTGCGCCCCACCATCAGCACCACTTCACCCACGCGCCCACTCCCAAGCCATCCGTTTACCTTGGCGGCAATCTCCTGCCGGAAAAAACTTAACTGGGTAAGCCAGGCGGAATTGTCCACACGCACAATCAGGCGCCCGCGACTGATTCGCTCCGGCTCGGTATGTAATGCAATCTGCTCCCCCACCAACTCCGCCCAGCGGGCGCGCAGGCGCACCGATTCCATGACTGCACCCCAGCCACTGGCACTGGCCAGTTCGGAAAGCAGGCCACTTACACGCTTGGGTCCTCTAAGTCCCTTTCTTGCTGTCCTTCGTCGACGCATGGTCTGTTAAGATACACCTTGTTTCCGATTGCTTCCCGCAAATTGTCTGACTCCCCGAATTATGTCCAAGCAGAACGCACTGGCCACCAACAAACGGGCCTACCACAACTACCACGTCCTCGAGACGTGGGAGGCCGGTATCCAACTGGTTGGCACCGAGGTTAAATCAATCCGCCAAGGCAAGGTGGACATCAAGGAAGCCATTGTGCGCATCGAGAATGAAGAGGCGTTTCTGGTCGGCTGTCATGTACATCACTACGAATTTGGAAACTACGCCAACCACGAGCCGTTGCGCCGGCGCAAGCTGCTTCTGCACAAAAGGGAGATCATCCGTCTGCTCGGCAAAGTGCAGGAAAAGGGGCTCACTCTGATTCCGTTGCGATTTTATCTAAAGAACGGCAGGATCAAACTGGAATTCGGCCTTTGTCGGGGAAAAAAATTGCACGACAAGCGGGAAACCCTCAAGAAGCATGAAGCCACCCGCGATATCGAACGGGCCCTCAAAGACCGCTCCTAGGAATCTACCTCTTCCCTCCAGGCGGGGTAGACCGCCCTTCGCTCACCTCCTTGAATTTATTCATTGGACTACCGGACCGTGTAGCCGTGGGCTTCTAGGCAAGCGGCCAATGCACGCAGGTAGTCGGCACGACCCGATGAGCCGGGGGCAGCATCGATCGGGTCGTAGCCTGTTTCTTCCACAGCCCACTCGTAGCACACAAATCGATCGTGGGTTCGTTGCTCTTCGCTCTGGCCCTGGGCAGGGTATACAAACAGGTCGTCTGGCGAAGTTCCGCCCCCGGACATGGCCTGCTCCGCACCTCGCGGTTTTTCCACCACCACATACTCGCGGGTCGGTGGATCCCATAGATAATACGTGGCATTGACGTAAAAATACCGGCGGGGGCCGATCACGAAACTGATGTAGCCGGTGGGTAGGTAGCGGACACGGGCACCGGGGGGGGGCGAAACCACAACATATCCCTCCCCGTGAGGCCGGAAGAACACACCGTCCCAATAGAAAAACAGATCACTGCCAATGACGATGCGCACATAGCTCTGCGGCAATGCCGGCAACCGGTACCCGCGACGATAGAATTCGGGAGGGCTGTATGGGCGACGTCCCTCCCGGTATTGAAGGTACCGCTCCCGGCGAAGTTGCTCAAAAACCTGTCCCTGGTTCTGATCGTGCCGGTCCCGTTCCCTACGCAACTGTTCATAAACACGCCCCTGACTCTTTCCCGGCTCCCCCCGCTCCACTCGTTCACCCCGCTCGGGGCGGTCCCGGCCGCGACGGTCATCGTCACCCCATACCACCCCTGATGCTAAAGTCAGGAACAGGGGAAACATTAGAACGGGCATCAGCCAACGGCACGCGATGTTACCCATGTGAGTACCTCCACTGGTTCCATTACAGCACCCCGATAACCGATCCGCCAGCCGAGAGGAATTTAAATATCAATACCCGAGCGCTGCATTGAGCCCAATCGAGATTCCGCCTGAGGGGGCACAGAGGTGGCCCCGGAAATCTGAACAACTGGGATAAGTGGATTTCCTGCTCAGTTGGGGCATGATGATGCCCCCTCAAGAAGGAGCGAGACATGAGCAGGAGACCACGTCGAAACCATTCGGCG
>JAOUMB010000041.1 GCA_029881725.1 Nitrospirota bacterium
CGTCGGGGCGAATCAGACGTATCACCGCCATGGATTAACCGGAACTCCCTCTCCGACCACGATCATCCCCTTGCCGGTCATCCGGCAGCCGCTTCCTGCGGCCGTTTCCCCATCCTGCCAACACGTCCAGGTTCCCGCCGCGCTCCTGGCGCGGCCCATACCTTAATTCCCGTGTGCGGGCCGGGTGTCGTAGCGCTGCACCGTCAGTGCCACCGCCGCCAGCGCGGCGGTTTCGGCACGCAGGGTGAACGGCCCCAGATGCGCACGAACAAACCCGGCGTCCGTGAGTTGGTTCACCTCCTCCTCCGCAAGCCCCCCCTCGGGGCCCACGAACAGGGTGATGGCCACTCCCGGGCCGGGCAACGCATCCGCCAGAGGCACACCCGCTTCCCTTTCCCACAGTACCACACCGTGGGTCGTTTCCCGAATAGAATGCAATATGAATGCCTCCAGCGAAACCGGTGCATCCACCGTTGGCACGCGGCTGCGGCCGCTTTGCTGGGCCGCTTCCAGGGCAATGGCCGCCAACCGCTCGTCGCGCGCCGTCCGCTCCTTGACGGCGGGCACGCTGCGCCGGGTGTAGACCGGAACGATCCGGCACGCGCCCAGTTCGGTGGCGTGCCGCACCACCTCATCAAGCTTTTTGCCCTTGGGCACCCCCATGGCCAGGGTCACGTCCACCGCCTCCTGCGGCAACAGGGTATCGCCGATCACCCGCGCCACCAGTTGATGCCGGTCCGCAACCTCCACCCGGACCTCCAGCAACCGGTCGCCGTCCACCAGGCGCACGGTTTCACCCACCCGCAACCGCAGGCTGCCCGCCAGATGACGGTGCAACGGGCCGGAAACCGTTACCGATTCGCCGTCTCGGGTGCCGGGTTCGATGAAGTAGTGTGGCATGATTTACGTCCGGCAAAATTCCGGTGGGCAACACGGTCCGGGATTTGCAACAATTGGGGGAACGCCCGCAACGGCGTCGGCACGCACCCTTCGGGTTACCCGATGAGCCGCGCGATTGCCCAACCGGGCGGGTATTTTACAGAAATTCGGCAGATGTTGCGGCGTATCACACGATTTCATATTCCCCTCCTTCTGGCGCTTGCCGTGAGCGCCTGCGTGAGCACTTCGGCCGAAGAAGCGGACTCGGGGATCGAACTGACCACCCCGGTGGCCCTGACCGTTTCCGCCGACCCCGACTCCGCCGCGCCGGTATTCGCGGAAACCCATGACGGTTCGGTGCAGATCCTGTGGACCTCCCTCAATCAGGTATGGCGGCAGGTCTCCGGCGACAACGGGATCACCTTTGGGCAGGTGGATTTCGAAGCCGACGGAATCACCCCGAGGGCGGTTGCCGATTTTTCGAACCTGGGCAATATCACCGCCGGCGTACAACAGCCCCGCTCCATTGCGGCGGTGGTGAATCAGGATGGCGAATTGCATCTGTTCGCGCAGGTGTCGGATCCGCAGGGCAACCTCACCGGAAGCTTCGACTCGGACCTGTACTACACCCGGCTGAGCGCCGCAGGACTCCCCGTCCAGGGGCCCAAGGCCCTGGTGGTGGGTGGACGCACCACCGAAGGCGCGCCGGTGCACGGCGTCAACGCCTACGACCCCCGCATGCGCCAGTGGGAAACCGTGCCCCGGAACCGCTTCGACGAGCCGGTGCTGTGCAACCCGCCCGCCCTGGACACCGACAACGACGGGGTTCTGGACATCAACGACAACTGCCCGCTGGTCCCCAACCCCGGCCAGTTGAACAGCGACCCGGACCCCCACGGCGACGCCTGCGACAACTGCCCCTTCGATTACAACCCCAGCCAGCACGATACGGACAACAACGGGGTGGGCAACATGTGCGAGATCGCCTGCATCGTCCTCCCCGGGGATCCCACCCCTCCTCCCGCCGATTGCGATGCCGACAACGATGCGGTGCCGGACTTTTTCGCAACCCCGGACGGAAAGGGTGAAGACAACTGCCCGGTGGACTCCAACCCGAACCAGATTGACAGCGACCGGGACGGGATTGGAGACGTGTGCGACCCGGACATCGACCATTACGGGCGCTGGGAGCACACCACCGCCACCCTGTTCCCGCGCATCTATAAAGTGGGCGGGGCCAACGCGGCGGGGCTGGTGGACCACACGCATTTCTTCGACACCACCGATGGCCGATGGTATGAAGACCGCATGATGCCCGAAAGCCGCGCCGGGCACAGCATGGTGGTGGCGGGGGGGGTCATGAACGTCATCGGCGGCCGCAACGACGCCGGCATGGCCGCCGGCATCCTTCAGTACTACCCGTCCCGCGGCAACAGTTACACGTGGAATGTGGACGGCGCGGCCGAATGCACCACCTCCCCCACCTCCCCGTGGCAGTTCGCTCCCGCCGTAAGTGCAACCCTGTTGCAGCCGCGCCAGAACGGCGCCGCGGTGGTGGTGCCGCGCGCCGGAGGGGATGAAATCCATTACATCGGCGGCCGCACCACCACCGCCAGCACCGGCAGCATCGTGGGCACGGTCGAGTCGTTTCGCTCCGATGGCGCGGGCAACCTGACCCGGATCACCAGCCTGCCGCCCCTGCCGTTTGTAACGGCCGAGCACGCCGCAGTCTTCGTAGCCGCCGCCCAAACACCGCCGACAGTGGGGGATGCGATCTACGTGTTCGGCGGCACCAACAACGGCATCGACCCGAACTTCGTGGACATCGGCGCCGGCACCCCGGATTTGCGGGCGCTGGTATGGCGCATTGACCTGCAGGCCGCCCCCCCCGCCGTTCCCCAGTGGATTTTGCTGTCCACCAGCAACAGCAATCCCGGCGATGCCGCCCCCCGCCCTCGCCGGCAGCACACCGCGTCGCTCCTGAACGGAAAAATCTACCTGATGGGCGGGATCGGACTGCCCGATCCGGGAACGGTGACCATCGATCCGATCACCCTGGTGGACGTGTTCGATCCGGCCACGGAAAGCTGGAGCACCGACCCGGAATCGCTCTGGCCCAACCCCGCGCGCGGGGCCTCGGCAGCGGTGTTCGACGAGGCGTCGTTCCCGCGCAATCTGTCACGCCAGGCGGGGGTGGTCAGCCAGATCGACGCGACCATGGACCCGGTGAGCCGTGACCTGTACGTGGCGTGGCGCAACGAATACCTGGTCGGGTCCGATCCGTTCCAGCTCAATACCCTGTCCAATCTGCACATGGCGCGCTCCAGGGACAATGGCGTCACCTTCATGGAGCCGGTGCGCATTTCCAACATCGGCGGGCAGGTCTCGCTGATCAACAGCCAGTTCCGTGAACCGCGCATCGCGGTCGGGCCGAGCGGCGCGGTTCACGTCGCCTGGATGCTCACCGGCGACCCCACCCAGATCGGCGGCAGTCCCGGAGAGGATCTGGTGTATGCGGTCTGTCCGCGCAGCAATACCGCCCCTACCGGCCTGGCCTGTCCCACCCAGCCGACGGGACTGCATTTTCCCCTGGAGCGGGTGGTCATCAACGGAGCCGCCCCCGCCGGGGTGCTGGCCAATCCGGAACTGGCGGTGGACAGCGCCGGCAACGCCTATCTGGCGTGGATCAATGCCGCCGGAACCATCCGCTACCAGACCGCCTCCGCCAATGAAATCGTGGTGCCCGGCGTATACCTGGCGCGCCGCAACGCAGGGGGCAGTTTTTCGTCGCCGATCCTGCTGTCCACCCACATGGAGGCACGCCGGGAGGCGATTCAGGAACTGTTTCCCGAGGCGGACATCCAGCAGCTGCTGGCTGACCTGGCCGCCGGAACATCCAGCCCGACGCTTACGACCGAGCCGGGGGGTGGCGTGGACGTGATGTGGTCCAACGGCACCGAAGTCCTCATCCGCCGCAGCCGGGACGGCGTTCGTTTTCTGGACGAACGGAGTCTGGTTCAGTGGTGGGAGAGCACCCTGCCCAGCCTGACCATGCTGCAGGAGCCCGTTCCCCTCACCAACGCCGAGCGCCGGCAACCGGGAATCCTGCAGGCCCCCAGTGGCGATCTGGTCCTTCTGTGGCACACGCTGGCGGACACCACGGGACAGGGCGACCTGTCCAGCCATGTCTTCACCGCGCTGATCACGCCCACCGCCGGCCCCTGATCGCGGCCGCCACAGGGCTGCGGGCGCCCGTTACCGCAGCACCTTGTACCCGTTGCGCCCGGCATATACCGCGCGGCTGCCCAGGGCCTCCTCGATACGCAACAACTGGTTGTACTTGGCGATGCGGTCGGTACGGCACGCGGAGCCGGTCTTGATCTGCCCGGCGCCGGTGGCCACCGCCAGATCGGCCAGGGTGGTGTCCTCGGTCTCCCCGGAGCGGTGCGAAATCACCGCCGTGAAGCCGGCCTCCTGGGCCATGCGGATGGCGTTCAGGGTTTCGGTGAGGGTGCCGATCTGGTTGAACTTGATCAGGATGCTGTTGCCAATCCCCTCGCGAATGCCGCGGGACAGGCGCTCGGTGTTGGTCACGAACAGGTCGTCCCCCACCAACTGCACCCGGTCGCCCACCGCTTCGGTGAGGGCCTTCCACCCCTTCCAGTCATCCTCGGCCATGCCGTCTTCAATGGAGACAATGGGGTAGCGGCTCACCCAGTCCTTCCAGAACGCCACCATCTGGTCCGGGTCCTTGCGGCCCTCGCCGGAGCGCGAAAAGTTGTAATGGTTGTCGCCATAGAACTCGGTGCTGGCCGGATCCAGGGCAATGCCCACCTGCTCACCGGGGGTGTAGCCGGCCTTCTCGATGGCCTCCATCACCAGCTTGAGGGCTTCCTCGTTGTTCGGCAGGTCGGGGGCGAAGCCGCCCTCGTCACCCACGCCGGTGGACAGGCCGCGCCCCTTGAGCACCTTCTTGAGGGTGTGGAAAATCTCCGTGCCGCAGCGCAGCGCCTCGCGGAACGAATCGAAGCCGAGGGGCACCACCATGAACTCCTGCAGGTCCACGCTGGAGTCCGCGTGGGCGCCGCCGTTCAGGATGTTCATCATCGGCGTAGGCAGCACGCAGGCGTCCTCCCCGCCCAGCCATGCATACAGCGGCATGCCCTTGGCCTTGGCGGCGGCCTTGGCGCTGGCCAGCGACACCCCCAGAATGGCGTTGGCCCCCAGCCGCCCCTTGTTGGGGGTGCCGTCCAACTCGATCATGCGATTGTCGACGGAAGCCTGATCGGTGGCGTCCAGTCCCTTTACCGCCTTGGCCAGTTCGCCGTTCACGGCGGCCACGGCCCGGGTCACCCCCTTGCCCAGATAGCGGGAACCGCCGTCGCGCAGTTCCACTGCCTCATAGGCACCGGTGGAGGCTCCGGACGGCACGATGGCCGCGCCCACTGCGCCACACTCCAGCGTCACTTCCACCTCCACCGTCGGGTTGCCCCGGCTGTCGAGCACTTCCCTGCCGTGTACCTTGGCGATTTCACGCATGACCTGATTCTCTCCTGACACGAATCACAGAGCTTCCGGCCCGGACTTCGGGTCCGGTCCGGAGCGGTGTGCGGTTACTGCCGTGGTGCTCACGGCTTGACTCCGGAGCGGATGAAGGCGGCCTGCGCCTCCTTTCCGCGCCCCAGTTTCTCATACATTTCACCCAGACGGCGGAACGCCTCGCGATCGCCGGGGCTCAGTTCGGTGGCGCGCAGGAACGCGGCCTGCGCGCGCTCGTACAGTCCTTGCTTGGCCAGCACCTGGCCCCGGTTGAAGTGGGCACGGGCCACGTTGGGGTCGATTTCAACCGCCTGATTGGCCGTGGCCAGGGCCTGCTCCAGATCACCCAGCCCGAAATGAATGGCCGAGATGGTGGTGAGGATCTCGGCACGCTCGGCGGCGGTTCCGGCGTCCACGCCGGACAGCAGCGTCTCGGCGTCCTCCAGGGCCTGGTCCAGTTCACCCCGGGAAATACGCAGCTGGATCAGGTTGAAGCGGGCATCCCGATAGCCCTCATCCAGGCGCAGGGCGTCACCGCAGGAACGTTCCGCCTGCTCCAGACGGTTCCACGCCATGTAGGTGACGCACAGGTTGTTGTGCGGCACCGGGCTGTCCGGGTCCAGTTCCGCGGCCTGGTTAAAGTGCTGCTCGGCGCGGCCGTATACCCCCATGCGCAGGAAGTTGGCGCCCTGGTTGTTGTGCACCTCCGGGTAGTGGTCGTTCAGTTCAATCACATGGCGGTAGGCGGCCACCGACGCATCCAGATTCCCCAGTTGCGCTTCCAGCATGCCCAGGTTGAAGTGCAGGTCCGGGTCGCCCGCATCCAGACTCACCGCCTTGCCGTAGGCCTCGGCGGCATCCTCCAGACGCCCCAGCATCTCCAGGGCACTGCCCCGGTTGTTATGCACCATGGCGCGGGTGGCGTCGTGTTCCAGACTGCGGTCATACCAGTTGAGCGCCTGCTCCCCCTTGCCCAGTTCCAGCAGGATGTTGCCCACGTCGAAATAGGTTCCCGCGGCCTCGGGGTTCATCTCCACGGCCAGGGTGAACTGCTCCGTGGCGGCGGTGGCGTTCCCCTGCCGCATGAGCACGTTGCCCAGCGCCACGTGGGCCGGGGGATGCTTTTTGTGACGCTTGATGAGCTTGCGCAGGACCGATTCCGCCTCCCTCAGATCCCCGGCGGCCAGCAACGCCTCCCCCAGGTGCAACTGGGCCTCCGGCGAGCGTTTCTCGCGGGACGCCGCCTCCCGGTACAGGGACAGGGCCTCGTCCACCCGCCCGCGCGATTGCAGCACTTCGCCCAACCGCAAATACAGGGAAACCTCCCCCGGCGCCTGTTCCAGCGCCTTGCGGTAGGCGGATTCGGCCTCCTCCAGCATGCCGTGGCGCACGTAGTAGTCGCCGAATTCCCGGTACACCCCGGGTGCCGGAGGGACCGGCGGCGCCTCGGTAAAGGCCGGAGCATCCTCCCCTTCGCCCGCCTCCCCGGCCTCGCCATCGTCCACCGGCGCCTCCTCCCCGGCGGCAGAGCCGGTGAGACCCATCTCAATGTCCTCCGGGGCCGATTCCTGGGCCGGGGCCGTGCCCGGAAGGGCCAGCAGCAGCATTATCATCAGCGTCGCCAGGGACGAAAACCACACCATACGGATCATGACACACCACCGGCGGAGGGCGGATTCACCGCCACCACCGTTTCCACATAGGTCCGGGGCTCCGCGTCCCAGACAAAGCCCTTGAAATCCAGCGCCCGCCCGCCGCTCACGTCCACCACCAGATACACCAGTTCCGGATAGGTGGGGATCCGCGCCGTCACCTGCTCACCCGCGCCGGTCACCCGCCCGGCAGCCACCAGTTCCGCCACCCGCCCCTCGCTGATTCCTTCGCCCCGGGCGAAAACCGGCACCGAAAGGGTCATGGAGGGGGCCGCCTGGCGCTGGTCCTCGTCTGAAAAATAGGCCCCCACGTCCGCATGGGAGTGGACGATGCCCTTGAACTCCCTCCCCGCGTCCCGGCACTCGCGGGTCAGCCGGAACAGGTCCGCCGGATCGATGCGGTAGGCGGTGCGCGCATCCCGGTGGGCCGCCGGGTCTTCCCGGTGCAGGTCGTTCTGAATGTTGGCACAGGCGGAAAAACGGTCTGCCAGCGCCTGTCCGGCGGGACCGGTCAGCACGCCGCAGGCCTCCTCCGGGTACGCCCCTTCGCAGTGGGCGAACACCTCGGCCAGGACCGGGGCGGAAACCGTGATCCGCGCCATGTCAGGAAACCAGTTCCGGCGGCAGCGAAAAGGCCACCTCCTCTTCCGGCCCCGGCAGGACCCGGACCCGTGCGGCCCCGCCGCCGGACAGCCGGTCCACCACCTCGGCCACCAGCACTTCCGGGGCGCTGGCCCCGGCGGTAACCCCCACCACCGGATTGCCGGTGAACCACTCCGGGTTCAGGTCGGAGGCCCGCTCGATCAGGTACGCCTCGCAGCCGTTGGCTTCCGCCACCTCGCGCAGGCGGTTGGAGTTGGAGGAATTGGGAGCGCCGATCACCAGCACCAGATCCACCTGTTCCGCCAGGTGCTTGACCGCCTCCTGGCGGTTGGTGGTGGCATAGCAGATGTCCTCGCGGGCGGGGCCCACGATGGACGGAAACTTTTGTCTGAGAGCGGCCACCACGTGCCGCGTGTCGTCCACGCTCAGGGTGGTCTGGGTCACAAAAGCCAGCTTCTCCGGGTTCTTCACGGTCAACGCCTGTGCGTCCTCCGCGCTGCTCACCAGCAGCACGCCGCCGTCCGGCGCCTGGCCCATGGTGCCCAGCACCTCCGGGTGACCCGCGTGGCCGATCAGCACCACCTCGCGGCCGGCCCGGCAGTGGCGCAGCACCTCCAGATGCACCTTGGTCACCAGCGGGCAGGTGGCGTCAATCACCCTCAGGCCGCGCAGGGCCGCTTCCTCCACCACCGCTCGGGACACCCCGTGGGCGGAAAAGATCACCGTGGCGCCGTTGGGCACCTGGGACAATTCCTCCACGAACACCGCCCCCATGTCCCGCAGGCTGTCCACCACATAGCGGTTGTGGACGATCTCGTGGCGCACGTATACCGGAGCCGGAAACAACTCGAGCGCGCGCTCGACGATCTCGATGGCGCGCTCCACCCCGGCGCAGAAGCCGCGCGGGTTGGCCAGCACCATTTGCAGGCTGGCGCCGTCGGGGTTCGATTGGGGTTGCGGTTGCATGTCAACGTGTCTCGCTAAAAGAGAGTGTGGGATTTTACCAGAGCGGCCCGCCAGGTGCGCGGTTTTTGCCGGGGGGCGGCCTATAACTTGTACAGATCCGACTCCTGCAATCCCGCCGCCTTACCCCCTGGATACCCCCCCAGCAGACGCTGGACATATTTCCCGATCAGATCCGCCTCCAGGTTCACCCGGCCACCCGGCGCGAGGGACAGCAGGGTGGTGTGGCTGCCGGTATGGGGGATGATCATCACGCAGAATCCGGTGGCATCCAGCGCGTTGACCGTCAGGCTCACCCCCTCGATGCAGATAGAGCCCTTCTCCACGGTCAGCGCCAGCACTTCAGAGGGGGCATCGAACCAGATTTCGGTGGCCTTGCCCGCCGTGCGCATGGCGCGCACCGTGCCCACCCCGTCCACATGGCCGGACACCAGGTGCCCCCCCAGCCGCCCGCCCAGGGCCATGGCGCGTTCCAGATTGACCGGGGAGCCGGCAGCCAGTTGGCCCAGGGTGGTTACCCGGCAGCTCTCCGCCGACACGTCGCAGGCAAAGCCGTCCCTCTCCAGGCGGGTGACGGTCAGGCAGGCGCCATTGACCATGATCGAGTCCCCCAGACGGGTGCCCTCCAGCACCGACCGGCAGGCGACGACCAGGGTGCGCCCCCCTCCGGCGGCCGGATCGGCGCGGCGCACCGAGCCCAGTTCCTCAACGATTCCGGTAAACATGCTCCCCTTCGCTTCCTTCCAGTGCCCCCCAGCAGGCCACGCGCTCCGCCGGGCACGCCCCCGCGCGCAGCAGCCGCCACGGGGTTCCGGTCACATCCACAAGGGTGGAACGGTCTCCGGCGGGCAGTACCCCGGCATCCAGCAGCAGGTCGACCCCGGCCAGTTGCGCCACCGGCTGCGGATCGCCGGTGGCGTCCTCCCCGGAACGGTTGGCGCTGGTGGCGGGCAACGCGCCACCGCACAGGTTCAGCAGCGCCTCGGCCACCGGAGCCGCCCCCGCCGGGATGCGCCGCACCCCCACGGTGCCGGTTCCGGCGGTGATGGCCTCCGGCAGTGAGGGCGCCGCGGGCACCACCAGGGTCAACCCGGCGGGCCATGCGGAAACCAGAGCGCGGGCGGCCGCGGGCACCCCCGCCGTCACCCGCGGCAGGCCGTCCGCGGTAACCGCCAGCAGGAGCGGTTTGTGCTCCGGCCGTCCCTTGGCGGCAAACAGGCGCGCCACGGCGGCCGGGTTCCACGGGTCGCAGGCCAGGGCGTAAAAATGCTCGACCGGATAGGCCACCACCCCCCCGGCGCGGATCACTGCCGCCGCGTCGGCCAAGGCATCGGGCTCCGGACGGGCCGCATCGACGGCCAGCCGGCGCGCCGTGTCAGCCTTCCTTGGCGAGGCGCTGTTCAAGGGCCTCGGCCTTGGCCGTAACCTGCTCGGCCATGTCGTCCCGGTACACGTCCAGCCGGGCGGCCACGTCCACGTTGGAGCGGCCGATGATCTGCGCCGCGAACACCCCGGCGTTCTTGGCCCCCGCCTTGCCCACCGCCATGCACGCCACCGGAATGCCGCCCGGCATCTGCACGATGGACAGCAGGGCGTCCAGGCCGTTCAGGCTGGTGGCATCAATGGGCACGCCGATGACCGGAATGTTGCATTCGGCGGCGATCACCCCCCCCAGATGGGCGGCGGCGCCGGCGCCAACGATGATGGCGTGAAAGTGCTTGCGCTTGGCCTCCTCCACCCAGTGGCGCACCCGGTGCGGGGTGCGGTGGGCGGAGGCCACGGTGACCTCATAGGGAATACCGAACTCCTTGAGCATCTTCGCGGCCTGTTCCATCACCGGCCAGTCCGAATCGGACCCCATGACAATGCCGACCATTGCGTTTTGCGCCATGTCCCGAACTCCTTCGTCTGATTGTCCCTGAACCGTTACCCTTTGCCAGCGCCGTGACGCGCGGCCTTGGCGCCGATATCGCGCCGGAACTGCCCCCCCTCGATGCGGATCCGCCCGGTGGCGTTGTAGGCCAGATCGATGGCCTTGCGGATGGTGGCCGCCCGCGCGGTCACCCCCAGCACCCGGCCTCCGGCGGTCACCAGCTTGCCGTTCTTGATGGCGGTGCCCGCGTGGAACACCATCACCCCGTCGTACTGCTCCGCATCCTCGATGCCGGTGATCAGGCTGCCCTTGGTGGCGGTTTCCGGATACCCGGAAGAGGCGATTACCACGCACACCGCGGCGTCATCGGACCACTTCACCCGCACCTTGTCCAGGGTGCCGTGGGCACAGGCATCGAAGATCTCCAGCAGGTCGCTGTCCAGGCGGCTGAGGATCGGCTGGGTTTCCGGGTCGCCGAAGCGGCAGTTGAACTCCAGCACCTTGATGCCGTCTGCGGTGATCATCAGCCCCGCGTACAGGATGCCGGTAAACGGCGTGCCCATCTCGCGCATGCCGTCAATCACCGGGCGCATCACCTTTTCCAGCGCAAACTGTTCCCGCTCGGGGGTCATCACCGGGGCCGGGGAATAGGCGCCCATGCCGCCGGTGTTGGGGCCCCGGTCGCCATCGAAAATGCGCTTGTGGTCCTGGGCTGTCACCATCGGCACGATGGTTTTGCCATCGGAAAACGCCAGATAGGACGCCTCCTCACCGTCCAGAAACTCCTCGATCACCACCCGCGCGCCCGCCTCGCCAAACACCCGGGCGTCCAGAATCTCGCGCACCGCCGCTTCGGCGTGGGCCAGATTCTCGGCAATGATCACGCCCTTGCCCGCGGCCAGGCCGTCGGCCTTGACCACGTAGGGGGCGGACAGCTCCCGCAGGTATTCCAGGGCCGGGGCCGACTCGGTAAAGGCGCGGGAGGCCGCCGTGGGCACGCCGAAGCGGGCCATGATCTCCTTCGAGAAGGCCTTCGAGCCCTCCAGCCGGGCGGCATCGCCGGACGGACCGAACAGCTTCAGACCGGCGTCGGCAAAGCGGTCGGCGATCCCCGCCGCCAGCGGCGCCTCGGGGCCGACCACGGTCAGGTCGATGCCCTCCCGGGTGGCAAAGCCGAGCAGGCCGTCGATGTCGTCGGCGGAAATATCCACACACTCGGCCACATGGGCGATGCCCGGGTTGCCGGGGGCGGCATACAGTTTTTTCAGCCGCGGGCTCTGGGCCAGTTTCCAGGCCATGGCGTGTTCCCGGCCGCCACCACCCACAAGCAGTACGTTCATGATCTCCTTTTGCACTCGCACTACGCCGGGGGAAGCGCTTTCCAGCGGCTTCGTCCTGCCCGGCATGGGATTAAACCCAATCAAGAAGCATGCTATTGTACACGCCCGTACCTGTTCGCCGAACCCCCCGCCCGCGCATGTTTTTTGGAGCGGGGCGTAGTGAATTGCAAAGTGAATTGCAAGATGTTGAATTCAGTCAGTCGTGCCGTTTCCTCCCGGCTTCTCGCCGCGTCCCTGTATTTCCTGCTGGCCGCCGGGCTGGCAGGGTCCCCCGCCCTGGCCCAGGGGCCGCCTCCCGCCAAGGTGGCGGTGGATCAGGTAACCCGCGCGGCGGTGCGTGAAACCACGGTGCTGATCGGCACCGTGGAGGCGTTTCAGACCAGCACCGTAGCCTCGGTGGTGTCGGCCCGCGCCGAAAAGCTGCTGGTGCGCACCGGCGACCGGGTCAAAAAGGATGCCCCCCTGCTGCTGCTGGACACCACCCTCACCGGCGCCGACCTGCGCCAGTCCGAGGCGCGCGCCGAGGCGGCCCGCGTGCAGGTGGCGCAGGACGAGGCGGACCTGGCGATGGCCCGCAAGCTGCTGCCGGAAGAGGCGGTGAGCACCGATCTGGTGGCGGCCCGGGAGCGCAACGTATCCCGCTCCCGACAGGAACTGGCGCAAAGCGCCGCCGACGTGGAGCGGCTGACCTACCTGATGGAAAACGCCACCGTGCGCGCCCCCTTTTCCGGGGTGGTGGTGGCGGAGCTGGCGCAGGCCGGCGAGTGGGTGCCGGTGGGCGGCGGCATCGTGCGGCTGGTGGACCTGTCCACCGTGCGCGTGGTGGTGTGGGTGCCGGAAAACGTGGTGGGCAGGCTCACCACCGGCGACACGGTCACCGTCCACACCGAGGCGGGGCAGGTGTCCGGCACCATCCACTCGGTCACCCCGGAGGGGGACCCCAAGAGCCGCACCTTCCCGGTGGAGATCCGCATCGGCAACCGGAATGGCCACCTGTTCGCGGGCATGCTGGCGCGGGTGAACTTTGCCGTGGGCCAGCCGGAACAGGTCCTTACCGTGCCCAAGGACGCGGTGGTCACCCGCGGCGATTCCTCCCACCTGTGGAAGGTGGTGGAGGGCAGCGCGGTGCGCGTGCCGGTGACCGTGGGCCGCGAGGGGGAGCGCGGCCGGGTGGAGGTGACCCCGATGGGCGAACTGAAACCGGGCGACACCGTCATCACCCGCGGCAACGAGCGCGTGCGCGACGGGCAGGCGGTGGAAGTGGCCGAGTAGCCCCATGACCCGTCCCGCCAATCTCATCGCCCGCATGATCGCCCGCCCGGTGGCGGTGACCGTGGGGGTGCTGCTGGTGGTGCTGATCGGCGCCACGGCGCTGCTGCGCCTGCCGATCCAGCTCACTCCGGAAGTGGTCAAGCCGTCCATCACCATCGAAACCAACTGGCGCGGCGCATCCCCGCTGGAGGTCGAGCGGGAAATCATTCTGCGCCAGGAGGAGGTGCTGCGCGGCACCCCCGGCCTGGTGGACATGGAATCCGAGGCCCGCGAGGGGCAGGGGCAGATCACCCTCACCCTGACCACCGGCACCGACATGGACGCGGCCCTGGTGCAGGTTTCCAACCGCCTGTCCCAGGTGCGCGAAAGCCCGCTGGATGCCGACCGGCCGATCCTGTACACGGTCAACGCCAATCAGGGCGCCATCGCCTGGCTGATTTTAAAACCCGCCGCGGGCAACACGAACCCCATCGGCACCTACCGCAATTTTGCGGAAAACGTGGTCAAGGCGCGTTTCGAGCGCATTCGCGGGGTGGGGCAGAGCAACGTGTTCGGCGGCTGGGAGCAGGAGCTTCAGGTGATCGCCGACGCGGACCGCATGGCCGCCTACGACATCACCCTGGCCGACATCGCGCGCATCATCGACCGGGAAAACCGGGACATCACCGCCGGCAACCTGGACGAGGGCAAGCGCCGCCTCACGGTGCGCGTGGCGGGAGCCTATCAGACCCCGGAGGACCTGCACCGGGTGGTCATTCCCACCGCCTCCGGCGCGCCCCTGTTTCTGGGCGATCTGGCCGAGGTGCGCATCGGCTACCGGGCGCCGGACCGCTCCGTGCGCCAGAACGGCGAACCGGCGGTGGCCGTCAACGTGATCCGCGAATCCGGCTCCAACACCCTGGAGATCATGGCCCAGGTGAAGGAGGCGGTCATCGAGCTGAACGCCGGAGCGCTGAAGGATCAGGGCCTCACCCTGACCCAGGTGTACGACGAGAGCGAGTACATCAACCGCTCCATCAACCAGGTGCAAAGCAGCCTGACCGTGGGCGGCATCCTGGCCATCATCGTGCTGCTGCTGTTCCTGCGCTCGGCCTCCTCCACCATCGTGGTGGCCACCGCCATCCCGATCAGCGTGATCGGCACCTTCGGCATGCTGTGGCTGCTGGACCGCAACCTGAACGTGGTGTCGCTGGCGGGCATGTGCTTTGCGGTGGGCATGGTGGTGGACGCGGCCATCGTGGTGCTGGAGAACATCTACCGCCACCGGGAAATGGGCAAGGACCGGATCAGCGCCGCCCTGGATGGCATGCGCGAGGTATGGGGCGCCGTGCTGGCCAGTACCGTGACCACCGTGGCGGTGTTCCTGCCGATCGTGTTTCTGGAGGTGGAGGCGGGGCAGATGTTCGAGGACATCGCCATCGCCATCGCCACCGGCGTCACCCTGTCGCTGCTGGTGTCGATCACCGTGATTCCCACCTTCGCCGCTCGCATTCTGGGCGGCGACAAGGACAAAAAGGACGCAAAACCGCTCAAGGAACTGGCCCATCACGGCGGACGGGTGGCGGACTGGATTGCCGACCGGGTGGATGCCCTGTGCGCCCGCACCGGCCGCCAGCTGGCCACGCTGGCGCTGGTGGCGCTGGCCGCGGGGGGCATGATGTGGCTCAGCCCGCAGGCGGAATACCTGCCCGAGGGCAACCGCAACCTGGTGCTGGGCATCCTGCTGCCGCCCCCCGGCTACAACGTGGATGAAATCGTGCGCATCGGCCAATCCATCGAGGCCGACATGCGCCCCCTGTGGGAGGCGGAGGTGGAGCACGAGGGCCGGCCCGCCGTATCCAACTTCTTTTACGTGGCCTCCGGCCAGCAGGTGTTCATCGGCGCCCGCACCCGCGACCCGGAGCGCATCCGCGAACTGATTCCGGTCATGCGCGAAACCCTGGGCAGGGTACCGGGGATGATCGCGCTGGTGTTCCAGTCGTCCATCTTCGCCCGTGGCTTGGGCAGCGGCCGCAGCGTGGACATCGAGTTTACCGGACCGGATCTGGAGCAATTGGTGGGTC
The DNA here is from genome assembly GCA_029881725.1 of Nitrospirota bacterium. Lineage (GTDB taxonomy): Bacteria > Nitrospirota > JACRHL01 > JACRHL01 > JACRHL01 > JAOUMB01. Next base: position 15,185 of record JAOUMB010000041.1, read on the forward strand.
TGGGGGGGCGCACCTTCGGCATGGCCATGGGCGCCCTGCCCGGCGCCCAGATCCGCCCCAAGCCCAGCCTGGACATCGGCAATCCGGAGATCCGCGTGGTGCCCGACCGGCTGCGGGCCGCCGACGTGGGCCTTCCGCTGCCCGATCTGGCGGTCTCCCTGGCGGCCATGGTGGACGGGGCGAAAGTGTCCTCCTTCGCCTGGCAGGGGGAGGAGATCGACATCACCCTGTACGCGGTGCCGCCGGAGGCGCGGGAGGCGTACATGGTGAACCCGGCGGGGCTGGTGAACGTGCCCAAGCTCCCCTTGCGCACCGCGCGCGGCGACATGGTCACCCTGGACGCGGTGACCCGGGTGGCGGAAACCAGCTCCCCCACCCAGATCAACCACGTGGAACGCCGCCGCGCGGTGGTGATCAGCGCCGTGCCGCCGGAGGAAATGAGCCTGGAGGCGGCGCTGGACGCGGTAAACAACCAGGTGCTGACGCCGCTCCGGGAGCAGGGGGCCATCCGCCCCCCCTACGCGGTGCGCCTGACCGGCACCGCCGACGAACTGTCGGTGACCATGGACGCCCTCAAATGGAACACCCTGCTGGCGGTAGTGATCGTGTTCCTGCTGATCGCCGCCCTGTTCGAGAGCTTCCTGTACGCGCTGGTGATCATGGTGGCGGTGCCCACGGCGGCGGCGGGCGGCATTCTGGGGCTGATGCTGGTGGATGCCTTCGTGGCCGACCAGCGGCTGGACATCCTGACCATGCTCGGTTTCGTGATTCTGGTGGGCATCGTGGTGAACAACGCCATCCTGATCGTGCACCAGAGCCTGATTTACATCCGCGAGCAGGGCAACTCCCACCGGGAGGCGCTGAAACGGGCGGTGCGGGCGCGGGTCCGGCCGATTTTCATGAGTACCTTCACCACCGTGTTCGGCATGTTCCCGCTGGTCACCTTTACCGGCCCCGGCTCCGAACTGTATCGCGGCATCGGCAGCGTGGTGGTGGGCGGCCTGCTGGTATCGACCTTCTTTACCCTGGTGCTGGTGCCGGTGCTGTTCTCGCTGCTGATGGATCTGCGGCACCGGATCACCGGCAGCGCCGTGGAAACCGGCTAGGAACTCTCCAGGGAAACACGTTCGATGCACGCACCGTCCCCCGCAACCGCCTCCCCGGACCGGCTCGCCCCACGTGCCGCCCGGGTTTTGATGGCGGCCTTGTTGATGGTGCTGGCCCTGTTGGTGGCCCGTCATTTCACCATCGTGACCTACCCCTACCAGCACGAGCTGCGCGAAGGCGCCATGCCCCTTCTTACCCAGCAAATGCTGTCCGGGCCACCGCTCTACACCCTGGAAAGCGAACCGGTCCATTTCCAGCCGTACGGCCCCGGGTATCACTGGGTGGCCTACCCGTTTGCGGCCGTGTTCGGCTCCACCCTGCCGGTTCACCGGGCGCTGACGGCGTTCTGCATCGCGCTGCTGTGCGGGATGCTGTACCTGGCCGCGCGGCACATGGGCGCCGGGCGGGAGTGGGCGCTGACCACCGCGGCGGTGGCGTATGCGATCAATCTGTTCTACGTCCTCCCCCTTGCCCGCCCCGACGCCCTCGGCCAGTTGCTGATGCTCGCCTCGGTCCTGATTCCCTGGTGGTTCCGGTATTCCCCGCCCAGCCTGGCGTTCGCGGTGGCATGCGGGGTATTCGCTTTTTTTACCAAGACCTATTTCGTGCTCGGCCTGCCCATCGTGGCCGCCTACATGTTCCTGTTCGTGTCCAAACGAAAAGGGGTGTTGTTCGGGCTGGTGTGCGCCGCCGCCCTGGCCGCAACGGTCGGAGCCGCCGCCGCAAACTGGGAGATGTACCTGTTCGATACCTTCCAGCATCAGGCCGGATCGGTGAGCGGGTATTCGCTGCCGCATCTGCTGCGGCAACTCAAGGTCTACACGCTTGGGTACTGGCCGGTGCTGGCCATCGTCCTGGCCGGGGCCGGGCTCCTGTGGCGGGACGCCCGGCTGGCCACCCCCCCGGTCCGGGCGAAGGGCTCGCTGCTTCCCGATCGCTTGTCGTTGCGGGATCTGGCCGCCCCCTTGTTCAGCCGGGGGGTGGACCTTCCACTGTTCGCCCTGTTGGTGACCACCACGTTGATTGTCTATCCGCTGGGCGGGCACAAGGGCAATTACATGGTCTACCTGGTGGAACTGATCACCCCTTTTCTGCTGCTGGTCACCACGGCAACCGTCATGCGCATGAGCCGGGCGGCGCCGGGGGGCGCCCTCCGATACAAGGCGGCGCTGCTGCTGCTGCTGGTGCACCTGGCGCAGATCACCTTCGTGATCCTTCCGCAGCTGGACACGGAATCCTCCGGGGACCGCGCAACCATGGATCGGCTGCGGGAACTGGTGGCCCGCGCGGACAACCCGTTCCTCACCCAGGCTCTGGCAAGCGTGGCGCTGGATCAGGGCAAGCCGGTACATGACAGCGGAATGACCCCGTTTTTCATTTACAACACCATCGGCCCACGCGGGCTGTTTGCGCCCAACCCCAAAGCCCTTGGGCCGGAGGCGCAACACGCCATGCAGTATGTCCGGCTGCAGGACGAGATGCTGTTTGACCGCCGCTATGACCTGCTGGTGATTCAGGATTTTCCCGATGGCGGCGTGCCGCTGGATCAGTTGTACGACCGCCGCCTGGCCAACCTGAAGTACCGCGAACTCGAACGCCACACCCTTCACATGCGTCAGAGCGGTCAGGTCGTCCCGGTGCGTGTGATGGTGCCCTCCGGTCCACCCGCCCTCCCGCGTCCGGCCGATGCCCGGCCGTGAACGGGGCGCCGGAAGCAGTATGGTAATATTGGTGGCTGAAGATGTTTTGCACAGACCGGTTGATTGACCAGCCTCCCTGGTGCAATCCGCCCCGCTGAGTCAGGTGTTCGTGTGTATCAGTACGATCCCGATTTTTACCGCTATATCAACAAGGGGGCGATCGCGTCCGCCCAACGCGTGGTGGAGTCCCTCACCCGCCACCTTCCCGTTCGCTCCGTGGCCGACTTCGGCTGCGGTCAGGGCGCCTGGTTGTCTGTCTGGAAGGAGCGGCACAAGGCGACGGTCACCGGACTCGATGGCGACTACGTGGACCGCAACGGCCTGTTGATCGCCGCCGACGAGTTCACCCCCGTCGACCTCACACGTCCACTGGACCTGGGGCGGCGCTTTGATCTCGCCCAGTGCCTGGAAGTGGCCGAACATCTGCCGCAAAGCGCGGCCGCCACGCTGGTGCACACCCTCACCCGGCACGCGCCGATGGTCATGTTTTCCGCCGCGCCTCCCGGCCAGGGGGGTGAAAACCACGTCAATGAACAGCCCTACGCGTTCTGGCGCGATCTGTTCGCCCAGGAAGGGTTCCTGGCGTTCGACCCGATCCGCCCGGCAGTCGCCGGAATGGCCGAGGTGGAACCGTGGTACCGGTACAATATTCTGCTGTTTGTGCACCGGGATCAGGTGGCCGGGTTGCCGGCCGAGGTTTCCCGCCACCGGATTCCGGACCACGCACCGGTTCCGGACGTGAGCCCGCTTCCCTACCGGATCCGCAAATGGTTCATATCGCTCCTGCCGGTATCGGTAATGACCGGCCTGGCCACCCTGAAAAAGCACCTGTCCATCGCTTCCCGGCGCGAAGCGCCCGGGGGCGGGTCCGCGGGCTGAGCGCCGCGCCGTAACCGCCCATGACCCGAGGAACCCTGATCATGCTGTGCGCCGCAACGGTTTCCGCCGCCAGCGGCCAGTTGCTGTTCCGGGTGGGTGCGCGGGGACGCGAAGGGCTGACCGCCTTCGTCAATTTTCCGATCCTGCTGGGTTTGACATGCTATGCGATCGGCACCGCACTGTGGATTTACGCCCTGTCCTCCGAATCGCTGGTTAACGTGTATGCGTTTTCCGCGCTCACGTTCGCCCTGGTGTACCTGGGCGGGGTGGCCCTGCTGGGGGAAACCCTCACCGCAGGGGCTGTGGCCGGGGTCGGACTGGTGCTGGCCGGGCTGTACCTGATCGTCCGGTTTGGAGGTGCCACCTGAGCCGCCACCCCCATATCGCACCCAACGTGTCGCCCCCCCGGGTGAGCGTGGTGGTTCCGTGCTACAACGAGCAGGAGGTGCTGCCCGAAACCGAGTGCCGGTTGCGCGAGTTGCTGAAAGATCTGGCGGCGGAAAATCTGTGCGCCCCCGACAGCCGCCTGTGGTTCATCGACGACGGCAGCCGCGACCTCACCTGGGAGATGCTGGAGCATCTTGCGGCGGAACACGAGAACATTTCGGCCATCCGCCTGTCCCGCAACCACGGTCACCAGCGGGCCCTGCTGGCCGGGCTGTTCACCGCCGACGGCGACGTGCTGATCTCGGTGGATGCCGACCTGCAGGATGATGTCCAGACCATGCGCGACATGCTTCTGGCCTTTCATCAGGGCCACGACATCGTGTACGGGGTGCGCCGCCGACGGGACACCGACACCCTGTTCAAACGCTGGACCGCCCAGGGCTTTTACCGGGTCATGGCGGTCATGGGGGTGGACGTGGTGTACAACCACGCCGATTACCGCCTGATGAGCCGTCGCGCCATCGAAACCTTGATGGAATTCAGCGAGGCGAACCTTTATCTGCGCGGGATGATTCCGCTGCTTGGATTTTCCGCCACCCAGGTGGAATACGACCGCAGCGAGCGCCTTGCGGGGGAGTCCAAATACCCCCTGCGGCGTATGATCAGCCTGGCCTTGAACGGCATCACGTCGTTCTCGGTGGTGCCGCTGCGCATGATCAGTTTCACGGGCATCGCCATCTTTCTCATGTCGCTGGGCATCAGCGCGTGGGTGGTATGGGTACGCCTGTTCGATCAGGAAGTGGTGCCGGGCTGGGCGTCCAGCATGCTGCCCATCTCGTTTCTGGGCGGTATCCAACTCCTGTGTCTGGGAGTCATCGGAGAATACCTGGGGCGGATCTATACCGAAGTCAAACGCCGCCCCCGCTTTATCGTCGACAAGGTGGTGGGCAACCCCCGCTGACCGGCCCGGCCCGCCTCCGGCGCGCGACTATCCAGCGGGGTCCGGGCCCCGTTCCCCCATCCTCCGGTTCAGCGCGCGCATGGCAAACACCAGCGCCAGGGCAATGACCCCTGCCGCCAGCACGCTGCCCGGGTGGGCTCCGAGGGCCTCGAACCACTGGGTATAAAAGTGAATCGCGCCGAAAGTGGCCGCCGCATTGACTACCCAGCTTCGGCCCCGGCTCCAGGCCCACACCGCCACCACGATCAGGGCCACGGCCCAGCCGATGGTGAACACCCACTCCGGCACCCACACGGCCACGTTATAGCGGCGCCCATCCCCCCACAGGGAGCCGACCCAAAAGCCAAAATTGACCCACACCACGCAGGCCCGCGCGGCGGCGATGGCCAGCCGTTCGAACTCCGGCCGCAACACCTTCGACCACTGATACAGGGCGACCCCCAACACCGTGAACAGCAGCACGGTGATGGCCGGGGCGCGCACCACCAGCACATACATGGCGTGGCCATACATGGTGCCCGCCCCCACCGACGCCGCGATCAGAAACACCGCCAGCACCGCCAGCAAGGCGCTGCGGGCCAACACGGAGGCCACCGCAAACAACGCCGCCAGCGCCACGAACGTGCCACGCAGCCCGGTGCCACGCAGCATGTACACCACGCCGCCGCCGAACATGAGGGCGCCGATCATCAGGCAGGTCTGCCCCAGCAACCGCCATTCTTCCGGTCCCCGCCGCACCAGCAGCCCCCCCAGCAGGCCGATGGCCAGGCCCAGCCCGATGGCGGTGCGCGGATCCGGCACCAGCGCCAGCGCGCCAAAGATCACCGCCACCACGCCAAACCCGGTGAGGATATTCAACGCCAGCGTGCCCACCCCGCGCCCGGCGTGGGCCTTCAACGTTGCGTACAGGGCCTCGTCGATCACCCCGGCCTCGCGCAGTTGTTCCAGATCCAGAACCGATTTCACGGAATTGTGCTCCTTTCCGCCGCAGATACCGCTCCGGGGTATTCCCGCCGGCATGTTCGGGGGAAATACCACGCCGAATCCAACCATCGAGGGGGGTTAAAACGTTGCGGCACGGGGGCGGCTCCTGCGAGAATACCCTTCAGGCCTTGCGAGTGCCCCGTGGGGCAGGTACGCTCCATTGGGCACCGGGCGGCGGGAAAAGGTCAATCCCGCTCCGGTTCGACTGGCGCCGGGTTGACCGGGAGGTAAAAACCTCTATATGCTACCGGGTTCCGTATCTTGATTCTGTCGTCCGGCCATCCGCCGGACCGTGTACATGGGTGCTGAGCGAACCGATGCGACGTACGATGCTAAAGAGCAAGGTCCACCGGCTGACGGTGACCGAGGCGTGTCTCCACTACGAGGGCAGTTTCACCCTCGACGAGAACCTGATGGAGTCCGCCGATCTGGTCCCCTATGAGCGGATCGAGATCTACAACATCAACAACGGCCAGCGCTTCTCGACCTACGTGATCCCCGGCCCACGTGGCGGTGGGGACGCCTGCATCAACGGCGCCGCCGCCCGTCTGGGCGACAAGGGCGACCTGATTATCGTGGCCAGCTACGTGGACCTGGAGGCCGACGAAGTCGAGGACTTCACCCCCATCAACGTCTACGTCAACGCCGACAACACCATCCGCGAGCGCGTCTGCGGCGTGGTGATCGCCCCGTTCACGCCTTACAGCCACTGATCGAAGTCCGCTAATATGGGGGGGGAGTGGAGCCGCACAGCGGCCCCCTGTGTTGTCATCCCCGCGCGCGGAGTCGCCCCATGAGTCCGGTTGCCGTCACCGTCATTTGTTTTGTGTTGTACGCGGTGTTCTACCGCGTGTGGGGCCAGGGCCTCGGCTCGAAAATCTACGAGTTGAACCCGGACGCCCCCACCCCGGCTCACACCTGCCGCGACAACGTGGACTTCATCCCCACCAACCGCTTCGTGCTGTTTGGCCACCACTACTGCTCCATCGCCGGGCTGGCCCCCATGCTGGGTCCGGCCATCGCGGTCATCTGGGGCTGGGCCCCGGCCCTGCTGTGGGTGGTGCTGGGCACCATCCTGATCGGCGCGGTGCACGACTTTTCGGCCCTGATCCTGTCCGTGCGCCATCAGGGCAAGGGCATCGGCGCGGTGGCCGAAACGGTCATCACGCCCCGTGCGCGGGGGCTGTTTCTGGCCCTGATCTTCTTTCTGATCTCCATGGCCATGGGAGTGTTCGTGCTGGTGGTGGCCGGGTTGTTCTCCGACGTGGGGAACGCCGCCACCGCCCACCCGGAGGCGGTGGTGCCCACCTTCTCGCTGATGGGCATCGCCATGCTCATGGGGTGGCTGGTCTACCGCAGGGGCATGCGCCTGGGTCCGGTCACCGCCGTCGGCTTCGCGCTGATGGTGTTCCTCACCTGGTGGGGACTGGACCATCCGGTGGGCGGCGTCAGCCGCGAAACGTGGATGTTCGTGCTGCTGGCCTATGCGGCCGCCGCGTCCATTCTCCCGGTATGGCTGCTGTTGCAGCCGCGCGACTACCTGAACAGCCTGCTGCTGTATCTCGGGCTGGGCTCGGTGTTTGCGGGCATGTTCCTGTTGCAGCCGTCGTTTGCCGCACCGGCCCTCAACCCGAGTCCGGCGGGGGCCCCGCCCATCGTTCCGTTCCTGTTCATCGTCATCGCCTGCGGTGCGGTTTCCGGCTTTCACGGGCTGGTGTCGTCCGGCACCACCAGCAAGCAGCTCGACAAGGAATCCGACGGCTGCATGATCGGCTACGGCGGCATGGTGGGCGAGTCGATCCTCGGGCTGGCGGCGGTGCTGGCCTGCACCGCGGGCTTTGCCTCGGCGGCGGAGTGGAACACCTATTACGCCTCCTGGGGGGCCGCTTCCGGCCTGGCCGCCAAGCTGGGGGCGTTCATCAGCGGCACCGGCCTGTTCGTCAGCCAGCTCGGCGTGCCGCGGGAATTCGCCGAGGCGTTCATGAGCGTGATCGTGGTGGGCTTCGCCCTCACCAGCATCGACTCCGGCGCGCGCCTGCTGCGCTACACCTTCCACGAGATCGGCGAATCCCTGGGCATCGCCATGTTAAGCAACCGCTATGTGGCCACCCTGGCCGGGGTGATTTCCATCGGCTTTTTCGCTTTCTTCAAGGTGGACGGCAAACCGGCGGGCCTGTTTTTGTGGGCCCTGTTCGGCACCACCAATCAGATTCTGGCGGGCATGACCCTGCTGGCCGCCACCGTCTACCTGTTCCGCAAAAGGCGCCCCTACCTGTACACCATGCTGCCCATGCTGCTGGTGCTCACGGTGACCCTGTGGGCCATGGGTCACAACCTGATCGACTATGTGCGGAACAGCCAGTGGGCGCTCACCGCCGTGGGGGTGACCATTCTGGCGCTGGCCCTGTGGGTGTGCGTGGAAGCGGTGATCGTGATGCGCGCATTACGGCGCGGGACGGGGGAACCCGTGGCGGAAGAACAGGGGTAGGTGCCTCCTACCAGCCCCAACCCAAAATCAGCCCCAGATGGGAGCCACCCAGGTTCTGGCTTCCAAAGGTGAGGGGGTCGTAGCTCCCGTCCGCGTGGGTTATCGAGTAATCGAGCCCAAGATGCATGTTTCTCCCCACCCGGAACTGAACGCCCAGACCGAGCCAGTAGCCGGTGCCACTGGCGGAATCAACCACGACGTCGCCAAAGGTCGCATCATACAAATCCGAACTGATGAACGATATCCCGCCGCCGTAGTGAAAGGCATAGGGCATCTGCGGATTTTCGATGTACTGACGCACCCCGAGGTTCAATTCGTCATTGCCGATCCAAAACCCGCCCACCGTATCACTGACGCTGACACGCAATTCCCCGAACAAATAGGTGGACGACCACCCGGGCGGTGAAAAATCGAACTGCAAGCCAAATTCACCATGTTCGTCCCACGGCGCAAAATCCCCGCTGAGGGTGTTGCTGCCCAGCAGAATATTGAAATGACTGCCGTAAGTGGCCCGCGGCGCGTAGTACGGATCTCCATAGGGATCGCTGGAGGGATCCCCATACGGCCCGCCCCCCTGTGCCAGCGCCACACCGGGAATCAGTGCCACCAGCCCCGCAAAAACCACCCCCAAAATCTTGTTCCGCATGC
>JAOUMB010000042.1 GCA_029881725.1 Nitrospirota bacterium
ACCGCCTTCTCCAGCCGCAGCAGCCGCTCGTTCTTGGTCAGCAGGTTGTGACGGCCCCAGACGCCGCGCACCCCGGTGGAACTGACCTGGATGCCCTTGAGGGCCAGTTCCTGCGCCACCCGCATGCTGGACTTGCTCGGAAAAAGTGGACAGCCATCTTCAGATATCCCCGTTCAGTTGTTCAAACTGGATGGGGCTGTTGAAACCGAGTGCCGAATGGCGGCGTTTTGAATTGTAGAACCCGTTGATGTAATTTCCCAGGGTCGTTTCCGCTTGGTGGCGTGAATCAAACCGGGTTCTCCAGACCAGTTCGGCCTTGATGGTTTTGAAAAACGACTCCACTGGTGCGTTGTCGTAGCAATTTCCCTTACCGCTCATCGACGGTACGATGCCTCTTGATTTGATCCTGTTTTGATAATCAGTGGCACAGTATTGGCTGCCCCGGTCGGAATGGTGAATCAGCCCCGGTGGCGGTTGACGTAAGGCGATTGCCCGCTCCAAGGCCAACATTGGTAGGTCACAGCGCATTCGATCACTCATCGCCCACCCCACGGCCCGGCGGGAAAATAGATCAAGGATAACGGCCAGATACAGCCACCCTTCCGCTGTTTTGATATAGCTGATATCGGCGGACCACTTCTGATCGGGACCATCCGCCGAAAAATCCTGTTCCAGGACATTTGGGGCTATCGGCAAGCGGTGGTTGCTGTTGGTTGTTTTCTTGAAGGCTCGTGTCCGCTTGGCTTTCAGGCCATCTTCCCGCATGAGCCGGGCCACTCGATAACGCCCGACATCGAAACCCAATGCCACGATTTCCCGGTGCATGCGAGGGCTTCCGTAAGATCGGTAACTGCTGGAAAACACGGCTCGAATGTGGGTGAGCAGGCGCACGTCCTCGTGCTGTCGCGGACTGGGTGGGCGTTTTCTCCATGCGTAGTAACCGCTGGAGCTGACCTGAATCAGCTTACACAACCGCCGCACCGGAATCCGTGCCTTCCCCGCATCGATGATTTGATATCTCACCGACTTTCCTTGGCGAAGAAGACCGCCGCTTTTTTTAACAGGTCACGCTCCTGGCGTAGCAGCTGGTTTTCCCGTCTTAGGCGTTTTAACTCCCTCGCGGGGTCATCTTTGGATTGGCTCACCAACGCAGCTTCACGATGCCGCTGAATCCACGCTTTCAACGTCGAGAAACCAACCCCCAGGTCTTTTGCTATTTGTGAATCGGGCTGATCGCTCGTCAATGCAAGTCGAACCGCTTCCGCCCTGAATTCCTTTGTGAACAGTCGTTGTTTTCCTGATCCCATGAACATCTCCTCTTATTTCCCTTGTCAGGTCATAAAAGGCTGTCCACTTTTTTTAGGCAAGTCCACTCCTCTTATTTCCCTTGTCAGGTCATAAAAGGCTGTCCACTTTTTTTAGGCAAGTCCAAACACGTCCATCGCTGATTGGATGTGCTCCCCGTTCTGGTGGGCGTAGCGCACCACCATTTGCAGGGTCTTGTGGCCCGAGATGCGCTGCACCGTGGGCAGGTCCACCTTCGAATTGGTTAAAGCCCCTAGACCTTGCTGACCAGTCGTCTTAGAGGCGGGCGCTGGCATACCTCAGTACCGAACTGAACCGAGTCCGACATGTCGCGCGCGGATGATTACTTAATTGTCGCGTTCGCGCCCCCCGACTACACCGGCATTCTTTCACGGTCCGCACCAGTGCATCGCAAAAACGCCAATGTTAACAATTCCTTGTGAGTTGTTTTTCGCGGGTGCCCCGCGCTGGCACGCGTCTTGAGTAGATGGTATCTACAACGCAATGAGGCGCGGCGGCCGCGGGGCACCCGTCCGCATAACGGCTTCCTGCCGGGGGATGTCAGCACCAAGAGGAGAAACATGAGCGAGAAGCTGGGCGAAAAGACGAACGAACCGGGCGGAATGTCGCGCCGTGGCTTTATCGCCGCGGGTGCGGCCGTAGTGGCAGGGACGGCTCTGCTGGACCTGATTCCCTCCGGCCTGCGGGCCAAAGCATGGGCCGCGGGCAGCGATGGCCTGGAAAAGACGACATGCACCTACGGCATCATTCCGCTCACCGATTGCGCCCCGATCGTCATCGCCAAGGAGAAGGGCTTTTTCAAGAAATACGGCTTGGACGTGACCGTGTCCAAGGAGGCTTCCTGGGCCAACATTCGCGACAAGGTGTCCATCGGCGCGCTGGATGGTGCCCACATGCTGGCCGGGATGCCGATTGCCGCCAGCTTGGGCGTGGGGGCGGTCCAGAAGCCGACCATCACCGCCTTCTCGATGGATCTGAACGGTAATGGGATCACCGTCTCGAACGACCTTTACGACCGCATGATAGAGGCAGATCCGGAGGCCATGGCCGGGCGGCCGGTTTCCGCCCGCGCCCTCAAGAAGGTGATCGATGCCGACAAGGCGGCGGGCAAGGATCCGATGACCTTTGCCCAGGTGTTTCCGGTTTCCACCCACAACTATGAGATCCGCTACTGGATGGCCTCCGCCGGCATCGACCCGGACAACGACGTGCGCCTGATCGTAATCCCGCCGCCGCAGATGGTGGCCAACCTGCGAGCGCGCAACATCGTGGGTTACTGCGTTGGGGAGCCTTGGAACGAGCGGGCCGTCAAGCTCGGCATCGGGCGCACGCTCATCACCAACTACGAGATCTGGAACAACAATCCGGAGAAGGTGTTCGGCGTCAACCAGGAATGGGCGGAACAATACCCCAACACCCACAAGGCGACGGTAAAGGCGTTGATCGAGGCTGCCCGGTGGATGGACCTGCCGGATAACCGCATGGAGGTGGTGAAGATCATCTCCCGCAAGAGCTACGTAAACGCGCCGGTGGACGTGGTGAAGATGTCCATGACCGGTACCTTCAGCTACGTAAAAGGCGAGACGCCCCGGCCACTGCCTGATTTCAACGTGTTCTACCGGTATGCGGCCACCTTCCCGTGGCGGTCCCATGCGGCCTGGTTCCTCACCCAAATGGTGCGCTGGGGGCAAATCGAAAAGCCCCTCGATATCGAGTCCGCCGCGTCGCGCATCTACCGCCCGGACATCTATCGGGAGGCGGCGGGTGAACTGGGTGTGCCCTATCCCACCATCGACAGCAAAACGGAAGGCACCCACTCCGGGCCGTGGACCCTGAACGACGCCACCCAGCCCATCGCCATGGGTCCGGATCGGTTCTTTGACGATATGACCTACGACCCGGCCAACCCGGCGGCTTATCTGCGCGGCTTTGACGTACACGCGATGAAATTCAAACCCGAGGCGTTGGCCTAGGCCGATGTGGCGGCAACCCAACAGTAGACCTGATTGATGAGCACCAACACCATGGCTATCAAGGACGAAATCGTAGCCGATAACCCATCCGTTAAACCGGAGGCAGAGCCAACCTATCAGAAGGGTGGGACGGACCCCTCCGTGCCCGAATCGGGCGTTAACCCATTTGCCCGGCTGATCCAGATCGTCACCCCGCCGCTGGTCACCCTGGTCGTGGTAATGATGGCGTGGATATTCATCAGCACCATCGTGGCGCCGGACATTCCTGGTCCCCAGGCCACCTTCGAGCAGGCGCGGGAGATTCTGGCCGATCCGTTCTACACCTATGGCCCCAACGACATGGGAATCGGCTGGCAGGTGTTCTATTCCCTGGGCCGGGTGCTGGCAGGATTCGCGCTGGCGGTGCTGGTCGGGGTTCCGCTGGGGTTTCTCGTGGGCACCAGCAGGATAATGCACCGGGCGCTGTCGCCGCTGATCCAGATTCTCAAGCCGGTCAGCCCGCTCGCCTGGCTGCCCATCGGCCTGCTGCTGTTCGAGGCTGTCAATCCATCGGCGATCTTCGTGATCTTCATCACCAGCATCTGGCCGATCATCCTGAACACCGCAACCGGCGTGAAGGCGATTCCCGGTGACTACATGAACGTGGCGCGGGTACTGAACCTGTCGCCCATGGAAACAGCAGTCAAGATCCTACTGCCGGCCACCCGCCCGCACATCCTCACCGGCATGCGGCTGAGCCTGGGAATCGCCTGGATGGTGATCGTGGCGGCGGAGATGCTCACCGGCGGCGTGGGCATCGGGTTTTACGTGTGGGACGAGTGGAACAACCTCAACGTGGCCTCGATCATCGTCGCCATTCTGGTGATTGGCGTGGTCGGCATCGTGCTGGAAGCGATCATGAACCTGGTCCAGAGTCGCTTCGACTACAACCAACGTTGATTTGCAGAGCTGACCGGCAGGCAATTCGGATCCAAGTCAAACGGAAGGCAAAATTATGACTCCCTACCTCTCCATCGAGGACGTCGGCATCACCTTTCCCACCCCCGATGGGCCGTTTGTGGCCCTGCGGGACATCCGGCTGGGCATCGAAAAGGGTGAGTTCGTCTCGATCATCGGCCACTCCGGCTGCGGCAAGAGCACCATCATGAACATCATCGGCGGCCTTGCCCAGGCCAGTATCGGCGGCGTGGTGCTGGACAACCGCGAGGTGAACGAGCCGGGGCCGGACCGCGCCATCGTGTTCCAGAACCACTCTCTGCTGCCGTGGCTGACGGTGTACAAGAACGTGGCTATCGCCGTGGACAAGGTGTTCGGCGACCTCAAAAGCAAAAAGGAGCGCGACGACTGGGTGCGCCACAACCTGAGGCTGGTGCACATGGATCACGCCATGGAAAAGCGCCCCGGTGAGATTTCCGGCGGCATGAAACAGCGTGTGGGTATTGCCCGCGCACTGGCCATGGAACCCAAGGTACTGCTGATGGACGAGCCGTTCGGCGCGCTGGACGCCCTCACCCGCGCCCACTTGCAGGACTCACTGATGGAGATCCATGCGCAGTTGGGCAACACGGTGATCATGATCACCCACGACGTGGACGAGTCGGTGCTGCTCTCCGACCGCATCGTGATGATGACCAACGGCCCCGCCGCCACCATTGGCGAGGTAATGACTGTCGATCTGGAGCGGCCTCGGAACCGGCTGGAACTGGCCGACAACTCCGCCTTCAACCATTACCGTGCAGAGGTGATGCGCTTTCTGTACGAACGCCAGCGCAACCCGCAGGCGGCATAGGAAATCCCCGGGCGGCCCGGACGAACTGCAAAGATAAGGGAGAAAGCCGTGTTTGGACTTGGTTTTGCGGAATTGCTGGTGATTTTTTCGATCGTTCTGATCGTTTTCGGCGTGGGCAAGTTGCCTCAGATCGGCGAGGGGCTGGGTTCCGCGATCCGGGGTTTCAAGCGGGAGGTGGGTGATCCCGCCCTGTCCCCGCTGGCGTCGGAGGAGGTGCGGCGGGACCAGTAGCCAGTCCCCCGGAACAGCCCAATGACCTTTCCCCACGACATCACGGTGTTCAAATCCGACTATCAGGACCGGGTGCCGAGCATTCGCCAGAACCCGGTGGATGATTGGCGTTACACCACCTGCGGCTACTGCTCCACCGGCTGCGGCATCGAGGTGGGGGTCAGGGGCGGCAAGGCGGTCACCGTGCGCGGCAAGCTGGGCCACCCGGTCAACGACGGGAAGTTGTGCCTGAAGGGGATCTGGGAGTTCGAGGCGGTGAACGCCCCGAACCGAGCCGAATATCCCATGCTGCGGACATCCATCGATCAGCCGTTTGCCCGCGCCACCTGGGACGAGGCGTTCACGCGCACCGCCGCCGAATTCACGCGCATTCAGCAGAAATACGGCAGGGATGCGGTGGCGGTGGTATCCACCGGGCAGATCTACACCGAGGAGTTCTACACCCTGGGCAAGCTGGTGCGTGGCGGACTGGGCACCAACAACTACGACGGCAACACCACCCTGTGCATGGCCTCCGCCGTTTCTGGTTACAAGCGCAGCTTCGGCGCGGACGGGCCTCCGGGTTGCTACGACGATTTCGACCATACCGAGTGCCTGCTGGCGTTCGGCTCCAACCTGGTGGAGTGCCACCCGGTGATCTACTGGCGGCTCAAGTCGGCCCTGGAGCGGCGCCGCTTTCCGGTGATCGTCATCGACCCGCGCGTGACCATGTTCGCGCAGATGGCGGACATTCACCTGCCCATCACCCCCGGGACCGACGTGGTGCTGCTGAACGCCCTTGCCCACGTGGTGCTGGAGGAGGGGCTGGCGGACGAGGCATACGTGGCGGCGCAAACCTCCGGTCTGGCCGAATGGCGCAAGGTGATCGAGCAGTATTCCCCGGAAGTGGCGGCCTCGGTATGCGGCATCCCCGCGGAACGCATCCGCGAGGTGGCGCGCATCTATGGCCGCGCCGGGGCCGCCATGTGCATATGGACCATGGGAATCAACCAGTCCACCCACGGTTCCGACGGCGTGGTGGGCATCAACAACCTGTCGCTCATTACCGGCAACGTGGGCAGGCCGGGCGGTTCGCCCCTGTCCATTACCGGCCAGTGCAACGCCATGGGTACGCGGGAGTTCTCCTCCTGTTCCGGGCTGCCCGGCTACCGGCTGCTGGAAAACCCGGAACACCGCGGCGAGATCGCCGCGTTCTGGGGAGTGGACGAAGCCACCTTCCCGCAAAAGCGCGGGCGCGCCATGACCGACATCTTTCCGGCCATCGAAGCGGGAGAGATCAAGGCCCTGTGGCTCATCGCCACGAACCCGATGACCTCCATGCCCGACACCCATCGCGTTGCGCAAACGCTAAAAAAACTGGAGTTTCTGGCGATTCAGGACGTTTTCCACCCGCTCCCCTCGGCGGAATTCGCCCACGCCTTCCTGCCCGCGGCCATTTGGGCGGAGAAGGAGGGAACCTTCACCAACAGTGAGCGGCGCGTAAATCTGGTGCGCAAAGTGGTGGATCCACCCGGTGAGGCAAAGAGCGATTTGGACATCTTTCTGGGGCTGGCGGACGCCATGTCCATGACCCACCTCATCGCACGCACCCCGGCGCAGGTGATGGACGAGATCGGCCGGGTGTCCGAGGGCCGTCCGTGTGATTACTCCGGGATCACCCACGAGGCACTGGAAAGGGCGGGCGGCATCCAGTGGCCCGCCCCTAAGGCCGATGCCGGGGAGGCCCCCCAAGGCTCACCGCGCCTGTACACCGACGGCGGGTTCCATCACGCGGATGGAAGGGCAAAGCTGATTCCGTTGCTGTTTGATGACGACAACGAGCGTCCTGATACCGCCTACCCGTTCTGGCTCAATACCGGACGGGTGGTGGAGCACTGGCACACCCGCACCAAGACAGGGCGTATCGGCAACCTGAACAAGTTCTCCCCCATCCCCTACGTGGAGATGAATTCCCGCGATGCCGCCCGGCTAGGCATAGAAAGTCTGGATTTTGCGAAAATCCGCTCCCGCCGCAGTGAACTCACCGTGATGGCGCAACTGACCGAGCGGGTGGCGCCAGGCATGGTGTTCATTCCGTTCCACTACGCTCGCGGCGCCAACCTGCTCACCCTGGGATTGCTGGATCCGCACTCGCGGCAACCGGCCTTCAAGCAGCAGGCGGTGGCGGTGGAGAAGGCCGAGCGGCCGACCAATCTGAGTCAGGAGGTATGACCCCGTGTCCCTCACCATGATGCCGGAGCGCCAGGGGGCGTTCCACTTCACCGCCTCCAACTGCATCGGCTGCCACTCCTGCGAGGCGGCCTGCTCTGAGAAGAACGGCCTTCCGCCCCACGTGGCCTGGCGCAAGGTGGGGTTTGTGGAAACCGGAACCTTCCCCGACTACCGGCGCATCAACATCTCCATGGCCTGCAACCACTGCGACGACCCGGTGTGCCTGAAGGGGTGTCCCACCCGCGCCTACGTCAAATACGAGGACACAGGTGCTGTGATTCAGGACTCCATGGTCTGCTTCGGCTGCCAGTACTGCACCTGGGTATGCCCCTACGGCGCGCCGGTGTTCGATCCGCTGGCGGGCACCGTGTCCAAGTGCAACTTCTGCGTGGACCGGCAGATTGTGGGCCTGAAGCCCGCCTGTGTGGAAGCTTGCCTGGGCCATGCCCTGGACTTCGGCCCGCGAGAGCGGCTGGGGGAGACGCACGATCAGGTTGCACGGTCCATCCCCGGCTTTCCCACCCCGGACATCACCCGCCCCAACGTGCGCTTTGCCTTTCACGGTGAACTGGCAGACGGCTACGGGCGGCCAGACACCATGAACCTAGCCTATCATGCCAACACTTCCGCCGGCCACGCGCCGCGTGTTGCCGCCCCGTCCGGGACGGAAAAGCAGGCACCATTGGCCTGGAAATCGCTGCGATCATCGGAGTCGCCGCTGGTGGCGTTCACCCTCATCGCCCAAGGAGTGGTGGGGTCGTTTGCGGCACTGACCGGGCTGGGCGCGGTGAATGTGGCCCCAGCGCCGGGGCTGACCACGCCCCTGCTGACGCTGATGTGCGCCCTCCTGGGGTACGGGCTGTTCACCTCCACCATGCACTTGGGGCGGCCACGCTACTTCTACCGGGCCATGAACAACCTGCGGTACTCTTGGGTAAGCCGCGAAATACTGTTTGTAGGCGGTTTCATGACCTTGCTGCTGGCCTGTACCGGCAATGCGTTCACAGGTCTGCTTGCGCCCCCCCTGTCTACCGCGCTGGGGTGGGCGACCGTCCTGTTTGGCGTCACGGGTATCTATTGTATGGTGCACGTCTACCGGATTCCCGCCCGGCCGTTCTGGGACCACATGCACACAAATATTGCCTTCTTCAAGAGCACCCTGCTGCTGGGGCCGCTGGCGGTCGCACTGGCGCTGGCGGCGGGCGCGGCCCTTTCCGGGCTGCCGCTGCCCCACGCCCCGTGGCTGGCCCTCACCTCCATCGCGCTGGCGGCCACCCTGTTCGGCTGCGCCGCCAGCCGGGCGCACGGACAGGATATGGCCCGCGCCGGCGGCGAGGCAGAGGCATCATTGGACCGGCTCACCAAAACATACGGCAATTTCCAGCGCCTGCGGCAGTGGATGGGGGTTGCGCTGGCGGGCGTGCTTGCCGGGGCGTCGATGGCCGATTCGACACCCTTGGCGGCGGCACTCGCGGGCGGGGCGCTTGTGCTGGCCATGGCGGGCGAGGTGGTGGAACGTTCCCTGTTCTACCTGGTGGTGGTGCCCACCACCATGCCGGGGGCGTTGTTTCTGAAAAACGCCGGGTTCGAGCAGTTGGCCCGCGATACCGGGCTGGCAGAAGACCGCCACGTGGGTGTGGCTCCCGATCTGCATCACGGCGATCCGCCAAAGTTGCCGGAACCCCCACGGCCCGCCCCCGCCATCGCTCCAGTTCCCGAACCGGAGGCCGCCCGATGATCCGCCACGATATTGTCACGCCCGACGCCAAACTGCCCAACGAGGAGCGCTTCAAGCGGGAGCGGCACCCGTTCGATATCCAGAACGACATCCTGCGCCTGATCAAGGTCGGCACGACCGACCTGGAGAAGGAATGGGCCTTCCGGCTCCGCTGGTATGGGCTGTTCTGGGAGGGGCCACGCTCGGACACGTTCATGATCCGCATCAAGGTACCGGGGGGGCAGATCACCGCAAGGCAACTGCGCACGGTTGCTGACCTGGCGGAGCGCTTCGGCCTTCAGCACCTGGATGCCACAACCCGGCAGGGCATCCAGATCCGCGGCGTCCCCATGAAGCGGGTACCGCAGGTCATGGAGACACTGGCCGTCGTGGGGCTGTCCTCCATGCAGTCGGGAGCGGACAACATCCGCAACCTGACCGCCTGCCCGGTAGCCGGCATCGACCCGAACGAACTGGCAGACGTGACCCCCCTGCTGCACGAGCTGCAGAGGCGTTTTTCGGGTAACCGGGAACTGGCGGACCTTCCGCGCAAGTTCAACATCACCCTGTCTGGTTGCGGCACCGGATGCACCCACCCTGAGTTGGCTGACATCGCGGTGGTGGCGGTGCGCCACCCGCGGCAGGGACACACCGGCTATGCGCTGTATGTGGGGGGACAGCCATCCACCTCCCATTTCCTGTCCCACGACCTGGAGGTGTTCCTCGCGGCAGAGGAAGTCCCGGACGTGTGCGAGGCCATCGCACGGGTGTTCCGCGATCACGGCGACCGCACCAACCGCAAGCGCGCGCGCATGAGCCACCTGATCGAAAAATGGGGGTTGGAGTGCTTCCGGCTGGCGGTTGAGGAGTCCCTTGGCCGCATGCTGTCACGCGTTTCCGGCATTTCCCCTCCGCGCGAGAACGCCCACGACCCGCTGGGGATCCATGCCCAGAGGCAGGCGGGTTACACGCTGGTAGGAGTGTCCTTTCCGGTGGGGCGCATCACCTGTACCGAGGCTCGCGTACTGGCCATGCTGGCCGAGCGCTACGGCAGCGCGCGGATGCGCATCACCACCCGCCAGAACGTGCTGCTCACCGACGTGGCTGAAGCCAACGTGGCCGCCATCTGCGCCGCGCTGGGAAACGCGGGCATGAACCCCGGAGGGAACCCGGTGCGCGCCGGGGTAACCGCCTGTTCCGGCAACACTTACTGCAAGCTGGCCACGGTTGAAACCAAGCAGCGTGCCGTGGAAATCGTGAATTACCTGGAATCTGAAGGATTGGCTCATCTACCGCTGACCGTGGGCCTGTCCGCCTGTCCCAACACCTGCGCCCTGCACTCTGTGGCCGACATTGGCCTGCAGGGATGCAAGACCAAGGTCGCCGGCCTGACCATGGAGGCATTCCACGTCCACTTCGGTGGTGGCACCGGGCGGGAGGCCGGATTCGGGAAACGCGTGTTGGAGAAAGTTCCGGCCGCCCAGCTGAATGAGTACTTGGCGCACGCACTGCGAACCTACCTGGAACAACGGCAAGGCGAGGAATCGTTCCGTGATTTCTGCCGCCGCCAAACGCCGGAGCACTTGGCCACCTTGTTCACACCGAAGAAAAACTCTCCCTTGGCGGTGTTCCACTGGCCGCCCGTTCTGCCTGCGCGGGGGGCGGGTTGACGTGGGTGGGGAGCGCACTTTGCCTTCGCTAGGGGTGACGACACTGATATTTCACAGGATTCTTTGGGGGGTCATGGCTGGATGGGCCGCATGGTGGACCGCGCGGGGAATGTTGTCCTTGAGATACGCCCAACTGGATTGGAAGGGAACCACCCAGCGGTGAAGACGAGATTGGCCGATGAGTTATGAAGGGGGCGTTTCTGTGTAATTCCTGTAATCGTGCACAGAATTTCCGGGAATTAGCGGGAAGACCTCGGATGATCCCCTCCGGGGGGATATCTCAGATAACCCGCGTGGATAGAAGCCGCGAGACGTACCCAGAACGGAACAGAACCCCCTCCCAATATCCTTAAATCCCTCGGAACGTCGTTCCGTCCGGGTTCGATTCCCGGCTCCGGAACCAATTCAATCAAAATGTTACGTATGGCCTCCGTGGAGTTCCAGATGTGGCCGAGGGGTCAACCATCCCCTGTGCTCACAGCTTTGCGTTTTCCGCCATCATGCTGGGAAAGCGTTTCATCAACAATCCCACCACCATCCCTACCGTGAAGCCGGTGGCGATGTTATGGGTGCCCAGGGCAATGCCCCCGATCAGGAGCGCCAGAAACGCTGCGCGACGATGGGGTAGTACATCGCCTAGCATCATGCAGTGCTCAATCCCCACATAGACCAGTAGAGCACCCAGCATGGCAGGGGGAATCAATGCGAACAGACCGTGCACGGAGTCGCCAAATAAAAGTCCCACGAATACGAACAAGGCACCCATTAAAATGGTTGCTCGGCCGGTACGGGCACCAAATCTGTAGTGTGCGGTCAATCCTCCGGCCCCATGGCAGCAGGGTAACGCGCCAAACAATCCGCCGATCAGGTTCCCGATCCCAAGTGAGGTGCATACCGAACGAGGGGTGACCCGTTGGGCCCGGTCCCCAAAATAGTCACGCGAAACATGGCAAGTGGAAACCACCGCGTTGCCAAAGGTCAGTGGAGCTTGGGGGATCACCATCAGGAATAACGCCGTAGCGAAGTCGTTCCAGGTGGGAATCAGCGGGGTGGGGATGGTCAGTCCTTCTCCCATGGCGGGCATGCTCTCCGCTGGCACCATGAACAGCCCGGCCAGGATGCCCAAGGGAAGCAGCACCAAGGTTGCAGGGACTCGGTGTTGCATGGATAGTCCGAGCACGATCAGTCCGCTTATCGCCGCCAAGCCGATCGCCAGCCAGGGACTTGACTCCACAGAGGGAACCGCCAGAAATACGACAGGGGGGGTGGTGATCAGCTCCAGCCCCTTTTGAACCAGGAACAGCCCCACGGCCAACTGAATTCCGCGCACAATCGGCTTGGTAAAAATTCGGGACAGCAACCCGGCCAGATCCGTCGCGGCCAGAAGCAGCAGGATTACTCCCATCCAAATGCCGGTGGCGCCGATCTGCTGAGCCGTGGCGCCAGTGGCCAGGGCGATGACCGCCATGGCCTTCAACGGCTGTACCGGAAGTGGAATCCTGAAATAGAGGCCGGTAACCAGGTAGTGCAGACCGACAAAGAGAAACACGGCCACCGGGGACAGGCCGTTGTTCACGATCAGAAGAATCGCCAGAGGTAACAGGGTTCCCAGATCGCCCAGGCCGCCGCCCAGCTCACGGACGTTTTTCAGGATGGTATTTTTTACTGTCACGGTCCCTCCTTGCAACGCGCCAATATTACATGTTGGGTTCCCGTAAATCTGCCTTTCGGTGTTATTTCAGTCAGGTATATTCGCAATAATTGATTGTATGCTGACCCCAGCCTTCTCTGTGAGCTTTCCCCTATCGCGGAGGCGGGCAGTGTGAATGAAATATCCACATATCAAAATGTTGAAGAATTGCGGCGAATGTTCCGATTTTCCTAGTATGTGTCCGCCCCCACGCGCATCGTGGCGGTGGACCAGTTGGGTAAAAAAACCGCCTTAGGGAAAATCACATGGGACATCTTAACAATGTGACCGCGGGAGATCAGACCCGGGCACTGGCCACAAGTACGCTGGCCTTTACCGTTTGCTTCGCGGTCTGGACCCTCTTTTCGATTATCGGCATCAAAATCAAGGCGGACCTGGGGCTGAATGACACCCAGTTCGGCATCCTGATCGCCACCCCGATCCTGACCGGGTCCCTGTCGCGGTTCTTCCTGGGCATCTGGTCCGACCAGTACGGCGGGCGGCTGGTCTTCACCCTGCAAATGCTGGCGACGTCCTTTGCGGCGCTGCTGTTGACCCAGGTGGAAACCTACATAATGTTCCTGGTGGCCGCCCTTGGCGTTGGCCTGGCGGGCGGAAGCTTCGCGGTGGGCATTGCCTATGTGTCCACCTGGTATCCGAAGGAGCGCCAGGGCACGGCCTTGGGTATCTTCGGTGTCGGCAATCTGGGTGCGGCGGTTACCAGCTTTGGCGCCCCGTTCCTGCTGGTGGCCATGGGCGACCAGTGGCAGGGAGTGGTGCGCGTCTACGCGGCGGTGATGCTGGCCACTGCGGTGCTGTATTTTCTGTTTTCCAAAACCGACCCGGCCATTACCGACCGCCGGAAAAAAAATGTCCAGCGACCCACCTTTGCCCAGCAAATGGAGCCGCTCAAGCACCTTCAAGTGTGGCGCTTTTCGCTCTATTACTTCCTGGTGTTTGGCGCCTTTGTGGCGCTGGCCCTGTGGATGCCGCGCTACCTGATGGGCGCATACGGCGTGAGCATGAAGACCGCCGGCATGCTCACCGCCTGTTTCTACGTTCTGCCCGCCAGCCTTTTCCGGGCCTACGGAGGGCACCTGTCCGATCACTACGGAGCCCGCAAGGTTATGTACTGGGTGTTCGGGGTCTCTCTGGTGGCTACCTTCATGCTGTCCTACCCCCAGACCGACTACACGATTCACGGCATTGAGGGGCCGATCCATTTCTCCACCAGCATGGGGCTAGTGCCGTTTGTGTTGATGGTGGCGATCCTCGGGTTTTACATGTCGCTGGGCAAGGCGGCGGTCTACAAGCACATTCCGGTGTACTACCCGGAAAATGTGGGTTCCGTGGGGGGGCTGGTGGGAATGATCGGCGGCTTGGGCGGCTTCTTTCTGCCCATTGCCTTCGGGGTCATGAACGACCTGACCGGCGTGTGGACCAGTTGCTTCATGCTGCTGTTCGGCCTGTTCGCCACCGCTACCATCTGGATGCACTTTGCCATCCAGCGCATGGAGCAGGGGACCATGATCCATAAGGCCGGACAACTGCCCGAGTTGCCGGAGATGGCAGAGATCCACGTGCCGGAGAAGCACGGCGACTCTATGGGGCCGGTAATCGCCGATTGGCGTCCGGATGACGAAGAGTTCTGGGAAAAAACCGGCAAGAAGGTGGCCAAGCGCAACCTGTGGATCTCGATTCCGTGTCTGCTGCTGGCCTTCTCCGTCTGGCTGGTGTGGAGCGTGGTGGTGGCCAAGCTGCCGTCCATCGGCTTTAATTACACCACCAACCAGCTGTTCTGGCTGGCGGCGTTGCCCGGTTTGTCCGGTGCGACGCTACGGATTTTCTACTCCTTCATGGTACCCATTTTCGGTGGCCGCCTGTGGACCACACTGACCACCGGCTCGCTGCTAGTCCCGGCATTCGGCATCGGTTATGCGGTGCAGAATCCGGACACTCCCTACGCCATGTTCCTGTTCCTGGCGCTGCTTTGCGGTCTGGGCGGCGGCAACTTCGCCTCCTCCATGTCGAATATCAGCTTCTTCTTCCCCAAAAAGGAGAAGGGCCACGCCTTGGCCATGAACGCGGGGCTTGGCAACGCGGGTGTCAGCGTCATGCAGTTTCTGGTGCCGCTGGCCGTTACCGCGGGTGTGTTCGGCATTCTGGGCGGGCAGCCGCAAATTCTGGCCGACGGCTCTAGGCTGTGGCTGCA
Source organism: Nitrospirota bacterium (assembly GCA_029881725.1). GTDB lineage: Bacteria > Nitrospirota > JACRHL01 > JACRHL01 > JACRHL01 > JAOUMB01. Next base: position 14,820 of record JAOUMB010000042.1, read on the forward strand.
GAATGCCGGCTTCATCTGGGTGCCGTTCCTGATCACCGCCACCCTGGCCGCCTGGTACGGGATGAACGACATCGGCAGCGCCCGGGCGTCGTTCAAGGAACAGTCGGTGATTTTTTCCCGCAAGCACAACTGGGTGATGTGCTGGCTGTATACCGGCACCTTCGGGTCGTTCATTGGCTATTCGGCGGGGTTCCCGCTGCTGGCCAAGATGATGTTCCCGGAAGTGAACGTGCTCAAGTACGTATTCCTGGGTCCGTTGATCGGGGCCGTTTCTCGCGCCGCCACCGGCTGGATTTCCGACAAGTACGGTGGCGCCCGGGTGACCTTCTGGACCTTTGCCTCCATGGTCGGGGCGGTGGGAGGGGTGCTCTACTTCCTGTCCATCCGGGAGCAGCCGGGGGCGTTCTGGGGCTTCTTCGCCATGTTCCTGATCCTTTTCTTTGCGACGGGTGTGGGCAACGCCTCCACCTTCCAAATGATCCCGGTCATCATGAACAAGGAGATTAAACGGCTGATGCCGACCCTTTCAGCATCTGACCATGAGGTTCAGGCCAGCAAAGAATCGGCCGCCATTATCGGCTTTACTTCGGCCATTGCCGCCTACGGGGCATTTTTTATTCCCAAGTCATACGGCACGTCGATTGCCATGACCGGTGGACCGTCCGCCGCCCTGTGGGGATTTTTGACTTTTTATGTCACCTGCATGGTGGTGACGTGGTATTTCTATACCCGTCGTGACGGTTTGTTGCACGACATAGAGAGAGGGATCCCGCCGGTCGAGACCGCTTCGGCCGCTTACCCGCAGAGCAAGACCACCACCTCGGCGATTGCCAAACCGACCGCAGTCAGCAAGGACGAGGCCGCGCCGAAGTAGATAGCGCAAAGGGTACATAGATGAGCCAGTTCATCGACCGGTTAACCTATTTTTCAAAGGTTAAGGGCACGTTTTCCGGCGGGCACGGCATCCTCACCGAGGAAAGCCGGGACTGGGAAAAGGCGTATCGTGGGCGGTGGGCGCACGACAAGGTGGTGCGCTCCACCCACGGGGTTAACTGTACCGGCTCATGTAGCTGGAAAATTTACGTCAAGAACGGGCTGGTCACTTGGGAAACCCAGCAGACTGACTATCCCCGCACCCGTCCTGACCTGCCCAACCACGAGCCCCGCGGCTGTTCCCGCGGAGCCAGTTACTCCTGGTATCTGTACAGTGCTGCGCGGTTGAAATACCCACTGGTGCGCTCCCGCCTGATGAAACTGTGGCGTGCCGCCAAGGCCGAGTATCCCGACCCGGTGGATGCCTGGGGCAGCATCGTCTCGGACCCCGTCAAGGCGAATGAATACAAGAAGGTAAGAGGCCTGGGTGGCTTCGTGCGCGCCAGTTGGGACGAGGTGAATGAAATCACCGCCGCCTCCAACATCTACACCACCAAGACCTTCGGACCGGACCGGGTGATCGGTTTCTCGCCGATTCCGGCCATGTCGATGGTGAGTTACGCGGCGGGCTCCCGCTATCTGTCGTTGATGGGCGGCGTGTGCATGAGCTTTTACGACTGGTACTGCGACCTGCCGCCGTCCTCCCCCCAGACTTGGGGGGAGCAGACCGATGTGCCCGAGTCCGCCGACTGGTTCAATTCGTCCTACATTATCGCCTGGGGGTCCAACGTGCCTCAGACCCGGGCGCCGGACGCCCACTTCTTTACCGAAGCCCGCTACAAGGGCACCAAGACGGTATCGGTCACGCCGGACTATGCGGAAATTTCCAAGCTGGTTGATATCGCCCTGCACCCGGTTCAGGGAACCGACTCGGCCATGGCCATGGCCATGGGCCACGTGGTGTTCAAGGAGTTTCACTTAGAGGGCAAGTCGCAGTACTTCGCCGACTACTGCCGTATCTACACCGATATGCCCACCGTGGTGATGCTGGAGGAAAAAGACGGCGCCTACGTGCCGGGCCGCACCCTGCGCGCTTCCGATTTTGAAGGCGATCTGAAGGCGGGCGGCAACGCCGAGTGGAAGCCGGTTGTCTACGATGAAGGCAGTAACGGCTTTGCCGTGCCCGACGGATCCATCGGCTCCCGCTGGGAAGGCGAAGGCAAGTGGAACCTGGGTGGAACCGACAGTGCATCCGGCAAGGATCTCACCCCCCAGCTCTCCTTTATCGAAGGCAGGGACGAGGTGGTGGGGGTGGCCTTCCCCTACTTCGGCAACCAGCCCCACGACTCGGAAATTTTCGCCCATACCGATCACGGCAGCGTTCAGGTGCGTAACGTCCCGGTGCGCAAGGTGAAGCTCAAGGGCAATAAAGAGGGACTGGTCGCCACCGTATACGACCTGATGGCCGCCAACTACGCCATCGACCGGGGGCTGGGCGGTGAAAATACCGCCTCCGGCTACGACGACGATGTGCCGTACACCCCCGCGTGGCAGGAAAAGATCACCGGCGTTCCCCGCCAGCGAGTTATTCAGGTGGCCCGGGAGTTCGCCGACAACGCCAACCGCACCGAGGGCCGCTCCATGGTCATTCTGGGCGCGGCGATCAATCACTGGTACCACATGGACATGACCTACCGGGGGATCATTAACCTGCTGGTCATGTGTGGCTGCATAGGCAAATCCGGCGGCGGTTGGGCTCACTACGTGGGACAGGAAAAACTGCGCCCGCAAACCGGCTGGCTGCCGTTGGCGTTCGCCCTCGACTGGAGCCGCCCGCCGCGCCAGATGAACTCCACCTCGTTCTTTTACGCCCACTCCGACCAGTGGCGCTACGAACGGCTGGGTGTGCAGGAAATCCTCTCACCACTGGCCGACAAGCAGAAGTGGGAAAATCACTCGTTGATCGACTGCAACGTTCGCTCCGAGCGCATGGGGTGGCTGCCGTCCGCGCCGCAGTTCCACGAAAACCCGTTGACCCTGGCGGAAAAAGCTAAAAAGGCCGGCAAGGAGACCAGGGACCACGTGGTCGAACGGCTGGTTTCCGGCGACCTGAACTTCTCCTGTGAAGACCCGGACCACGCCAACAATTTTCCGCGCAACCTGTTCGTGTGGCGTTCTAATATCCTGGGCTCGTCCGGCAAGGGGCATGAGTACATGCTCAAGCACCTGCTCGGCACCCAAAACGGGGTGATGAGCGAGGATCTGGCCGAAATGGAGATGCCCAAGCCGTCCGAGGTCGGTTGGCATGAAACCGCGCCGGAAGGAAAACTGGATCTGGTGGTGACGCTGGACTTCCGTATGTCCACCACCGCGGTGTATTCCGACATTGTGCTGCCCACCGCCACCTGGTACGAAAAGAACGACCTCAACACCTCCGACATGCACCCGTTCATCCACCCCCTGTCGCGGGCGGTGGATCCGGCGTGGGAAAGCCGTTCTGACTGGGACATCTTCAAAGGGCTGGCGAAAACCTTTTCGGAACTGTGCGAGGGGCACCTGGGGGTGGAAACCGACCTGGTGAGCGTGCCCATTTTGCACGATACCCCCGGCGAACTGGCTCAGCCGCTGGGCGTCACCGACTGGAAAAAGGGCGAATGCGACCCGGTGCCCGGCAAGACCATGCCGAATCTGGTGGAGGTGACCCGCGACTACCCGGCGCTGTATAAAAAATTCACTTCCGTCGGGCCGCTGCTGGAAAAGCTGGGCAACGGCGGGAAGGGCATCGGCTGGAACACCGATACCGAAGTGGAATTTTTGGGAAAACTGAATCGGAGGGTAACGGAAGAGGGGGTTTCCCACGGGCGGCCGAAAATCGAAACCGACATCGACGCCGCCGAGGTGGTGTTGAGCCTAGCGCCGGAAACCAACGGTCAGGTGGCGGTCAAGGCGTGGCAGGCCCTCGGCAAGATCACCGGGCGAGACCATACCCACCTGGCGCGTCCCAAAGAGGACGAAAAGCTGCGCTTCAGAGACCTTCAGGCCCAGCCGCGCAAAATCATTTCCTCGCCCACTTGGTCTGGCCTTGAGGACGAGCACGTCAGCTACAACGCAGGCTATACCAACGTGCACGAGCGGATCCCGTGGCGCACCCTGACCGGTCGCCAGCATTTCTATCAGGACCACGAATGGATGCGCGATTTCGGCGAGTCGATGTGCGTCTACAAACCGCCCATCTCCACCCGCACCATTACTGAGGCGTTGCAAAAGAGGGGCGGTGATGCCAGGCAGATCGCCCTCAACTACATTACCCCGCACCAGAAGTGGGGCATCCACTCCACTTACTCGGACAACCTGCTGATGCTGACCCTGAACCGGGGCGGGCCGGTGGTGTGGGTGTCGGAAATCGATGCCAAAAAGGTGGGCGTGGCCGACAATGACTGGATCGAACTGTATAATGTCAACGGCGCCATCACCGCCCGCGCGGTGGTGTCCCAGCGGGTGCCGAAAGGGCTGGTGATGATGTATCACGCCCAGGAAAAAACCATCAACACCCCCGGGAGCGTCATCACCGGCAAGCGCGGCGGCATCCACAACTCGGTCACCCGCGCGGTGATGAAACCGACCCACATGATCGGCGGCTATGCCCAGCTTTCGTGGGGCTTCAACTACTACGGAACGGTGGGGTCCAACCGGGATGAGTTTGTTATCCTGCGCAAGGTGGAGCAGGTGGACTGGCTGGACAAGCCGTATGCGGAAGGCCAGCCATTGGGCGTGGCGGATGTGGAGGCAGTCCAATGACCATTCGCGCGCAAATCGCCATGGTTCTGAATCTGGACAAGTGCATCGGCTGCCACACCTGCTCGGTCACCTGCAAAAACGTGTGGACCTCCCGCAGCGGTGTCGAATACGCCTGGTTCAACAATGTGGAAACCAAGCCCGGCGTGGGCTATCCGCAGCATTGGGAAGACCAGGACAAGTGGAACGGTGGCTGGGTGCTGAACAGCTCCGGCAAGCTGGTTCCCAAGGCGGGTGGCAAGGTCAGAAGCCTTCTGAACATTTTCGCCAACCCGGATCTTCCGGAAATTGACGATTATTACGAGCCGTTCACCTACGAGTACGGCCACCTGACCTCCGCGCCCGAAAGTCAGGCCGTGCCCACTGCGCGAATGCACTCGGCCATCACCGGCAAAAAGCAGGAAAAACCCAAATGGGGCCCCAACTGGGAGGAACTGCTCGGCGGTGAGTTTTCCAAGCGCAGCAAGGACACCAACTTTGAAGCGGTGGAAAAGGCCATCTACGGTGAGTTTGAAAACACCTTCATGATGTACCTGCCGCGTCTGTGCGAGCACTGCCTGAACCCGAGCTGTGTCGCCGCCTGCCCGTCCGGCGCCATCTACAAACGCGAGGAAGACGGCATTGTGCTGATCGACCAGGACAAGTGCCGTGGCTGGCGCATGTGCGTGTCGGGGTGCCCGTACAAAAAAATCTATTTCAACTGGCAGTCCGGCAAGTCGGAAAAATGCACCCTGTGCTACCCGCGTCTGGAAGCCGGGGAGCCGACTGTCTGTTCCGAAACGTGTGTCGGCCGCATCCGCTATCTGGGCGTGCTGCTGTACGATTCGGATCAGATTGAAAAGGCCGCCTCGGCGAAAGACGAAGGCGACCTCTACCAGTCTCAGTGCGACCTGTTTCTGGACCCGTCTGACCCGGAGGTCATCGCCCGCGCCAAGGCGGATGGGGTGCCGGACAGTTGGATTTCCGGGGCGCAGAACTCGCCCATCTACAAAATGGCCATCGACTGGCAGATCGCCTTTCCGTTGCACCCGGAATACCGCACCCTGCCGATGGTCTGGTACGTGCCGCCCTTGTCCCCCATCCAGTCGGCGGCCGAGTCCGGCATGCTGGGCGCGTTTCCCAATGTGGACGACCTGAAAATTCCGATCCGCTATCTGGCCAACCTGCTCACTGCCGGCAAGGAAGCGCCGGTCAAATGGGCCTTGGAACGGCTGATGGGCATGCGTGCCTATATGCGCGGAAAGACCGTGGACGGTCAGGGTGATCCGGAAATCCTGAAGCAGCTCGGCATGAGCGAAGACGAACTGGACGAGATGTACCAGTTGCTGGCCATCGCCAATTACGAAGACCGCTTCGTGATCCCCACCAATCACCAGGAATATGCGGGGGAAAGCCCGTTCGATCAGGAGATCGCCTTTGCCACCCGCTCGGAATGCGGGTTCACCTTTGGCGAGGGGTGTGGTTCCTCCGCCGATCCCAAGCTGATCAACCTGTTCGGCACGCAAACCCATCCGAATACCCTGAGCGGCAAGCCGAAGGATTCGTGATGCGGAGCTTTCGCGTACTTTCAAGGTTGCTGACTTACCCGCAGGCCAAACTTTTCGCCCACATGGACGAAATGAAGGCGGTGTTGGTGGACGAGAAGGTGCTGAAGGGGCGCAAGTTGAAGGCCGTAACCGGGTTCATGGACGAGTTGTCCGCCACCGAACTGATCACCGCTCAGGAAACCTATGTGGAACTGTTCGACCGGGGGCGCTCCCACTGCCTGCACCTGTTCGAGCACGTCCACGGGGAGTCCCACTTCCGGGGTCAGGCGATGATCGAGCTTGCCGCCCGCTATGAAGACAAGGGGCTAACCATCGGCGCGGCGGAACTGCCGGACTACCTGCCTCTGTTTCTGGAATTCGTCTCGATTTGTGAACCGAAGGAAGCCCAAGCCACGTTGAGCCAGGCCGCTCCGGTCATTGCCACCATCGGTGAAAAACTGAAGCGCCGGGAGTCCGGCTATGCCACCGTGATGGAAGCAATCGTCGCCCTTTCCGGCGTGCGTTTGAGTCGCTTAGATATCAAACGAGCGGCGGATGCAGCCATGCCGGACATCCAGACCCTGGACGACCTAGACAAGGAATGGGCCGAGCCCGAGGCGTTTGACGGCTCGCCCGATTGCGGTACCTGCGGCGAAAACGAACTGCCCGCTCTGCAACAGATCAAAGGTGCGTGATGAACGACCCGCTGCATAGTTTCCTGTTTGGCATCTACCCGTATATTGCCATTGCCGTCATGTTGGTCGGCTCCATTCTGCGCTACGACCGCGACCCGTACTCATGGAAAGCCGATTCCAGCCAGTTGCTGCGCCGAAAGGGGTTGAGATGGGGCAGCAACCTGTTCCACATCGGCGTGCTGTTTATCTTTTTCGGACACTTTTTCGGTCTGTTGACCCCTCATGCGTTGTATGAGCACATCATAGCCGCCAGCAGCAAACAGACCCTCGCCATGGTCAGTGGCGGAATTGCAGGAGCCATGGCGATCCTCGGTCTTTTCATTCTGATCTGGCGGCGGCTGGCGGATGCCCGCATCCGCGCCACCACCCGCTTTATGGACATGGCCATTCTGGCGCTTCTGTTGGCCCAGTTGACCCTGGGCATGCTGACCATCCCCCTCTCGGCCCAGCACCCGGACGGCTCCACCATGATGGCGTTGGCCCAGTGGGCGCAGCACATTGCCACCTTCCAGCCCGGCGCGGTGGAACACCTAGCGGGGGTGGCGTTCATGTTCAAGGCGCACATCGTGCTGGGCCTGACGATCTTTTTGGTTTTCCCGTTCACCCGGCTGGTGCACATGCTCAGCGTGCCGTTCAAATACCTGCTGCGGCCCGGCTATCAGGTGGTGCGCCGGGGCCGCCGCGCCAGCTCGCTGGGGTAATTATTTATTGAGGAACCTGAGTGTAATTCCTGTGTAATTGTGAGCAGATTTTCCGGGATCAGGTCGGAATTTCCCGGAAATTCTTGTTAACAGAAGCTGCCCGACGATTCCGGAACCTCGGGGGTGCTTCGCCCCATATCCTTAAAATCCCTCGGAGCCTAGCTCCATCCGGGTTCGATTCCCGGCTCCGGCACCAAATTTTTCAAGTAGTTACGAAGATCCTTCGACCACCCTCCCTCGGCCGCCCCGGCTATTTGGGACATTTTTGGGACAGTGCCGGGGAAGGCTGGTAACATGAGTGTCGACCACCTGGAGGAGAACCCATGGCACTCATCGAGAAGCGCGTCGGCACCCACGGCAACGTCACCTACCGGGCGCGGATCCGCACCAAGGGGCACCCGCCGGAGATCGCCACCTTCCAGCGCAAGGGAGACGCCCAGAAGTGGGTCCAGTCCACCGAGTCTGCGATCCGGGAGAACCGCCACTTCAACCGCGCCGAGACTCGGCGCCGCACCCTGGCGGAGCTCATCGACCGCTACGAGGCCGAGGTGCTGCCCCACAAGGCGGCCACCACCCAAAAGGGCCAAGCCCGCCAGTTGAAGTGGTGGAAGGACCGGCTCGGCGACTACGCCTTGGCGCAGGTCACTCCCGCCCTGATCACGGACGCCCTGGGCACCCTGAAGGTTGGCCCATCCAGCAAGAATCGGTATCTCGCCGTCCTGTCCCACACCTTCACGTACGCGGTGAAGGTCCGCGGCTGGCTCGACCGCTCCCCCGCCCATGGCATCGACAAGGGGGCGATCGGCATCCGCGAGGGCCGCGGTCGAGCCCGGTTCCTGTCGAAGGACGAGCGCAAGCGGCTCCTGGAGGCGTGCAAGGCCCACCCGAACCCTTACATCTACCCGGCGGTGGTGGTGGCCATCTCCACCGGCATGCGCGCTGGCGAGCAGTTCGGCCTAACCTGGGACCGGGTGGACCTGAAGGCCGGCCGCATCCGACTGGAGGACACCAAAAACGGCGAGCGCCGCACCGTCCCCCTCACCGGCCACGCCCTGGAGGAGATGAGGGGGCTCATCCACCAGGTGGACACCCCCCACGTGTTCCCCCAGGCCAAGGGCGCCGGCCCCGCCGGGCTACGCACCCAGTGGGAGGCTGTCGCCCGGGCGGCCGAGTTGGAGGACTTCCGCTGGCACGACCTGCGCCACAGCTTCGCCTCCGAACTCGCCATGAGCGGCGCCACTCTCGCCGAACTGGCCGAGGCCATGGGCCACAAGACCCTGGCCATGGTGAAGCGTTACGCGCATCTGACGGAGGGACACACCTCCCGGGTGGTGGAGCGAATGACGGCGCGGTTGTTTGGGGAGTAGGCGACCCCGTACGGTTCGAGTCCATTAAGGGTCCCCTTGATGGGCGGTGTACGAACCGAATGAATGGGCATGAACCAACGGTTTACTTCCGCATTCCCATACTAGGCACTGAGGTCGTCGCCGTAGGTTAAGTATGGGCCAACCTGAATCCGTGTGGCCTGCCTCCAATCAACAACGCTCCACCTAGTGCCCAATAATGGTTTGCATCCTGTCCACTAGCGCCGTTGCCAAGGTCGCACGCCCTTCGACGTTGCCGAGATACGAAATATGCCGGAGATGTCGGAGATCGAACGGAATGTCGTCGTTTCTCTGCGTGATCAGGATCACCTCTCGCCCCAGAGTATGAGCAATGCCGGCCTCATAGAATACATTTGGGT
>JAOUMB010000008.1 GCA_029881725.1 Nitrospirota bacterium
CACAATCCGCCCCCGTCTTTACCTCGTCGACGCCAACGCCCAAATTTACCGCGCCTTCTTCGCGGTACGCGGATTCACCACTCGCGCGGGGCTGCCCACCAACGCCACCTATGGCTTCGCCACCATCCTCAACAAACTGGTGGCGGAGCACAAACCGGACGCCCTGATCGCCTGTTTCGATGCCCCCGGCGACACCTTTCGCCACCAACGCTATCCGGAATACAAATCCACCCGCCAGAAAATGCCCGACGACCTGGTGGTGCAGTTGCCCTACATCCGCCGGCTGGTCGCGGCCATGAACATCCCGGTGGTGGAGGTGCGGGGCTTCGAGGCGGACGACCTGATCGGTACCCTCGCCCGCCGGGGCGAGGCGGCGGGCTACGACGTGACCATCGTGTCCGGCGACAAGGACATGCTGCAGCTGGTTACCGACCACATCCGCATGTACGACGCCATGAAGGACAAGGTCTCCGGCGCGGCCGAGGTGAAGGAAAAATTCAGCGTGGAGCCGGAGCGGGTGATCGACGTGATGGGCCTCATGGGCGACGCATCCGACAATGTGCCCGGCATCCCCGGCGTGGGCGAGGTGACCGCCAAAAAGCTCATTGAACAGTTTCACACCCTGGAGGGGGTGCTGGCCGGGGTGGACCAGATCAAGGCCAAGGGGGTGCAGGCCAAGGTGCGCGAGCACGGAGAACTGGCACGCTTGTCGCGGGAACTGGTGACCATCCACACTGATGTGCCGCTGGATGTCCGCTTCGAGGACGCCCATGTGGAGGGGCCGGACGTGGAGACCCTCACCGCCCTCTACCGGGAACTGGAATTCACCCGCCTGCTGGGCACCATCGAGGCCCCCAGCGCCACGGCCGCCACCGCCGGCAAGGAGTACCTGACCGTTACCGATCCGCGCCAACTGGCGCACATCGCCGCCCGCGCCGCCACCCTGGGGCAGGTGAGCGTGGATCTGGAAACCACCGGCCTGGACCCCCTCACCGCCGAAATCGTCGGCATCGCCCTGGCGCTGGTGCCGGACGAGGGGTACTACGTGCCGGTGGCCCACGAAGGCGAAGGGGCCGAGGGGCAGATGGAGCGGCGGACCGCCCTGGATATCCTGCGCCCCATGCTGGAGTCGGAACAGGTGGCCAAGGTGGGGCAAAACCTAAAATATGACCTGCACGTGTTCGCGAGCGCCGGGGTGAGCCTGGCCGGCGTGCGCTTCGACACCATGATCGCCGCCTACCTGCTGGCCCCTCACCGGCGCAGTCACGGGCTGGATACCATCTCCCTGGAGTACCTGAACCACCGCATGATTCCCTATGAGGAGGTGTGCGGCAAGGGCGCCAAACAGATCCCCTTCGCCCAGGTGCCGGTGGGGGCAGCTACCACCTACGCCGCCGAGGACGCGGAGATCACCCTGTGCCTGAAAAACCACCTGGCGCCCCAACTTAAGGAGATGGCCCTGGAGTCCCTTTTCACGGATCTGGAGATGCCGCTGCTGCCGGTTCTCGCGCGTATAGAGCGGCACGGCTTTCTGGTGGACATTCCGTATCTGGCGGAAATGAGCGCCGAGATGGCCGGGCAGATCGCCGCGTTGGAAACTGAGATTTACGCCCTGGCGGGGGAGGAGTTCAACGTGGCCTCCCCCAAGCAGTTGCAGGTGATCCTGTTTGACAAGCTGGGGCTCAAGCCGCTCAAAAAGACCAAAACCGGCTTCTCCACCGACGAGGAGGTGCTGGCCAAACTGGCCCCCCTGCACCCGCTGCCGGACAAGATCCTCTCCCTGCGCCAGTACCTGAAGCTGAAGAGCACCTACGTGGACGCCCTGCCGCTGATGGTCAACGAGCGCACCGGACGGGTGCACACGTCGCTCAACCAGACGGTGGCGGCCACCGGCCGCCTCAGTTCCTCGGAGCCGAACCTGCAGAACATCCCCATCCGCACCGAGGAGGGGCGAAAAATCCGCCGTGCCTTTATCTGCCCGGAGGGAACCTGCCTGGTGTCGGCGGACTATTCGCAGATCGAACTAAGGGTGCTGGCCCACATGGCCGGGGATCAGGCGTTGATCGAGGCGTTTCACGCCGGCGGAGACATCCACCGGCGCACCGCCGCCGGGGTGTTCGGCATCCACGAGGGGCTGGTGACCGACCAGATGCGGCGCGAGGCCAAGGCCATCAACTTCGGCCTGATCTACGGCATGGGGGCGTTCTCCCTGGCCCAGGACGTGGGAGTTTCGCAAAAGGAGGCGCGGGAGATGATCGTCCGCTACTTCGAAACCTACTCCGGGGTGAAGCAATGGATCGAGTCCACCCAGAAATCCGCGGCGGAAACCGGTATCGTCACCACCCTGTTCGGGCGCCAACGGCCCATCCCGGAACTGGGCGCGGCCAACGCGCAGGTGCGCGCAGCCGGGGAGCGAACCGCCACCAACACGGTGATTCAGGGCACTGCGGCGGACATCATCAAGCGCGCCATGCTGAACCTGGACCGCCGCCTGACGGATTCCGGAATATCAGCTAAGATGCTTTTGCAGGTGCACGACGAGCTGATTTTTGAAGTGGACCTGAACCAGGCGGACGAGCTGGTGGAGGTGGTGCGCGAGGAGATGGAAGGGGCCGCCGATCTGGCCGTTCCCCTGGCCGTGGACGTGGGGGTTGGGACCAATTGGGAGGAGGCTCACTAGGGGCCGGGGAGTTCAGGTCGAATGGGTGCCAAAGCCGCCACATGCCCCCTGTGCGGGTCGGGGCTGGAGGGGATCGGCGCGGTGATTCCGCGCAGTGAATCGTGCCCCGGCTGCGGGGCCGATCTGCACGCCTGCCACGCCTGCCGGTTTCACGATCCGGTGGCCCACAACCAGTGCCGCGAACCGAAGGCCGAATGGCAGGCCCGGCGCGACCGGGGCAACTATTGCGACTTTTTCGAGCTGGCGGCGGGTGGCCCTCAAAACGCCCCCGACCCGCGCGAGGCGGAACGCAAAAAGCAGCTCGACGACCTGTTCAGAAATTTCTGACGGCGGTCTGGCCATCTCCCACGGGGGATCGGCCGTACAAAGGCGGGAGAGGGGACATGAGCGTAAAGGAAGCGGTGGTGCGTAGCGCGCCGCCCACCGGACAGGTTGGAGAGGAACTGTTCGCCTACCGGTATGCGGACGGCGGCATCGCGTTCTACGTGGAACGTCCGGCGGGGAACGGGGATCACGACCGTCCGTTGCTGTGGGGCCCCACCGCGGACGGAGCCCGCTGGCAGGACAACCTGAAAAACGTCCCGCGCCCGCTTCCCCTGTATCGGGAGGGGACCCTCTTCAAGCACCCGGACATTCCGGTGGTGTTTCACCGCAGCGAGCGCGACGCCTACCGGGCCGCCACCGGCGGACTGCATGGCGTACACACCACTTCCGTGATGGGCGCGGGGTACGCGCGGGCTTCCGACTTCTCCGTGCTCTCCGGGCGCAAGGTGGTGATCTGCCAGGACAGCAACCCGGAAGGCATCGGCTATGCCGAGGAAGTGGCCGCACTGGCCTTTTCCGCAGGGGCCGCCACCGTGGAGGTGGTGCGCCTGCCCGGCCTGCCCGAGGGCAGCGGCGTGGGAGGCTGGCTGGAGGAGGGGGGCACCGGCATGGAGTGGCGCGCCCTGCTCGACCGGCGCCTTGGAAACCGGCTGAACGCCGCACAGATCGCCGACCAGGCGTTGTCCCTGTCCCTTGAGGATTTACAGGATGAAGATGAGGAACCGGCCCCACCCGTGGCGGAACCCGCCGTCGCAAGAGCCCGGACCAAGGCCCCGGAACCGGCTCCGGTGGAGACCGGGACCGCAATGCCGGTGACCCTCAGCGACCTGTCCGAGGACACCCCCGAACCGGCGGCCCCCGGCCTGCGGCGGATGGTGGCCGAGGTCATGGAAGCCACCTTTGGAGAGCCATCTCCGTTGCCGCTCAAGGGCACCCCGGAACTGGCCTTCGACCCGAACCTGCTGCCGGGACCGGTGCAGGATTTCGCCCTCGACGTTGCGGAGCGGTTCGGCTGTCCGCCGGAAGTGCCCGCCGTGGCGCTCACCGTGGCCCTGGGAGCCGTCATCGGGCGGCGCATGGCCATCGCCCCAAAACGGCAGGACGAACGGCCTCTGACGGTCAATCTGTGGGCCGCGCTGGTCACCCAGCGACCGGTGAGCGGGGGCGTCCACGCGGTGGACGAGGCCCTGCTGCCGCTGGAACAGCTGGAACTGGCCGCTCACCGGGAATTCGAGAACGCCGAGCGGGAACACCAGAAGCGGGTACAAGCCCTTCAGGCCGCCCGCTCCGCATGGATGGAGGAGGTGCGCACGGCCCAGGAGCAGGGAGCCAACGTGGATGCCCTGCTGGCGCGCCACCCGGCGGACCCGGAACCGCCGCGCCTCCGCCGCTACCGCACCGCCACCGGGCACGTGCCGGCCCTGGCGGAAATGGCCGACGCCACCCCCGGCGGCCTGCTGCTGACCCGCGACGACCTGAGCGCCTGGGTCCACGGACTGGCGGCGCCGGGACACGAGGGCGAACGGCATTTTTTCATGTCCATGGCCGAAGGCACTGCGCCGCACGTGGAGTTTGACCTGCCGACCGGGGTGCCCCTCCGGTGCTCCAATCCAAGCCTGTCGCTGCTCGCCTGGGCGCGCTCCGCACCCCTGCGCCGGACAGCCTCCGATGGCACCCCCGACCCGCTGCTGGGCCATGTGCAGATGCTGATCGGGGCCAACGGCATCGACGCCCTGAAGGAGGCCGATCACGAGGCCAACGTGCCCGCCCGGGGCCGCGTGGAGCGCGTGTTCCAAGCCCTGGACCGGTTGCCCTCGGTACCCACCGGGGCGGCCATGCCGACCCTGCATTTCGATGCCGAGGCCCAGTCCGTGTACGATTCCTGGCGCGGCGACCACGCGGTGCAACTGGCCGCCGAAACCGACCCGGCGGTGGCCGCCCACCTGGCCGGACACGACCGGCTGATGCCTGCCGTGGCAATGATTTTCCACCTGGCGGAACTGGCGGAACAGGGACGCGACCCGGTACCGGTATCCGCCTCCGCCACGCACCGGGCGGTGCGCTGGTGCGACTGGGCTGCGGCCCATGTGCGCGCGGTCTACGGTGTGGGGGAAGCCGCCGAACTGGAAGGGGCTCGCACCCTGCTCAAGCGCCTGCTGGATGGCGACCTCACCACCCCGTTCAAGGTGCGCGAAGTGTACCGCCGCCACTGGACCGGCCTGGGAACCCGCGAGGCCGCCCAGGCCGCCGTGGGAGTGCTGGAGCGGCACGGATACTTGTCTTCCGTGCCCGTGCCCACCACCGCCAAGGGCGGCAAACCGACCCGCGCCTATCACCTGAACCCCAAGGCGCTCAAGGCGGTGGAAGCGAGAGGGTAGGTCGCGAAATCATCCGCCTCCGGCGGAGTCTCCGGGAAAAATGGTAGACCGGCCTTGCGCAGACCGAACGGTCGTGCTATTCATAATCCCATGACCCGTTCCACCGACACCCGCCAGCGGATCCTGCGCCATGCCACCGGGCTGGCCAGCGTGCATGGCCTGGAGCCGCTCACCATCGGCAGACTGGCCGATGACGTGCAGATGTCCAAGAGCGGCCTGTTCGCCCATTTCCGCTCCAAGGAGGCCCTGCAGTTGCAGGTGCTGGACTTTGCCGAGACGCGCTTCGTGGATGAGTTGCTACGCCCGGCCCTCGCCGCCGAACGCGGCCTGCCGCGCATCCGCGAATTCGCCACCCGCTGGCTCGCGTGGACCCGTACCGCTTACCCCGGCGCGTGCCCGGTGCTGGCCGCCATCACCGAGTTCGACAACCGTCCCGGCGCCGTGCGCGACCACGTGCGGAAAAAAATCGCCGCCTACCGGGACACCCTGCGGCGCATGGCCGAAGGCGCCATTCAGGCCGGGCATTTCCGCCCCGGCGCCAGCCCCGAACAGTTCGCCTTCGAGTTGTTCGGCATTCTGCTCACCACCCAGACCGCCATGCACCTGCTGGACGACCGGCAGGTGGACACCCGTTTCAACCAGGCCCTGGACGACCTGATCACCCGCATGCGCTAGGCCCTCCGGGCCGCTGCGTACGCAAAGGAAGACCTCATGAGCACAATTCGCACGAACGTTCGGTCGATCGCACTTCCCCTCGCACGGGCCATGAGCGCCGTGGCCTACGGGATCGCTCCCGCATGGACCGCCAACACCATCCGCGCGGCGTTTTTCGTGCCCCGCCCGTTCCCCACCCGACCTCACCATCAGGCGCTACTGGATCGGGCCCGGCCGTTTACGGTCACCACCCTGGGCCGCGCGGTGCGTGGCTGGGAGTGGGGGGAGGGGCCGACGGTGCTGCTGTCCCACGGCTGGGCCTCGCGCGGCATCCAACTGCACCGGTTTGTGGAACCGCTGGTGGCCGCCGGGTTTCAGGTGGTGGCCTACGACAACCCGGGGCACGGGGAATCCGACGGGCACCACAGCAACGCACTGGAATTCCAACTGGCCTTCGACGCGGTGCGGGCGCGGTATCCGCACCCGGCCGCCATCGTCGCCCACTCCATGGGGGGCGTGGCCGCCCTGCGCCATGCGGAACAAACCCCGCTGCCGGTGGTGCTGGTGTCCCCCCTGTACCAACTGCGGCGGGAGCTTTCCACCTGGGCGGTGCAGGCCGGGCTGGCCCGCCACGTGTTCAACGGCATCGTGGGACGCGTCGAACGCGCGCTTGAGGTTGCGCTGGATCCTATCAGCCCCCACCGGATTGCCCCGGCCATTCATGCCCCGGTACTGATTCTGCACGATCATCACGACCGCACCACGTCCATTCACGAGGCCCGCCAGTTGCACCGGAACCTGGCCGCCGGGCGATTGATCGAGACCTGCGGTCTGGGCCACAACGGCATCCTGCGCAGTCCTTCGCTGATTGACCAGGCGGTCCGATTTATTGTGGAAGCCCGGGGGGTAGCCGCTGCTCCTCCGATGGCCATGGCCGCGCTGGCAGGAAAATAACCGGCCGGTCCATTCCGGATTCCTAGCGGGGCACCGGGAACCAGCCCCGCCTGACCTCCACGCCGAGCAGCCGGGCCCAGCCGGGCACCAGCTGCCGCAGCCATCCGGCGTCGTTATACACCTTGGCGTGGGTCAGCAGGCCGGTCTGCCAGGCCACCATCATGCGGGCGGTGTCGGAGATATCGCACGGGCGGATGGCCTGCACCGCCACCGCGTCCCGCAGCGTCTGCTCAAAAAACGCCGCCTCCGCCTCGTAAATAGCGCGCACCGTATCCCGCACGCGCCGGTCGTCGGCGCCGGTTTCGGCCCCCACATTGCCAAACGGGCACCCCTGCTCCAGCTTCCACTCGGCTGCATCCCGCATGCCCTGATGGTGTGCATAAGTCAGATCCGCCAGTTGATTGAAGCGATCCAAGGGGTGCAGGGCCGGGTCAAAGGCGTCCCGGTACAGCCCCTCGCGGGACACCTGCCAGCCGTGCTCAAGGGCCGCGATGACCAGGCCTTCCTTGGACGGAAAGAAGTGGTAAAACGACCCCTTGTTGACCCCCGCATCCTTGCAGATGCGGTCCACCCCCACCGCCCCGTAACCATACTGCCACAGCAGGGACAGGGTGGTTTCGATCAGGCGCTGACGGGTATTACCCCGCTTCTTCGGCGCGGCCGCGCGCCCGGCGCTGTGTTCCGGCATATCCGTACCTCCTGCGCGCAAACCTACCGCGTAGTTGACCGTACCGTCAAGTGGCATGGGTGTCGCCTCCCCGACCGGAAAACAGCCTGCGTGGGCCTGCTGGCCCCATGAGCCCCGGCGGTCAATGCACCTGGCACCCGGAAGACAATAAAAAGCCCGCAATCCCTAGGGAATCGCGGGCTTTGTGGACTATCTGGGACGGCCCCGGATGGTCAGTTGGTACTCCCAAGGGGAATCGAACCCCTGCTTCCGCCGTGAGAGGGCGGCGTCCTAACCGCTAGACGATGGGAGCAAAATGGTTGGGGGACAAGGATTCGAACCTTGGTTGACGGAGTCAGAGTCCGCTGTCCTGCCACTAGACGATCCCCCAATGGACCGAATTTTCATCCCCCCTCTTATCTCGAAGGTCGTTCAGTATAGATGGTTTCGCACCATCGTGTCAAAGCGAATCCGCTGATCTCCCCACTCAGAATCCCGGCACCTGCCGATCTTTCGGGAAGCTGACCTCGTAACCGAAGCGGATGTCGTGTTTTTCGCCGGGGGGAATCACCCGCTCCCACGCCAGCACGCCGGGTATGGCATCGTCCCCCTGGGGGGTGTCCGGGGTGTTTTCCCGGATCGGGCGGACCCGGATGTCCTCGTTTTTGGCCACCGGCAGGCGGTCGTAAACGGTCACGTCGATGGGCTGGGTGTGGAAATTTTCCACGCCGATGCGGAATCCGCGGGCCACTTCGCGCCGTTTGCCGATGATGCCGCCCTTGCCGGTAAGGTCCGAATCCACCTGATGGGTGACCACCACCCGGTCGTCCACCCCGAACGGCAATTTGATCGTCTCGCCGGGGCGGATTTCGGGCATCGGGTAGCGCCCGACCATGACCCCGTCCCGGAACACGGTGGCGGGTCCGGCGGGCAGGGGGATTTCGCCGCCGTAGGTGAGTCTGGCGTAGAGATAGGCGGCGGCGCGGGTGGCGGGCCAGGTGCGCACCAGCAGGCTGGCGGCGGCGGCGTGCTCGGCCACGGTGAAGGTGTGCGGCTCGTTGTCCGCCGGGAGGGTCTGGCGGCCGTCGATGGCGTATTCGGCGGTGAATTCCGCCACCTCGGCCACGGCGGCCACGCGTTCGGCCAATACAGGGGCAGCGGGCACCTCATCGGCAAATGCGTCATTCTTTGAAACGCGAAGTTCCATCTCGGCTTCTTCAAACGCCGCCGGACTCCCGGCAAATCCACGGGCCCGACCCATCACCACCGGTAGCTGCGGAAAATCAATAAACCACGGGGCCGGTTCCGGCATGGCCACCCCTTGGGCCGGGCGGGTGGTGGACAGGCGCAGGGTGACGCCCTCCCACGCCTCGCCAGTGCGGTTGCGTACCTCGGCCTGCTGAGTGATGGCGACGCGCCCCGCGTCCGGCTCCAGCCGCAGGTCGTAGCGGGGGGTCCAGGTGGCACCGGAAACCGTGTGCTTGAGCGACAGGTGGAACTCCCCGGCCTTTGCCGCGGTCACCTGCACGCGCACGTCGAACACCATTTTTCGGCCGGTGGCGATCCGGTTCAGTTCATTGCGCAGGCGCTCGATCTCCGCGTTGGTGGCGCGGCGGGCCACTTCCTCCTTCTGGATTCCCGCCAGCGCCTGCCCCATTCCGTCGCCAATGGCACTCCAGGCGGTCCGCCACTTGGCGGGGTCGTCGCGCAGCATGCCTTCCTTCACCGACGGCGGGGAGGTGCTGATCACGTTGCGGATGAAATCCACCTGGGCGCGCAGGGCGTTGACGCGGTCGATGCCGGCGCGTTTGTCATCCTCCAGGGCCTGGATGCGGTCACGCAGCGCACGCTCCTCCCCATCGGCCACCTGGGCCAGAAAACGGCGGGCCACCTCCACGCTGACGATGGTCACCGCCACCGCGCCATCGCCGGTGGCCTGCAGGGTGTCCTCGGGGAACGGAACCATCTCCGGCACCACGACGGTGCTGCTCCCGGCGGGCAGGCGCACGGTGGCGGTGCGGGTGACCTCGGCGCTGCCGGGAAACACCGTTACCGCCGTCAGGCGGCTGTCGGCCTGGATTTCGACTCCCCATGCCGTCAGCGGGGTGCAGATGGCCAACGCCAGCACCCATCCGAAAACCCGTGTCTGCCCCATGATTCCCGCTCCCGGTTTTTGATGATCCCACACCCGCCCGCGCACACCATAGCAGGAGCGTCCCGGCGCGGAAAGAGGGGGATGGTATACAATCGGAGTCCGCGCCGGCGGGGCCGCCACACACCGCCCCAAAGGTGATCCGAAACATTTACCTTTTCCCTCCATGTATTTGTATAAAAAACATACATGAACAACACTACAAACCCCTCGCGGCAACCGTTGGCGGGCCTTTCGGTAGCCATCTCCGGTGCCTCCGCGGACGCCCCCCTGTGCATCCTGCTGCACGGCTACGGTGCGCCGGGGGATGACCTGGTGGGGCTGGCCGGGGCGTTTTCACCCACCGGCATTCGCTTCCTGTTTCCCTCCGCTCCGCTGACTCTGCCACCGCCCATGTACGGTGCCCGCGCCTGGTGGCACATTGACTGGGCGGCGCGGGAACGGCAGATGATCGAGCAGGGCGAGCTGGACCTGTCCGACGAAACCCCGGACGGCATGGTTCAGGCGCGGGAGCAGGTAAGCCGACTGATCGGCGAGGCGTGCGCCGCCTACGGCAGCACGCCGGACAAGGTGGTGCTGGGCGGGTTTTCGCAAGGGGCCATGCTGGCATGCGAGACGGCCCTGTTCGCCGAAGTGCCGCCGCGGGCGCTGGTGCTCATGTCGCCCACCCTGCTGTGCCACGAGCGGTGGCGGCAGGCGGCGGAAGCGCGCGGGAATTTGCCGGTGTTTATCAGCCACGGGCGGGCCGACCCGGTTTTGCCGTTTCCGCAAAGCGAACGGCTGAAGGACATGCTGGGCGGGGCCGGTTCCACCGTGGAGTGGGTGCCGTTTTCCGGCGCCCACGAGATCCCCCCTGCGGTGCTGGGTCCCCTGACCGGTTTTCTGGCCAGAAACGCCCTCTGAGGACCTCCACGAGTTCCGTTACTTAATAAACCCCATCCGGGTCGGGAACCCCCGCTGAACCCGCAGGGTGGAGGCCCGATGATCTCCCAGGGCCACCTGCCCTTCGGTTACGGCTGCCCGCCCTGCTCGTTGTGCCAGTAAGTGGAGGCGCGGTGGCCGCCTTCCGTGCGATAGCGGCGCATGGCCTCGGCCAACCGGGCGGCTTCTCCCGCCAGTTGATCGGAGGTGGCGGAGGATTCCTCCACCAGGGCCGTGTTCTCCTGCACCCGGGCTTCCATGTCCACCACGGCGCGGGCCACGGCCTCGATGCCCTGAGCCTGTTCCTGGCTGGAGGCGGAGATGCTGGCGATCAGTTCCGCCACTTGTTGCACCCCGTCGGCAATTTCGGCCAGGGAGTGGCCGGTTTTGCTCACCAGTTCGTTACCCGCGTGCACCTTGGCCACGGAATCCTCAATCAGCACACGGATTTCCTGGGCCGCCGAGGCGGAGCGGCCGGCCAGGTTGCGCACCTCCTGGGCCACCACCGCGAAGCCGCGTCCGGCGTCCCCGGCGCGGGCCGCTTCCACGGCGGCATTCAGCGCCAGCAGGTTGGTCTGAAAAGCGATTTCGTTGATCACGTTGATGATTTCCGCGATGCGCCCGGAAGATTCGGTAATGGCCCCCATGGCGCTCATGGCGCCGGTCACCACCTGGTTCCCGTTGCGGGCCACTTCCGCCGCCTTGCCCGCCAGTTGATTGGCGGAAACCGCCGCATCGGCGCTGGATTTAACGTTGGAGGTCATCTGCTCCATGGTGGAGGCGGTCTCCTGCAACGACGCGGCCTGATTCTCCACGCGGGCGGCCAGTTGCTGGTTGCTCTCGCTGAGCACGCCGGTACCCCACAGCACCTCTTCCGTGACCAGATTGACCTCGTCAACGGTTTCGGCCAGGGTGGAAACGGTCACGCTCAAGGCGCGCAGCACGCCATCCGCCGCCGCATCGCCGGTAATGGCGTCGAGGCGGGTCAGGTCGCCGGAGGCGATGCGGGTCAGCACCTGCTCCACCTGCCCGGACGGGGCCGCCGACACCCGGCGCAGGGTCCACCCCACCCCCAGCAGGCACAGAGGGATAACCAATGCGCCAATTCCAAAGACCTTCCACAGGGCCGCGCTGACGGCGGCGGTCACCGGGGCCAGGTCGGCCACCACTTCCCAGGCGGCGTGAATCTGGCCCGGCTTCCACCCCTCCATGCGGAAACCAAACGGGTCGTGGTCGGTGCCGGTGAGAGAATTGGCCACGGCGCCGTGGCAGGACAGACACTCGGAAGTGATCTCCACCGGGCGCATGTAGCGCACCACCCCGGCCTCCGCGTCCACGCGGCTCAACTCGCCGTTCTTTTTCAGGGATTGCAGCATGTCGCGCTCCAGGGGGCTGGCGGCATGCTCCGGATTGCGCGGGTTCAGCGCCACCACGCGGAATTCCATGCCGGACTCCTGTGCATGGCGCTGGCCCACGGTCCACGCGGTCACTTCGGGGAGGGTCCAGTAATAGCCGGTTTTTTCGGAAGCCCCATGGCTGGCGCTGCTGCCCCCCAGCTTCTGTTCCACCTCGGCCAGCAGGGCACGGTCGTCAAAGGCGTTGTGGCGGGAGCGGAGGTCGGCCATATAGGCCACGGTAGTTTCCGCCTCCAGCGCCACCTGGCGGGCCTGCTGCACGGTGGCGTCCAGCACCGCCTGCTGTACGCTGCCCTTTATCACCAGATGGGTGCCGGCATAGCTCAGGGCGAGCCCCGCCAGCACCACAGCGAGTACCCTGGTGGACAGGGTCGAAAATATGGCCATGATTCCCTCTCCGCCCGCGCCACCCCGGCAGCGCGGTTCAATTGCGGAGCCCCAAACGCCCGCCCCGCCACAGGCCGGGCGCAGAACATCCGTCTCCCCTTGTCGGCACGGGAGGGATATTTTTCAAGGGGGGATTCGCCCTCAAACGGGCCCCGGCGGACAATCGGGGGTCAGTTTCCGCCGGTGTGCGCGGCGATCAGATCGCCCAGCTTTTTGGCCAGGGTGGTGGCGCGGATGGTCTTGAGCTTTTCGTGTTCGAACTGGGCCACTTGCAGGTTTCCCGCCTTGAGAGCGGTTTCACCCACCAGAAAGTGCATCTCCGGGTCCCGGTCATTGGCTGCCGAGGCCTCTCGGAAGTGGGGCAGGGCGCCCGCAGCGTCTCCTTGGGAAAGCAGCAGATGGCCAAGGGCCAGTTGGGCCTCCTGCATCTTCTTTTCGATGCGGACGGCGGCTTCCAGAGCCGCGCGCGCCGCCTTGGTGTCGCCCGCCGCAGCCAGCGCCTGACCGTGGTACAGGTGCGACACCGCCGCGCCGTCATCCAGCTTCACCGCCACCGCAAAGGCGGCGGCCGCGTCCTTGTAGCGCTTTTGGGCCATGCGGGTGTGGCCCAGTTCCAGTTGCGCCACCCGGTCGTCCTTCGCCTCCAGCAGATCGATGGCGCCTTCCAGCGCCGTGGCGGAGGCCTCCAGATCGCCCAGATCCCGATACAGGGTGCCCAGGCGGCGCTGGGCATAGGCGCTGTCGCCGGACAGCTCGCGCACGTGCTTGAGATGGGTTACCGCCTCGGCGGCCTTGCCCCCGGCGCGATAAAACTCCGCCAGCCGGGCGTGGGCGGCAGGACTGTCCGGGCGCAGTTTCACCCACTTGGCGAAGCGCGCCTCGGCGGCGGCATCCTGGCCGCTTTTGCCCTGATACAGGCGCCCCAGCCGCTCCAGCAGGGGCGGGTAATCGGGCAGAATCTTTTCCAGATCCTCGTGCAGGGACAGGTCGAACTTGTAAGCGCTCTTGTCCAGCTGGTGCAGCAGGTAGGATTGGGAGTGGTGCCCCGCCGGGGCCAGCCGCACCGCGTTGGCCAGGGCCAGAAACCCGGCGTGGTCGCGCCCGGCACGGAAACGAAGATCACCCAGCTCGAACCATGCGGCGGGGCTGGGCTGCTCCTGAACCCGTTTTTCCAGGGCGGCCATGCGCGCCGCCGGGTCCGCCGCCGTCTCCCCCTGCTGGGCGGTGAGGGTGTGGATGCCGGACACCGCCAGCACCATGCCCAAGGTGGCCAGCCCGGCCACGGCCCAACGGGTCACGCGGGGGCTCGGGGTCGGCTTGACAGCGCCGCTCACGCCAGCGCCTCGGGGAAGTATTCGGTAATGCTCATGGCCGCCTTGCCGCCGGTATACACCCGGTAGGTGCGCCACACCACCGGCGCCGCCGGGGAGATGCGCAGGGCCGGGGCGGCGGCCCCTTCCAGCAACGGCGCATGGCGGGCCAGACAACGCCCGCAATCGACGATCTCGCGCCGGGTTTCCAACTGGTAGGCCAGCATCAGCTTGCCGAGGGGCTCCCTGCCGGCCAGCAACGCCTCCTGCATCTCCGCCGGCAGCAGGGCCGGCACCAAGCGCGATCCGGCAGCGGCGAACACCCGCCCGGATTTGTTCCCGCTGAGCACGATGGCCCGGTCCAGCACCTGGGTGCCGGGTTCCAGCCGCAGCTCGGGAAAGCGGTGTCCCTCCGCCCGATGCACCCCCTGGGTAACCACTCGCACCGCGATATCCTCGCCGTAATAGGCGGCCAACACCTCGGTAACGGTGCCGTCGGTGGTCAACAGGGTGCGCAGCACCGGCGACAGGCCGGCCAGATTCATCCGCGCCGCCACCTGCTCCCGATGGGTGGCCGGGACCAGTTGGGACTGGGCGCCGCTCACGCGTCGTCCCCGTCGGATACGGTGTCGTCGCCATCGAACAGTTCCGGCTGGACGCTCCCGTCCTCGTCCTCCGGCTCGTCCATCTTCTCCGCCAGCGGCGCCAGCGCCACCACCCGGTCGTTGCCCTCCAGGTCGATCAGCTTGACCCCCTGGGTGTTACGGCCGATGGTTTTGATGTCGCTCACGGTCAGGCGGATGATCTTGCCGCTGGCGGCCACGATCATCAGCTGGGCGTCGGGACCGATGGGCAGCACGCCCACGCAATCGCCGTTCCTGCCGCCGGTGCGGATGGAGATGATGCCCTTTCCGCCACGCCCCTGCACCCGGTATTCGGTGAGCCCGGTGCGCTTGCCGAAACCGTTTTCGGTGACCGACAGGATGCTGGAGCTCTCCTGCACGATTTCCATGGCGATCAGCTTGTCACCCTTGCCCAGCGAGATGCCGCGCACGCCGCGGGTGGCGCGGCCCATGACCCGGGTATCCTCTTCCGGGAAGCGGATGGAGATGCCCTTGCGGGTGGCCATCAGCACGTGCTGGTTGCCGTCGCTGATGCGCACCGACACCAGCCGGTCGCCCTCGTCCAGGTTGATGGCGATGATGCCCCCGGCCCGCGGGTTGCCATAGGCGGACAGGGTGCTCTTCTTGATCACGCCGGCCTCGGTGGCCATTACCACGAAGCGGTCCTCGCGGAACTCGGACACCGGCAGCACGTTGCTGATGCGTTCCCCCTCCTCCAGCAGGAGCAGGTTGACGATCGCCTTGCCGCGGGCGGTGCGGCCCATCTCGGGCACTTCCCACACCTTGATCCAGTGCACCCGGCCCAGGTCGGTGAAGATCAGCAGATAGTCGTGGGTGCTGGCCACGAACAGCATCTCCACGAAATCCTCGTCCTTGGTGCCCATGGCCACCTTGCCCTTGCCGCCGCGCCGCTGGGAGCGGTAGGTGGACACCGGCACGCGCTTGATGTAGCCGGAGTGGGTGACGGTGATCACCATCTCCTCCTGCTTGATCATGTCCTCGATGGAAATATCGCCCTCGGCGGCCACCAGCTCGGTGCGGCGGTCGTCGCCGAAGCGCTCCGCCAGGTCGGCCAGTTCGTCCTTGATCACCCCCAGCAACAACTCGGTGCTCTCCAGAATGGAGGTCAGGTAGGCGATTTTCTCGGCCAGTTCCGCCAGTTCGTCCAGCAGCTTCTGCCGCTCCAGACCGGTCAGGCGCTGCAGGCGCATCTCCAGAATGGCCTGGGCCTGCGGCTCCGACAGGGAGAACTGGGCCATCAGCCCCTCGCGGGCCACATCGGCGTTTTCCGAACCGCGGATCAGCGCGATCACCGCATCCAGGTTGTCCAGGGCGATCTTGAGGCCTTCCAGAACATGGGCCCGCTCCTGGGCCTTGCGCAGGTCGTAGCGGGTGCGCCGGATCACCACCTCGCGGCGGTGGTCCAGGAAGCAGGTAAGCGCGGCCTTCAGGGTCAGCAGAACCGGCTGCCCCTCCACCAGCGCCACCATGTTGATGCCGAAGCTGGACTGCATGTCCGTGTATTTGTACAGCTTGTTGATGATCACTTCCGGTATCTCGCCGCGCTTCAGCTCGATCACGATGCGCATGCCCTCGCGATCCGACTCGTCGCGCAGGTCGGAAATGCCTTCCAGCTTCTTTTCACCCACCAGGAACGCGATCTTCTCGATCAGCCGCGCCTTGTTCACCTGATACGGCAGCTCGCTGACGATGACCGCCTGGCGGTCGTTCTTGGGGTTGGTTTCCACCTTCACCCGGGCGCGCATGCGCACGATGCCGCGCCCGGTGCGGTAGGCGTCCTCGAACCCCTTGCTGCCGGTAATGAATCCCGCGGTGGGGAAATCCGGCCCCTTGATGAACCGCATCAGCTGATCCACATCCGCATCCGGATGGTCGATCAGGTGCTTGAGGGCGTCCACCACCTCGCGCAGGTTGTGGGGCGGAATGTTGGTGGCCATGCCCACGGCGATGCCGGAGGAACCGTTCACCAGCAGGTTGGGCAGCCGCGCCGGCAGCACGTGCGGCTCTTCCATGGAGCCGTCGTAGTTGGGCACGAAATCGACGGTTTCCTTGTCCAGATCCGCCAGCAGCTCGTCGGTGATGCGCTGCATGCGCACCTCGGTGTAGCGCATGGCGGCAGCCGAGTCGCCATCGATGCTGCCGAAGTTGCCCTGCCCGTTCACCAGCGGGTAGCGCATGGAGAAATCCTGCACCAGGCGCACGATGGTGTCGTACACCGCCGAATCCCCGTGCGGGTGGTATTTACCGATAACGTCACCGACCACGCGGGCGCTCTTCTTGTAGGGGCGGTTCCAGCCCACCCCCAGGTCCTGCATGGCGTATAGCACGCGCCGGTGCACCGGCTTGAGGCCGTCACGGGCATCCGGCAGAGCGCGCCCCACGATCACGCTCATGGCGTAATCGATGTACGAGGTCTGCATCTCGTCGACAATGTTGATCGGGATTCGGCTTTCCATCGACATGGTGTGAGTGGTGCCTTCTGCTACGGGTTAAATCGGATCAAAACGGGTCGGTCTACACGTCCAGGTTACGCACATCCTTGGCGTGCTTCTCGATGAATGCCCGGCGCGGTTCCACCTGGTCGCCCATCAGCACGGTGAAGATGTTGTCGGCCTTGATCATGTCGCCGATGTCCACCTGCAACAGGGAGCGCACCTCCGGGTTCATGGTGGTCTCCCACAACTGCTCCGGGTTCATCTCGCCCAGCCCTTTGTAGCGCTGGATGTTGAGCCCCTTCTTGGCGCATTCGAGGATGAAGTCCAGCATCTGGCGGCTGGTGGTGAAGGTGTGCGCCTGCTCCTTGAAGGTGACCGTGAACGACGGCCCCTCCATGCCCAGCTTGCGCGGCGCATGCTCGCGGGTCTGGCGGAACTCGGCGGTGGCCACCAGCGCCTCGTCCAGCACCGCCCGGCGCGGCACGCCGTCCTTGCGGAAGTTGACCACGATGCGCTGCGACTCGTGCTCCGGGTCCGGCTCGGAGGCCACCTCGGCGTTCATCTCCGGGAAGAACTCGCTCAGGTGAGCGCCCAGCTTGTCCATGAACGCGGCCTGTTTTTCCGCGTCCCGCAACACGCCACGGGTGAGTTCCCCCACCTGGGTGGCGGCACGCATCACCGCCGGGTGAATGCCGCGCCGCTCCCAGTGGTCCACCAGGTTCTCGAACATCTGCAGCTTGTCGATCACGTTCTTCAGGCGCACGCCGTTGGCGGGGCCGGTCTTGTCCATGTTCACCGCCACGTCGGAGACGATCAGGTCCAGCAGGTGCGCGGACAGGGCGCGCTCGTCCTTCAGGTAGGTCTCCTTGCTGCCCTTCTTGACCTTGAACAGGGGCGGCTGGGCGATATAGACGAACCCGCGCTCGATCAGGTCCGGCATCTGCCGGTAGAAGAAGGTGAGCAGCAGGGTGCGGATGTGGGCGCCGTCCACGTCCGCGTCGGTCATGATGATGATCTTGTGGTAACGGGCCTTGGCGGCGTCGAACTCCTCGCCCACGCCGGTGCCCAGGGCGGTGATCAGGCAGCGGATCTCCTCGGAGGAGATCATCTTGTCGAAGCGCGCCTTCTCCACGTTGAGGATCTTGCCCTTCAGGGGCAGGATCGCCTGGTTGCGCCGGTCGCGCCCCTGCTTGGCGGATCCGCCCGCGGAGTCACCCTCCACCAGGTACACCTCGGAATGCTCCGGGTCGCGTTCCGCGCAGTCGGCCAGCTTGCCGGGCAGGCTGCTGGATTCCAGGGCGCTCTTGCGGCGGATCAGGTCCTTGGCCTTGCGGGCCGCCTCGCGGGCGCGGGCGGCGCTGACCGCCTTGTCCACCACCCGCCGGGCCACCTGCGGGTTTTCCTCGAAATACTCGTTCAGGTACTCGTTGACCGCGCTCTCCACCGCCCCCTTCACCTCGCTGTTGCCCAGCTTGGTCTTGGTCTGCCCCTCGAACTGGGGCTGCGGCACCTTCACCGACACCACCGCGGTGAGCCCCTCGCGGATGTCGTCGCCGGAGATGTTCTCCTTGACCCCCTTGAGCAGGTTGTTGGCGGTGGCGTAGGCATTCACGCTGCGGGTGAGGGAGGCCTTGAACCCGGCCAGGTGGGTGCCGCCCTCGCGGGTGTTGATGTTGTTGGCGAAGGAGAACAGGTTTTCCGAATACCCCTCGTTGAACTGGAACGCCACCTCCACCACGATCTTGTCGGTGGTGCGCTCCAGATAGGCCGGGGTGTGGAACGGCTTCTTGTTCTCGTTCAGGTGCTCCACGAACGACACGATGCCGCCCTCGTAGCAGAACGCCTCGGTGCGCTCGGTGCGCTCGTCGGCCACCTGGATGGTCAGCCCCTTGTTGAGGAACGCCAGCTCCCGCATGCGCTTGGCCAGCACGTCGAAGGAGTGGTCGATCTCCGGGAAGATCTCCGGGTCGGCCCGGTAGGTGACCGTGGTGCCGGTGCGGTCGGTCTTGCCGACCACGGTCAGTTCGTTCTGGGGCGCGCCGCGCTTGTATTTCTGCTGGAACACCTGGCCGTGCTGGCGGATCTCCACCTCCAGCCATTCGGACAGGGCGTTCACCACGCTGATGCCCACCCCGTGCAGGCCGCCGGACACCTTGTAGGCGTCGTTTTCGAACTTTCCGCCCGCGTGCAGGGTGGTGAGCACCACCTCCGCCGCAGGGCGCCCCTCGGTGGGGTGCATGCCGGTGGGGATGCCGCGCCCCTGGTCGGACACGGTGATGGAGTTGTCGATGTGAACGGTGATGTCGATTTGCGAACCGAAACCGGCCATCGCCTCGTCCACCGAGTTATCCACCACCTCATAGACCAGGTGATGGACCCCATCCAGGCTGGTGGAGCCAATGTACATGGCGGGGCGCTTGCGCACCGCCTCCAGGCCTTCGAGTACCTTGATCTGTTCCGCGCCATAGGCGGATTCGGGCTGACTCGCGGGTTGACTCATCGAATCGGTGTTCCTTTCCGGATTGTCTGCATCGGACGTGCGGGCGGCATCTCCATCCCCCTCGGGAAGCATGCTCACAACCGCATCGGCATTACGAGGGACAGGTAGCCGGGATCACCCTGGTCCCGGATCAGGCAGGGCGACAGGGCGTCGTTGGTCTCCACCCGCACCGACTCCCCATCCACGTTCTGCAGCACATCGATGAAGTAGCGGGCGTTGAAGCCGGTGGACATGTCGGCCCCGGCATATTCCACGGCAATTTCCTCGGTGGCCTCCCCCTGTTCCGGGTTGTTGGCCACCAGGGTGAGCAGGTTTTCGCTCAGGGAAAAGCGCACCGCCCAGGTCTTTTCCTGGCACAACAGGCTCACCCGGCGGAACGAGGCGATGGCCTCGGCGGTATTCAGGGTGACGGTGTTGGCAGTCTCTTCCGGCACCACCTTTTCCCAAGCCGGGAAAGTCCCCTCCACCAGCTGGGAAACCATGGTCAGACCCTGCTTCTTGAACACCACCCGCTTGTCGGTGAAGCCGATGGACACCTCGCCCTCGTCCTCTTCCAGCAGCTTTTTCATTTCCACCAGCGCCTTGCGCGGCACGATGGCGGACAGTTCCAGGGGGCCATCCACGGTCACCTCCCGCTCGATCACCGCCAGCCGGTGGCCGTTGGTGGCCACCATGCGCAGGGAGGCGGGGCCCGCCGCGGCGGCGGAGGCAGTGACCAGCACCCCGTTCAGTACGTAGCGGGTGTCGATGTCGCCCACCGCAAAAAAGGTCTTGCGGATCATGGTGGACAGCACGTCGCGGGTGACCGGCACCAGCACTTCGCCTTCCGGCTCCGGCGCCGGGGGAAAGTCTTCGGACGGCAGGCTGGCCACCCGGAAGCGGGAACGGCCGGCGGTGACGGTGACCCATTGGGCCTCCTCCATCACCTCCACCAGACCCTCGGGCAGTTCGCGCACGATCTCGAACAGCTTGCGGGCCGGCAGCGTCACCGCGCCCGGCGACAGCACCTCGGCCGGATAGGTGCCCTTCAGGCCGATTTCCAGATCGGTGGCGAACAGGTGCACCCCTTCGCTGTTGGCTTCCAGCAGGATATTGGACAGGATCGGCACCGTGTTGCGCCGCTCCACCACGCCCTGCACCCGCGACAGACCGGCCAGCAGTTCTCCACGCTCCATACGGATTTTCATTTCAGCCCCTCCCTATTCATCTCGCTGCAATGGCGCCGTGGGCGCCGGGCACTATCATGCCCCACTGGTAATCTCTTCCGTCAACTGGTCGATGTTGGCCTTGAACGCCGGATCCGCCTGCAACAGCTTTTCCATCTGGCGGCAAGCGTGCATCACCGTGGTATGGTCCCGCCCGCCGAAGCCGCGCCCGATGTCCGGAAAGCTCAACTCGGTCAGGGTGCGGCACAGGTACATGGCCACCTGGCGCGGCAGCACCAGTTCCTTGGTGCGCTTTTTGGCTTTCAGGTCGGAGGTGCGCACGTGGTGGAAGCGCGCCACCCGCTGCTGGATGTCCTCCATGGACACCACCTTGCGGGTTTCGCGGATCAGGTCGCGCAGGTTCTCCCGGGCCAGGTCGGTGTTGATGATCTTGCCGGTAAGGGAGGCGTAGGCCCCCAGCCGGATCAGCGCCCCTTCCAGCTCGCGCACGTTACTTTTGATGTGGGTAGCCAGTAGCAACGACACGTCATCCGGCAGATCGATGTTTTCCACCTCCGCCTTCTTGCGCAGAATCGCCACCTTGGTTTCCAGATCCGGCGGCTGGATGTCGGCGATCAAGCCCCACTCGAAGCGCGAACGAAGGCGCTCCTCCATGTCCGGCATTTCCTTGGGGAAGCGGTCGGAGGAGAGCACGATCTGCTTGCCCGCCTCGTGCAGGGTGTTGAAGGTGTGAAAGAACTCCTCCTGGGTCCGGTCCTTGCCGCTGATGAACTGGATGTCATCGATGATCAGCAGGTCGCTGTTGCGGTAGCGCGAGCGGAAATCGGCCATGCGGTCGTAGCGGATGGAATTGATCACCTCGTTGGTGAACTGCTCGGACGACACGTAGCAGATGCGCGCCTGCGGGTTCTTTTGCAGCACCCGCGCGCCGATGGCGTGCAACAGGTGGGTTTTGCCGAGGCCCACGTCCCCGTAGATGAACAGCGGGTTGTAGGACTTGGCCGGGTTGTCCGCCACCGCGCGGGCCGCCGCATGGGCGAACTGGTTGGCGCCGCCCACCACGAACTGCTCGAAGGTGTATTTGGGGTTCAGCCGGGACTGGCTGTCCCCCCGCCCGCCCGCGCCCAGGCGGGCAGGGGCCGGGGCGGCCTGCACGGCGGAACCCACGGCCGCACGGGACACATCCCCACCGGCCACGGCGGTGGCCAGCACCGCTCCCGGCTCGCTGGAAACCACGTACTCCACCCGCTCCAGGGGGCGCTCCAGCACCTTGCCCACCGTATCCAGGATCAGCGGCGAGTACGGCTCGGTCATCATCTCGATGAAGAAGGCGTTGGGCACGGAGACGGTGCACACCGGCCCCTCCACCCGCTTCAGCGTCACCGCGCTGAACCAGGTATGGAAGGCCTGCGGCCCGACCCGCTTGCGGATCAGTTCCAGGCTTTTACGCCAGATATCGTCCAAACCGCCTCCCGCGGATAACCGGACCAGGACCCGGTTATCCCCACCTGTGAAAACAGGCAATTTTCAATAAAACCATTATTTTACGGATAATGAACGGAAGCACCGGCATGGCGTGGATACCGTTGCAACCGAAGATTTTCATTAAGAAAATTTCTTCGCGACTGCAACTTGTCCACAATTTGACGGGTTTCCCATCCACACCCCCGGGGATGATTCTCCGGTCGGTGGGTGCTCCGAGGCCAGAAAGGTACCGCAATCACGCGGCCCGGATCAAGCATGGGGGGGGCATGCAGGCCCCTTTTCCTGTGGACGGAAGGTGCACCCTGCCCACAGTTGAATAGACAGCGTAACCAACTGAAAAAACAAGACATAATTCGCTTATACACATCCCCCACAACCCCTACTGGTTCCTACTGGGTTTTAAACCTCCCGGGAACAAGAAGGGTTGTTGGTTGGGCATAAGGCCATGTTTCCACAAGTCCGGGTGAAAAATTTCAAATTTTTCCCGGAAAAGAAACAAGTGCCGGAAGGGGTTTGACCTGAAGGGGTAGTCTGTCATAACATTGCGGGCTATTTTCCGAATTTTTCTGGAGTGCCCGGACCATGCAAGTGATCCTCAAGGATGATGTTGAAAACCTCGGACGCATGGGCGACGTCAAGGACGTGGCCCCCGGATATGCGCGGAATTACCTGATCCCCAGGGATCTGGTGATTGTGGCCACCGACCGTCAGGTGGCCCGGGTGAAGCACGAAAAGCGCCTGATCGAGGCGCGTGTGGCCGAGCGCCGGACCGAGTCCAGCGCCGCCGCCGCGAAATTGAAAAACTCCCCGGTGACCTTGTCCGTGAAGGCGGGTGAGGGCGGCCGTCTGTTCGGTTCCGTTACCTCCCGCGACGTGGCCGAGGCGCTGACCGCCGCCGGTTTTTCGGTGGACCGCCGCTCGGTGAAAATGGACGGCCCGCTCAAGAGCCTGGGCAGCCACGAGGTGGAAATCGATCTGGGTTATGGCGTGCATGCCACCGCCACGGTGAACGTGGTTGCGAATGGCGAATCCGCCCCGCAGGCCGCGGTGGACACCGGGTCGGACGAGGTAGTGGCGGACGAGATGGAAGAAGCCGCACCGGAACAATAACCGGTGCCTTGACCGTCTTTCCGGCTGCATTCCGGGGGCCCGTCCGATGCTGCCGACAGGAAGTCGGCGGGCGCCTGCTCAGCCGTTATCCGCGGGGTTGTCCCAATGAAATTGACCGGCTCGGAAATCCTCATCGAATGCCTCAAGCGCGAGGGAGTCGACACCGTGTTCGGCTACCCGGGCGGCGTGGTGCTGGGGTTGTATGACCATCTGCACCAGCAGAACGACATCCGCCACATCCTGACCCGTCACGAGCAGGGGGCCCTGCACATGGCGGAGGGGTATGCCCGCTCCACCGGCAAGGTGGGCACCGCCATCGTCACCTCCGGCCCCGGTGCCACCAACACCATTACCGGCCTGTGGGACGCGCTGATGGATTCGGTGCCGCTGGTGGTCATCACCGGCCAGGTTCCCACCAACCTGATCGGCAACGACGCCTTTCAGGAGGCGGACATTATCGGCACCACCATCAGCTGCACCAAGTACAACTTCCTGGTGAAGCGGGTGGAGGATCTGGCGCGCACCATCAAGGAGGCCTATTACATCGCCTCCACCGGCCGTCCCGGCCCGGTGCTCATCGACCTGCCCAAGGACGTGACCTTCGCCACCACGGAATTTTCCTATCCGGAAGACGTCCACCTGCGCAGTTACAACCCCACCGTCAAGGGCAACAAGGGACAGATCAAAAAGGCCGCCACCGCCATCCGCAAGGCCAAACGGCCGGTGCTGTATACCGGTGGCGGCGTGGTCATCTCCAACGCCGGCAAGGCCCTGCGCACGCTGGCCAAAAAACTGCGCTGCCCGGTGACCAACACCCTGATGGGGCTGGGCGGCTTTTCCGGGTCCGATCCGTCGTTTCTGGGCATGCTCGGCATGCACGGCACCTACAAGGCCAACATGGCCATGTACGATTCCGACCTGGTGATCGCCGTGGGGGTGCGCTTCGACGACCGGGTCACCGGCAAGGTGGATGAATTCGTACCCAACGCGAAAATTATCCACGTGGACATCGACCCCACCTCCATCCGCAAGAACATCCACGTGGACATCCCCATCGTGGGGGATGTGAGTTCGGTGCTTGCCGACCTGATCGCCGAGCTGGACAAGGCCGAAGGGCCCCTGTTCGACCCGGCGGAGCGGGAGAAGTGGGAAGCGCAGATTGCCGCGCACGAGGCGGAGCATCCGCTGGGTTATACCCAGAGTTCGGAAACCATCAAACCGCAGTTCGTGCTGGAGAAACTGTACGAACTGACCCGGGGTAACGCCATCGTGTCCACCGATGTGGGCCAGCACCAGATGTTCACCGCCCTGTACTACAAGTTCGAGGATGGCCGCAAATGGCTTACCTCCGGCGGGCTCGGCACCATGGGCTACGGCTTCCCGGCGGCCCTCGGGGCGCAGGCGGCATTCCCCGGGGAGCGGGTGATCACCATCAGCGGCGACGGCAGCATCCAGATGAACATCCAGGAACTGGCCACCGCGGTGATCAACGAGTTGCCGGTCAAGGTGATTATCCTCAACAACCACTATCTGGGCATGGTCCGCCAGTGGCAGCAGTTGTTCTACAAGGAGAATTACTCCCAGAGCTACCTGGCTTCCACGCCGGATTTCGTGAAGCTGGCCGAGGCCTACGGCGCCGTGGGCCTGCGCGCCACCAAACCGGAGGAGGTGGAAGGGGTGCTGCTGGAGGCGTTGCGGGTGAACCAGCCGGTGATCGTGGACATTCAGGTGGATCCGTCCGAAAACGTTTATCCCATGGTGCCCGCCGGCATGGCCAATCACCAGATGGTGTTTTCGGATCCGGACGACGCCCACCCGGTGCCGGTGCCGGACCGGAACGACAAAAAGCAACCCGCCAAGACGTCCGTGAAGGCGTCGGCGGAGCCGCGCGGCTGACGGGGGATCCGCAATGATTCACATCCTGTCCCTCAAGGTGGAAAACCGGGCCGGCGCGCTGAGCCGCATTGCCGGGCTGTTCTCCGCGCGCGGTTTCAATATCGACTCCCTTACCGTGGCCCCCACGGACGACCCCACCGTGTCCTCGATGACCATCGTCACCCACGGGGATGACGCGGTCATTGAGCAGATCACCAAGCAGCTCAACAAGCTGATCGACGTGATCAAGGTGGTGGACACCGAGGGGCGCGAGTATGTAAACCGGGAAACGGCCCTGGTGAAGATCCATACGGCGGCGCGGGACCGGGCCGAGGCGCTGCGCATCGTGGACATCTTCCGGGCCCGGGTGGTGGACTCGTCCCCGACCAGCTATACGGTCGAGGTAACGGGGGATTCCGGCAAGATCGACGCCATGATCGGCCTGCTGCGCCCACTGGGCATCAAGGAACTGGTGCGTACCGGCAAGGTGGCGGTGGCGCGCGAACGCGGCGGTAGCGGCAAATCCTGATTTTTTTATAACACGTGCGTGTAAGTGCCCCATCGGGCGCTGGAGGAGAACCAATGAACGTTTACTACGACAAGGACGCGGACCTTTCCAACATCACCGGCAAGAAGGTGACCATCGTCGGTTACGGCTCCCAGGGCCATGCCCACGCCTGCAACCTGAGCGACTCCGGGGTGGATGTGACCGTGGGCCTGCGCAAGGGTTCCGAAAGCTGGGTCAAGGCCGAGGGCGCTGGCCTCAAGGTGGCTGAAGTGCCCGAGGCGGTGGCCGGTGCCGACCTGGTGATGATTCTGGTGCCGGACGAGCACCACCGCCGGGTGTACGCGGAGCAGGTGGAGCCCAATCTCAAGAAGGGCGCCACCCTGGCTGTGGCCCACGGGTTCTCCATTCACTTCGACCAGATCACCCCGCGCGCGGACCTGGACGTGATCATGATCGCCCCCAAGGGCCCGGGCCACCTGGTGCGCCACACCTATCAGGGCGGCGGCGGCGTGCCCAGCCTGATCGCCATCTATCAGGATGCCACCGGCACCGCCAAGGCCACCGCCCTGGCCTACGCCTCCGCCAACGGCGGGGGACGTGCCGGGATCATCGAAACCACCTTCAAGGAAGAGTGCGAGACCGACCTGTTCGGTGAGCAGGTGGTCCTGTGCGGCGGGCTGACCGCCCTCATCCAGGCCGGTTTCGAAACCCTGGTGGAAGCCGGATACGCCCCGGAAATGGCCTACTTCGAGTGCCTGCACGAGGTGAAGCTGATCGTGGACCTGATCTACGAGGGCGGCATCGCCAACATGCGCTACTCCATCTCCAACACCGCCGAGTATGGCGACGTGACCCGCGGGCCGCGCATCATCACCCCGGCGGTGAAGGCGGAGATGAAAAAGGCCCTGGATGAGATCCAGTCCGGCCAGTTCGCCACCGAGTTCATCAACGAGATGGACAGCGGCGCCAAGAACTTCAACAAGCTGCGTGAAGCCGGCAAGGCCCACCAGATCGAAGAGGTGGGCGAAAAGTTGCGCTCCATGATGAGCTGGATCGGCAAGTCCAAGATCGTCGACAAGTCGAAGAACTAGACCCGTACGGATGAAAAGCACGGCCGAAGGGGCGCTGATCGCGCTCGAGGGGTACCCGTTCATCGCCATCGCCGCGGCCTTCACCCTGCTGAGCATGCTGCTCGGCTGGGCGGTGGCCGCGCTGGTGGGGCTGGCGCTCACCATCTGGGTGGTGTGGTTTTTCCGCAACCCGTCGCGCATCGTCCCGGAAGGGGACGATCTGGTGGTGGCTCCCGCCGACGGCCGGGTGCTGTCGGTGGATACCGCGCCGCTGCCCAACGGCACCGTGGGGCGCCGGGTGTGCATCTTCATGAACGTGTTCAACGTGCACGTGAACCGTTTTCCCGTCACCGGGCGGGTGACCGGCGTGGAATACATTCCCGGCCGCTTCATCAACGCCAGCTTCGACAAGGCCAGCGAATACAACGAGCGCAACTCCCTGACCATGGAAACCCCCCACGGCCACCCGGTGCGCTTCGTGCAGATCGCCGGTCTGGTGGCGCGGCGCATCGTTTGTTGGGCCGATGTGGGCACCGAAGGCGCCGCAGGTGATATATTTGGATTGATCCGGTTCGGTTCCCGGGTGGACGTGCATGTCCCCGCGGAAACCGAAATCTACGTGCAGCCGGGCCAGCGGGTGACCGCCGGGGAGACCATCCTCGGCCAGTTGCCGCCCAGGGCGGGCTGAGGGGATTCCCCGGACCCGGCGTCCGGGGGGGCATCTGGCGGAAACAACCGAGGGGACCAGCCATGAACGAGCCAGTCGCACGCCGCAAGGGGGTTCACCTGATCCCCAACCTGCTCACCACCTGCAACATCATCGCGGGTTTTTACTGCATTGTTTCGGCCTTTCAGGGCCGGTTTGAACAAGCGGCGTTCGCCATCGTGGCCGCCGGGGTGTTCGATATCCTGGACGGGCGGGTGGCCCGCGCCATGGGCGGCGGAAGCCGGTTCGGCGTGGAATACGATTCCCTGGCGGACATGATCTCCTTCGGTATGGCCCCGGCCCTGCTCATGTTCACCTGGGCCCTGGACGGCTTCGGTCGCGTGGGGTGGGCCGCCGCCTGCCTGTACGTGATCTGCGCCGCCCTGCGCCTGGCCCGCTACAACGTGCACCAGATCGAGGATCCGGGGGCCAAGAGCGACCTGTTCACCGGCCTGCCGTCTCCGGGCGCCGCGGGCATGATCTGCACCCTGGTGCTGTTTCAGGAGCAGTACGCCCTGATCAACCCCTCGGTGGTGCCCATGATCGCCCTGCCGCTGGTGTTTTTCCTCTCCTTCCTGCTGGTCAGCAACGTGCCGTACGGGCGGGGCGCCCAGCGCGAGCGGGAGCATCCGTTCCTGAATCTGGTGTCCAGCGTGCTGGTGCTGATCGCCATCGTGGCCGAGCCGCACCTGGTGCTGTTCATCATCGGCGTGACCTACACCTCCTCCGGGCTGTACCGGTGGCTGAAGCTTAAAATCCGCCCGGCGGCCAAGGAGGCCACCCCGGCGGACAGCCACTGATCCCTGCCCCGGCCCGCTCCGGGCCGTGGGAAAGCCGGCCGGGACCGGTTCCGTCGGGCGGCTACCGGTTGACCGCCGGGGGGCCTAGCCCGTACCATTGCCCATTCTTTTTTGTCTCTTGGGTAAGGGTCGCGCCCGATGCCATCCGAAAAACCGATCCTGATTGGCTCCGACCACGCCGGAGTGGCGCTGAAGGCCCGCATCATCGACCTGATTCAGGGCGAGTTGGGGTACGCGGCCAGGGACTGCGGCGCGTTTACCGAGGAATCGGTGGACTACCCGGATTTTGGCGCGCTGGTGGCCGGTGGCGTGTCCCGCGGGGAGGCGGCCCGGGGCATCCTCATCTGCGGCACCGGCATCGGCATGTCGATCATCGCCAACAAGTTCAACGGGGTGCGCGCCGCCCTGTGCCACAATGACATGACCGCGCGCATGAGCCGCGAACACAACGACGCCAACATTCTGGTAATCGGCGAACGGGTGGTGGACGAAGCCACCGCCCTGGGGATCGTGCGCACCTGGTTCGCCACCGGATTTGAAGGCGGGCGTCATCAACGGCGGATCGACAAGATCCACGATCTGGAAAAATAGATGAATCTGCGCGAATTTGATCCTGAGATCCATGCGGCCATCGAGGCCGAGCGGCAGCGGGAGACCGACAAGGTGATCCTCATCGCCAGCGAGAATTACTCGTCGTCGGCCACCCTGGAGGCCCAGGGCTCCATCCTCACCAACAAGTACGCGGAAGGGTATCCCGGCAAGCGCTACTACGGCGGCTGCGAGTTCGTGGACGTGTGCGAGACCCTGGCCATCGAGCGCGCCAAGGCCATCTTCGGCGTGGACCACGCCAATGTGCAGCCCCAT
The DNA here is from genome assembly GCA_029881725.1 of Nitrospirota bacterium. Classification (GTDB taxonomy): domain Bacteria; phylum Nitrospirota; class JACRHL01; order JACRHL01; family JACRHL01; genus JAOUMB01. The sequence continues at coordinate 29,006 of JAOUMB010000008.1, forward strand.
TCCGGCAGTCAGGCCAACATGGCGGTGTACCTGTCGGTGCTGAAGGCGGGCGACACCATTCTGGGCATGAACCTGGCCCACGGTGGCCACCTGACCCACGGTTCCCCGGTGAATTTCTCCGGTCAGCTCTACAACACCGCGTTTTACGGGGTAGAGAAGGAAACCGGCCGCATCGATTACGACAATGTGGCGAAAATTGCCCGCGAGGTGCGGCCGAAGATCCTGGTGGTGGGCGCCAGCGCCTACTCGCGCACCATCGATTTCGAGCGCATGGCGGCCATCGCCCGCGAGGTGGGGGCCTATACCCTGGCCGACATCGCCCACATCGCCGGGCCGGTGGCGGCGGGTCTGCACCCCAGCCCGGTGCCGCACATGGATTTCGTCACCACCACCACCCACAAGACCCTGCGCGGCCCCCGGGGCGGCATGACCATGTGCCGCGCCGAGTTCGCCAAGGGGGTGGACAAGGCGGTGTTCCCCGGCATGCAGGGCGGCCCGCTGATGCACGTGATCGCCGCCAAGGCGGTGGCCCTCAAGGAAGCCCAGCAGCCGGGTTTCGCGGACTATCAGCGGCAGGTGCTGGCCAACGCCCGCGCCATGGCCGACGCCCTCATCGGCCTGGGCTACGACGTGGTTTCCGGCGGCACCGACAACCACCTGTTCCTGGTGGATCTGACCGCCAAGGGGGTGACCGGCAAGGACGCCGAGCGGGCCCTGGACGACGCGGGCATCACCCTGAACAAGAACGGGGTACCGTTCGACACCCGCTCCCCGTTCGTGACCAGCGGCATCCGCATCGGCACGCCCATCATCACCACCCGTGGCATGGGCGAGGACGAATCCCGGCAGATCGCCACCCTGATTCACAAGGTGCTGGAGCGGTGGGACGATGCGGCGCGCATCGCCGAGGTTCGTGACCAGGTGAAGACCCTCTGTTCGCGCTTCCCCGGCCCGTAAGCCGGGAATTCGGCCGTTTTGTGGCCGTACCCGGCGCGCCGGGGCATACTGGAGGGCGCCCCGGCAGGGGGGCCCGGTTGGCGGGGAAAACACCATGAAATGCCCGTTTTGCAGCTATCCCGAAGACCGCGTGGTGGATTCGCGCACCAGTCAGGAGGGGAGCGCCATCCGTCGCCGCCGCGAATGCCTCCAGTGCAATAAGCGCTTTACCACCTATGAGCGGGTGGAACCCGCGGTGCAGCTGGTGGTCAAGAAGGACGGCAGCCGCGAACCCTACGACCGGCCCAAGCTGCTGGGCGGCATGCGCCGCGCCTGCGAAAAGCGCCCGGTGTCCCTGGAGCAACTGGAGGCGGAAACCGACCGCATCGAGCAGGCGCTGCTGGAGCAGGGGGAATCTGAAGTGCCCTCGGAGCGGATCGGCGAACTGGTGATGGAGGCCCTGTACCGGCTGGATCAGGTGGCCTATGTGCGGTTTGCCTCCGTGTATCGGGAGTTCAAAGACGTAAACGCCTTCATGGACGAGATCAAGACCCTGTTGCGTACCGGTGCTCCGGCGGGCGACAGGGGGTAACGGGAACCGGCCATGATTCGCCGCTTCCGCTCCTTTTTCGGGGGCATTCACCCGCAATACCGCAAGGAACTCAGCGCCACCGGGGCCATCGAGACCCTGCCCCTGCCGGATCAGGTGGTGGTGCCCCTGCTGCAACACATCGGCAAACCGGCGGAACCGGTGGTAAAAGTGGGCGACACGGTGCGCACCGGGCAGGTGGTGGGTACCGCCTCCGGCGTGGTGTCCGTATCGGTGCACGCCACCCTGTCCGGCACCGTCACCGGCATTGCCACCATCGCCCACCCCTCCGGCCGGGAGGTGAAGGGGGTGGTGATTGAGTCCGACGGCGCGGACAACTGGATCGACCTGGAACCGTGTGAGGAGTGGCCCTCCCTGCCCCCGCAGGCGGTGCGCGAGCGGGTATCCGCGGCGGGCATTGCGGGCCTGGGCGGGGCCACCTTTCCCACCCACGTCAAGCTGAGCCCGCCGGAGGCGCGTCCGGTGGACACCCTGATCGTCAACGGCGTGGAGTGCGAGCCGTACCTGACCGCCGATCACCGGCTGATGCTGGAGCACACCGGGCAGGTGGTGGCCGGCGCCGTGCTGGTGTCCCGCGTGCTGGGGGTGAGCCGGGTGATTTTCGGCATCGAGGACAACAAGCCCGACGCGGTGCAGGCCATCGAGGCGGAGATTCGCCGGGTGGCGGGCAGTTCCGCCGGGTTTGAGGTGCCGGTCACGGTGGGCGTGTTGCCCACCAAGTATCCACAGGGTGGGGAAAAGCAGTTGATCGCCGTGCTGACCGGCCACGAGGTGCCGTCCGGCGGCCTGCCGGTGGACGTGGGGGTGGTGGTGCACAACGTGGGCACCTGCGCGGCGGTGTTCGACGCGGTCCGACACGGGCGCCCCCTGGTGGAGCGGGTGGTGACCGTCACCGGCGAGGGCCTGAAGCGGCCCGGCAACGTGCGCGTGCGCCTGGGTACCCCGGCCCGCCTGCTGGTCGAGCACTTCGGCGGCATGGTGGGCGAGGTGGGCAAGGTGGTGTTTGGCGGCCCCATGATGGGGGTGGCCCAGTACAACCTGGAGGTGCCGGTGATCAAGGGCACCAGCGGCATCCTGATCATTCCCCGCGACCACATCGATACGGACGACATCCGCCCCTGCATTCGCTGCTCCGCCTGCATCGAGGTCTGCCCCATCGGCCTGCTGCCGAACATGATTTCCGTGTGCGCCGAAATGCGCGCCTTCGGTGAAAGTGAACAGTACCACCCGTTCGACTGTATCGAGTGCGGCTGCTGCTCCTATGTGTGCCCCTCCTACCGGCCACTGGTGCAGATGATCCGCTTTGCCAAAACCGAGGTCCAGCACCTGAAAGCGAAACACTGAACGGACTCCGGTGAACGATTCCAATCCCAAAAAACCCGGCCCGGACGGGGCTGATGAAGGAAACGGCCCGGAGGGCGCCAAAAAGGCCCCTCAGGGCGCCGAGCCCCCCGTCGCCGCACCCACCACCCCAACCGATGGTAAAACGTCGGTTTCCGGGGCTGCCAGCAAGGGGGCTCCGAAAGTCCCTGAAAAATCAGGGAAACCTTCCTCCGCACCGGGCAAGTCCGGGGCCGCTGGGGCTCCGGTCGCCAAAAAAATGGCGAAATCGTCCGCGCCGGAGCCAGCGTACACTCTTTCCTATTCACCGCACGTACGGCGCCGGATCAGTGTGCAGTCGATCATGGTCGATGTGCTGGTGGCATTGCTGCCGGCCACCCTGGTTGGCCTGTACCAGTTCGGCTGGTATGGACTGGTGGTGATCCTGCTGTGCGTGGGGGGGTGCCTGGGGGTGGAGGCGGTGGGCCAGAAGATGATGGGGCAGAAGGTGACGGTTTCCGACGGCAGCGCCGCGGTCACCGGCCTGCTGCTGGCCCTGTCCCTGCCGCCCCGCGCCGAGTGGTGGCTGTGCGCGATCGGTGCGCTGGCGGGCATCGGCCTGGGCAAGCTGGTGTTCGGCGGGTTGGGATACAACCCCTTCAACCCGGCGATTCTGGCGCGGGTGGTGCTGCTGATCAGCTTTCCGGCCCAGATGACCTCGTTTGTCACCCCGTCCCCGTGGGGGCTGGATGCGGTCACCACCGCCACCCCGCTCAACCTGCTGCAGGAGGCGCGCATTCGTGGCCTGGGGCTGGGCGAGGCCGCCCATACCGACCTGCTGGCCGCGTTTCTGGGCGGCATTCCCGGTTCCCTGGGGGAGACTTCGGCGCTGGCGGTGCTGCTGGGCGGGCTGTATCTGCTGTGGCGCGGCCACATCAACTGGGACGTGCCGGTGGGCATGCTGGGCACCATGGCGCTGGTCAGCGGCCTGTTCTGGTGGCATGACCCGGCCCACTACATGCCGCCCGCGTTTCATCTGGTGACCGGCGGCGCCATGCTGGTGGCCTTCTTCATGGCCACCGACATGGTCACCTCGCCCCTGACCCGCAAGGGGCGGGTGATTTTCGCGGTGGGGTGCGGCCTGCTCACCATCGTGATCCGCATGTGGGGGGGCTATGCGGAGGCCATTTCCTTTGCGGTGCTGCTGATGAACGCGGCGGTGCCGATTATCGACCGCTACACCGCGCCGCGCCTGTACGGCGCCCGCAAGCGGGGCGGCCTGTGAGCCGCATGGTGGCCGCATTGATGGCCGTGTGCATTGCCGGAGCGGTGGTGCTGGCCTGGTCCGACCGCATCACCTCGGGCCCCATTGCCGAGCAGAAACGGCGCGAAGTGGTGCGCTCCCTCACCGCCGTTCTGCCCCCCCACAACAACGCCCCCGATCAGGACATGAGCACGGTAGTGCTGGACGACGGCACCGAACAGACCCTGTATCTGGCTCGCATGGAGGGCCAATGGGTGGGCACCGCAGTGCCGGTGACCGCCCCGGACGGCTATTCCGGCAACATCGACCTGATGGTGGGGGTGGACCGCAACGGCAGGCTCACCGGGGTGGTGGTGCTGTCCCACGCGGAAACCCCCGGCTTGGGGGACAAGATGATTACCGACGAGGAGTGGCTGCCTGCGTTTCGCGGGCGCACCCTGGAAAACGCCCGCTGGGCGGTGAAAAAGGACGGTGGCGACTTCGACCAGTTCACCGGTGCCACCATCACCCCCCGCGCCGTGGTGAATGCCGTTCGGCATGCCCTTGAAGTCTGCGAAAAAGTCTGCCGATAGGAAACCGTAGCGGTCTTTCTTGACGGTTTTCACTCCGGGTACGTTTTCTTGAGCAACCCGGAGACCCCGGGTAATGTATTACCGGGAGGGGCCGGTAACGTCCGGGGCCGTGGCATCGGCACACGGCCCAACTGGAGATTCATGCAACACGAACGGCCAACCGGACCTGTCCCCGCCAGCGCACTGACGCTCTCCGACGCGTTGTCCGGTGAGGCGGTTGCCGGTCGTCCCGCCCTCGACGTTGCCCCCCGCCCCGCCTTCAACCTGCGTGAAATCGGTGACGATTTTGTGCGCGGCGTGTGGCGCGAGAACGGGGTGTTCAAGCAGATGCTCGGCCTGTGTCCGGCGCTTGCGGTGACCACCACGGCCGTCAACGGCATGGCCATGGGGCTGGCCACCCTGGCGGTGATGGTGGCCTCCAGTTCCTCCGTATCCATTATCCGCAACTGGATTCCCGGCAGCGTGCGGATTCCCAGTTTCATCGTTATCATCGCCACCTTCGTCACCGTGGTGGACCTGTTTCTGAATGCCTTTGCCCACGATGTGCACAAGACCCTGGGTCTGTTCATTCCGCTGATTGTGGTCAATTGCATCGTGCTGGGCCGGGCCGACGCCTTTGCCGCCCGCCGCTCCCTGCCGCGCGCCATCGCCGACGCGCTGGGCGTGGGGGTGGGCTTCACCCTGGCCCTCATCGCCCTGGGGGCGGTGCGGGAACTGCTTGGCATGGGCAGCGTGTTCGGGATTTCCCTATTCGGCGACGCCTATCCGCCGTTTCTGCTGTTCCTGCTGCCGCCGGGGGCGTTCATCGCCCTGGGGCTGATGCTGGCGGGGGGCACCTATCTGGCCGCGCTGTCCGCCCGGGGAAACTAGACCATGGCCGGAGAACTCGCCCTCATCGCCCTGTCGGCCATGCTGGTCAACAATTTCGTGCTGGCCCGCTTTCTTGGGGTGTGCCCGTTTCTGGGTGTGTCGCGCAAGATGGACTCCGCCATCGGCATGTCCTTTGCGGTGCTGTTCGTGATGACCGTCGCCAGCGTGGTCACCTGGCTGGTGCAGCGGCTGGTGCTGGTGCCGTTCAACCTGGAATACCTGCGCACCATCACCTTCATTCTGGTGATCGCCTCTCTGGTGCAACTGGTGGAAATGGTGGTGCAGAAAACCAGTCCGGTCCTGTATCAGGCGTTGGGCATTTTCCTGCCGCTGATCACCACCAACTGCGCCATCCTCGGCGTCGCCCTGCTGGTGGTGCAGAAGGATTACGGGTTTTTGCAGACCCTCACCTTCGCCGTGGCCGCCTCGGCCGGCTTTGGCCTGGCCATGGTGCTGCTGGCCGGCCTGCGCGAATCCCTGGCGCTGGCGGCCATTCCACGCGCCTTTCAGGGCAATGCCATCGTGCTGGTGACGGCCGGCATCCTGTCGCTGGCGTTTATGGGTTTCTCGGGGCTGGTGCGGGGTTGAGCGCGTGATCGAGGCCATTCTCACCCTGGGCGGCATGGGCGCCGTGGCCGGTTTCGGTCTGGGCTTCGCCGCCAAGCGGTTTGCCGTGGAGGTGGATGCGCGCCTCGAGGAACTGATGGCGGCCCTGCCCGGCATCAACTGCGGCGCCTGCGGCTTTGCCGGGTGCCGCCCCTGTGCGGACGCCATCAACATCGGCGCGGTGCCGGTGAATGCCTGCCCGGTGGGCGGCGACGAGACGGTGAACGCGCTGGCCCGGATCATGGGGGTGGAGCCGGTGGCCAGCATCAAGCAGTACGCCCGGGTGTTCTGCACCGGCGGCGTGCAGGAGGCGCGGCGCGCCTTCCAGTACGAGGGCATGACCGACTGCAACGCGGCGGTGCTGGTGTCCGGCGGCGGCAAGGCGTGCGTGTTCGGGTGCCTGGGCCTGGGCTCCTGCGTGGCGGCCTGCCCCTACGACGCCATGTACATGAACGAGAACGCCATTCCGGTGGTGATTGACGACAAGTGCACCGGCTGCACCCTGTGCGCCCCCGCCTGCCCCAAGGACCTGATCGAGATGATCCCGGCGGCGAGCGACATCCAGATTCTGTGCAACTCCACCCACAAGGGGTCCGAGGTCAAAAAGGTGTGCACCGTGGGGTGCATCGCCTGCGATATCTGCGTGAAGGTGTGCCCCTACGAGGCCATTGCGGTGAACGCCTTCCTGGCCGAAATCGACTACACCAAGTGCACCAGTTGCGGCCTGTGCGTGGCCAAGTGCCCGGATGACACCATTCTGGATTTTGCCGGGGTGCGCCCGAAATCGTTCATTCTGGAGGAGCCGTGCACCGGCTGCACCTGGTGCCGCGACGTGTGCCCCACCAACGCCATTACCGGCGAGCAGGACCAGCTGCATCTTGTGGATCCGGCCAAGTGCATCGGCTGCTACATGTGCAAGGACATCTGCCCGGAAAATGCGGTGGAGATGCGCGGCCCGGACGTGTATGCGAAAGGCGGCATCAAGATCAAGCCGGAGGCGGTGCCCAACCGGCTCACTCTGGTTCACCTGAAGTAACCAGCACCTTGCGTACCCGGTCGGCGGCCTCGGCCAGCCGGGCGGCGAATTCCGCATCCGCCTCGGCCGCTTCCACCAGCGCCCGGTGCGCCTCTTCCCACACGGTTTGCAGCCGGCAACACAGCAACAGGTCACAGCCTGCGGCAATGGCGCGCACGGCCAGCTCTCCGGGGGGCGCCAGACGGGCCACGGCGGCCATTTCCAGGTCGTCGGATATGATGACCCCGGTAAACCCGAATTCCTCGCGCAGAAGGCCCGTTACGATCCTTTTCGACAGGGTGGCCGGCACCTCCTCCGGGTCCAAGGCCGGGAACACCACGTGGGCGGTCATGATGGCCGGCAGTTCCGGGGCCAGTGCGGCAAACGGCGCCAGTTCCACCTCCCGCAGGCGTGGTTCGTCGTGGGCCACGTAGGGCAGATCCACATGGGAGTCCAGCGCCGTGTCGCCGTGGCCGGGGAAGTGCTTTCCACACGGCAGGATGCCCGCCTCCATCAGGCCCTCGGCGGCGATGCGTGCCATGCGGATGACCCGGTCCGCGTCGCGGCCGTAGGAGCGGTCGCCGATGATGGGGTTGTCCGGGTTGGTGTCCACGTCCAGAATCGGCGCAAAATCGATGGTGAAGCCCAGGTCCACCAGCGCCTTGCCCGTGTCCAGCCCCCACTGATGCACCGCGTGCTCCCCGTGTTCCGCCAGTGCCCGCGCCGGAGGACCCGCGGGCACCCCGGCGGCGGCCAGACGGGCCACCCGTCCCCCCTCCTGATCCACCGCGATGGGCAGCAGGCCCCCGGCGGCGGTCCGCAGGCGGTGGTTGAGGGCGCGCACCTGCGGCGCCGATTCGATGTTGCGGGAAAACAGGATCACCCCCCCCGCGCGTCCCGCGGCAAGGGCGTCACAGGCGGGCCCGGGATCGGATTCGAAGCCGATCATCAGCACCTGCCCCGCATCCTTGAAAATCTGGTCGTTGGGCACCTATAGGGTTCCTTCCTCCGGTGACTCGTTCAGTTCGGTGGTACCGTCCCCCAGATAAGGGCGCCCGGTACCGGGCGCCGCGGCGGTGCGCACCGCGGTAAGGGTGTAGGCCAGGGCCCGGCGCACGGATTCCCGCAGGGTCAGCCCGTGGGCCAGGTACGCGGTAATGGCCGCCGACAGGGCGCAGCCGGTGCCGTGGGGCGAGGGCCCCGGGTGGCGGGGGTGGCGCCAGGTGGTGATCCCGCTTTCGTCCGCCAATGTATCGATGATATACCCTTTGTCGTCCAGGTGTCCCCCGGTAATCAGCACCGCGGCTCCCGCTTCGCGCAGGGCGGCGGCGGCCCGTTCGGCGGCGGCGGCGTTGGGGATGGACTGTCCCCACAGCAGCTCGGCCTCATACCGGTTGGGGGTGATCAGCGTGGCGCGGGGGATCAGCCGTTCGCGCAGGGTGGCAAATCCGTCATCCGTGAGCAGGCCGGGACCGCTGGAGGCGCGCAGGATGGGGTCGATGACCAGATTCGGCAGGGGGTTTTCCGCCACATAGTCCGCCAGCGCGGCCACCACCGCATCGGTGCCCAGCATGCCGGTTTTGGTGGCGGCGGGCGGCATGTCCGCGTGCACGGCGGCCAAGGCGTCGATCACCGTGTCCGGCGCCAGCGGCGTCACCGCGCGCACCCCGGCGGAGTTCTGCACCGTGAGGGCCGCCGGAATCGCCATGGGGTGCACCTTCAGGCGGGTGAATACGGTGATGTCGGCCTGCAGCCCCGCGCCCCCGGACGGGTCGGACCCGGCGATGGTCAGGGCCCGGGGCGGCGGGGAGGGCGCGGTCATTTTCCGTCGTCCCTGCCGGCATCCGGCACCACCAGCACCGACGTTTCGCTGTGCCGGGTTACCTTGTTGCATACGCTGCCCAGCAGCAGTTCCTTCCAGCCGCTGAGGCCCCGGCTGCCCAGTACGATCAGGTCCGCACCGAGGGTTCTGGCTTTCTCCAGGATCACCCGGCGGGCGTCCCCCTCCTCCGTGTGGGGCACGATGGTGGGGAAAGCGGCGGACAGCAGGGCGGTGTCTTGACGCAGCAGTTCCGCCGCCCGCCGTTCCAGATGCGCGCCGATCTCGTACAGGGGTTCCAGCACCGGCGGGTCCAGGGGGCCGCCTGTCAATTGCAGTTGCTGGTTCAGGGACGGCAGCACGTGCAGCAGGTGTGCGGTGCGCGGGTCCGGCAGGGGCATGGCGCGCAGGAAGCGCATTGCGGCGCGGGCCCCCGGCGAACCATCTGACCCGGCCAGAACGGTGATTGCCCCCCCGGCATACGGCTTTCGCACCAGCCATACCGGGCAGGGGGCGTGTTTGACCACCGACTGGGAGGTGCTTCCCAGCAGCGTGCGCAGCCATCCGGAGGTGCCCAGCGCGCCGAGCACGATCAGGTCCACCCCGCTGGAAGCGGCCCGCTCCAGAATTTGCTGGGCGGGGTGGCCATCCGCCACCCGTTGCGCGAGTTTCACCGGAATGGCGCGCAGCAGGTCGGCGGCCTGTTTCAGGACCGCCTGCGCCCGCGCATCCTCGTCCGCCCGCAACTGGCCCAGAACGCCGCCGGGCAGGGCGGTGTGGGTGGGCAGGTAACGGGTCAGCACGTGCAGCAGGGTGATGCGGGCGCCGTCCGGGAGGGGTAGCGTGGCCACGGTGCGCACCGCGTTCATGGCCCCCTCCGAGCCGTCCACGGCCAGCAGCAGGTGGAACCCGTTGTGTTTTTTCATTTATTCGCCCAGCAGCAGTCCGGTCAGGCGTGCGCGCTCCTCCGGGCTCCGGTAGCGGATTTCAATGCGTCCCGCCCGCTTTCCCTCCTTGAGGGTGACCTCCGCCCCGAAATAGCGTGCCAGACGGGCCTGCAAATCGGCGATGTGCGCCGGTGTATCCGCCGCGCGCGCGGCCTTGGGCGCCGGGGCATGGGGGGCGTTCGGCAGCGGTTGCGGGCTGGCCAGCATGCGCTCCAGATCCCGTACCGAGAGGCCCTCCGCCGCCACGTGGCGGGCCAGGGCCGGGGCATCCTGCTCCGGCGAGGCCAGGCCCAGCAGCACCTTGGCGTGGCCGGTGGACAGGGCTCCGCTTTCCACCATTTCCTGCACCGCTACCGGCAGGTTCAACAGGCGCACGGCGTTGGCCACGGTGGAGCGGTCCTTGCCCACCCGGCGTGCCACCTGCTCCTGAGTGAGGCCGAATTCGACGATCAGGCGCTGGTAGGCCTGGGCCGACTCCATGGGGTTCAGGTCCGCCCGCTGGATGTTTTCCACCAGGGCCATTTCCAGGGTGGACAGGTCGCTGGTTTCGCGCACCAGCGCGGGAATGACCGACAGGCCGGCGATGGCCGCGGCGCGCCAGCGGCGCTCCCCGGCAATCAGTTCGAACCGGCCATCGCCCAGCGGGCGCACGGTGACCGGCTGCAACATGCCGTGCTCGATCAGGGAGGCGGCCAGCTCCGAAAGGCCTGCCTCGTCGAAGGTCTGACGGGGCTGGTGGGGGTTCGGCTGAATGTCCGAATGGGCGAGTTCGCGCAGGGTGCCGGACTCGCGGTCGATGCTTCCAAGCAGGGCGCCAAGGCCCTTGCCCAATGCCTGACGGGTCATGGGGATTCTCCTTGCGTGGGGGTTAGGCGGCTGCGGTGGCCGCACGCGGCGCGGTGCGGGAGGCGATTTCTCCGGCCAGATCCAGATAGGCCTGGGCGCCGATGGAACTGATGTTGTACAGCAGCACCGGGCGGCCGTGGCTGGGGGCCTCGGCCAGGGTGATGTTGCGCGGGATCACCGTGTTGAACACCTTGCTGCCGAAGTGGCTGCGCACCTCGGCGGAAACCTGTTGCGACAGGTTGTTGCGCCGGTCGGACATGGTCAGCAGTACGCCGGCGATCTGCAGGTGCGGGTTCAACTGGCGGCGCACCAGATCGATGGTGCGGCTCAACTGCCCCAGGCCCTCCAGGGCGAAATACTCGCACTGGACCGGCACCAGCACCGAGTCCGCCGCGGTGAGGGCGTTCAGGGTGACCAGCCCGAGGGATGGCGGGCAGTCCAGAAAGATGTAGTCGTAGTCGTCCTTGATGCGGGCGATGGCGTCCTTGAGGCGCATTTCCCGTCCCGGCTCGGACACCAGTTCCACCTCGGCGCCCACCAGATCCACGTGGGAGGGGGCCACCGACAGGCGCTCCAGCTCGGTGGCGCAGATTACCGGCGCCAGCGGGGAGCGCCCCACCAGCACGTCGTAGACCGTGTGTTCCTGGTTCCGGGCATTGACGCCCACGCCGCTGGTGGCGTTGCCCTGCGGGTCCATGTCGATGAGCAGGGTGCGGTACCCGGCCACGGCCAGGGACGCGGCGATGTTCACGGCGGTTGTGGTTTTGCCCACCCCACCCTTCTGGTTGGATATTGAAATGACCTGGCCCATGCGACGCTCTCCTCTCCAAGGCGGCACGTTTATGATGGGAGGAAGATAGCACAAGAAAATCGAAAAATGTACTGTTCCACGTGGAACAAAAATGAAAAAGTTTGGAAAGAACGGAAAAACGGAGTGTTGGGATTATTAATTGTTCCACGTGGAACCATGACGGTTTGGCCGTTCGCTCTGGGGCTGGATGCCGTCCGGTGGAGGCGGTCAACCGCAACCGGAAGCGGTAGGGTGTGGGGCCGGTAGTCCGGGCTGTTACAATGGATGTGCGTAACCCCAGCAGGAGTCACTGTGTCTGAGTTGTTGTCCTCGTCCCGCGCAACCGCCCCCGGTCCTATTCTGGGAATCTCTGCCTACTACCACGACAGTGCTGCGGCGCTGGTGGTGGGCGGAACCGTGGTGGCCGCCGCCCAGGAGGAACGTTTCACCCGCAAAAAGCACGATGCGGGGTTTCCCGCCAGTGCGGTGCGCTATTGTCTGGAAGCGGGCGGCATCGGCCTTGACGGCGTGGACCGGGTGGTGTTCTACGACAAGCCGCTGGTCAAGTTCGAGCGCCTGCTGGAAACCTATCTGGCCTATTCCCCAAAGGGTTTCCGTTCCTTTGTGGCAGCCATGCCGGTATGGCTAAAGGAAAAATTATTCCTGAAAAAGTTGATCCGCGACGAATTGGAAAAATTGGCCAACGGCGCGCCATTGCCACCGTTGGCTTTTGCGGAGCACCACCAGTCCCACGCGGCCTCGGCATTCTTTCCGTCGCCATTCGAACGGGCTGCGGTGATGTGCCTGGATGGGGTGGGCGAGTGGGCTACCACCAGCGTGTGGTTGGGGGAGGGCAACCGGCTGGAGGCCCGGTGGGAGATCGATTTTCCCCACTCGCTAGGCCTGCTCTATTCCGCCTTTACCTATTACACGGGTTTTAAGGTCAACTCGGGCGAATACAAGCTGATGGGCCTTGCCCCCTACGGCGAACCGAAATACGTGGATACCATCCTCGGGAGCCTTCTCGACCTGAAAGAGGACGGTACCTTTCGCCTGGATATGAGCTACTTCAATTTTGCCACTGGGTTGACCATGACCGGCCCTAAATTCCACGCGCTGTTTGGTGGCCCGCCGCGGCAGGCGGAGGGAACCATCACCCAGAAAGAGATGGATATCGCTCGTTCCATCCAGGAGGTTACCGAGGAGGTGGTGATGCGGCTGGGGCGTACCGTGCAGGGGGAACTGGGGGTGGAAAATCTGTGTCTGGCGGGGGGGGTGGCCCTCAATTGCGTCGCCAATGGCCGGCTGCTGCGAGAGGGGCCGTTCAAGGACATCTGGATCCAGCCCGCCGCCGGGGACGCGGGGGGCGCCGTGGGCGCGGCATTGGCCTACTGGCACCAGGAAGCCGGGCAACCTCGAACCGTGACCGGCGCCGACACCATGTCCGGCAGCTACCTGGGACCGCGTTTTGGTGATGACGACATTCGGGCGAGACTGGAGCGCCTGGGGGCGGTTTACTCTCGGCTCGAGGATGCCGAACTAATGCCGCGCCTGGCCGAGGCACTGGAGGGCGAAAGCGTGGTGGGGTGGTTTCAGGGGCGCATGGAGTTCGGGCCCCGCGCGTTGGGAGGGCGTTCCATCATCGGCGATCCGCGCAGCCCCAAAATGCAGTCGGTAATGAACCTGAAAATAAAATACCGGGAGTCGTTCCGCCCCTTTGCCCCGTCGGTGCTGGCGGAAAAGGCCGGGGAGGTGTTCGACCTGAATGCGGACAGCCCCTACATGCTGATCGTGGCGCCGGTTCGGGAAGCGCTGCGCATTCCCATGAGTACGGAGCAAAAGGCGTTGTTCGGGATCGAAAAGCTGAACGTTCCCCGCTCCACCCTGCCCGCAATTACCCATGTGGATTACTCGGCCCGGGTGCAGACCGTTCATGCTCGCACCAACCCACGCTACCATGCGCTGTTGACCGCGTTCCACGTCCGTACCGGCTGCCCGGTGCTGGTTAATACCAGTTTCAACGTGCGCGGAGAGCCGATCGTATGCACCCCGGAGGACGCCTACCAATGTTTCATGCGTACGGAAATGGACTATCTGGTAGTGGAAAACTACCTGTTGGCCAAAGCGGATCAGCCCGAGGTGGCAAAGGACGATTCGTGGATGCGCGAATTCGAACTGGATTAATCATGTGCGGGATTGACCATGTTTGGTGAAATACCGGAACTGGACCGCGCCGGGCTGCGGCGCTTCGGGCTGACCTTCGGGGGCATCTTCGGCAGCCTGTTCGGGGTGCTGTTCCCGTGGCTGGCGGACGCGGATTGGCCCCTGTGGCCATGGGTGGTGAGCGGGACTGCGGTCATTTGGGCGCTGGCCGCTCCGGCAACCCTCCGCCCGGTGTATCTCGGCTGGATGCATGTGGGGGGCTTTGTGGGGCGGGTCAATACCCGTATCATTCTGTTTGTGGTGTTTTATAGTGTGGTCTTCCCCATCGGACTGCTGCTACGGCTATTGGGCCGTGACCCGATGGCTCGCAAAATGGATCCGGCGGCCCCCTCCTACCGGGTGGTGAAGGAAAATCCTCCGGGAAGCATGGACCGGCCGTTTTAAGCTTCCTTTCAAATGGTTTGGTTTGATACTGGAGAAACCTGGCTAGATGTTTGACCTGCTCAAGGACCTGTGGGCGTTTATGCGGGAACGGAAAAAGTTCTGGCTGGCCCCAATCATCGTGGTGTTGCTGCTTCTGGGCGGGCTGATCGTGTTCAGTCAGGGTTCCGCCGTGGCACCGTTTATTTACACCCTGTTCTAGGCGGCGGCATGCGAAGGGAGTGGATTCTGACCCTGGTGTCGGTGGGACTGACCCTGGTGGTGGCGCTGGGGCTGATCCGTTGGCTGGCCCCCGGCCTGCTGGGGATGTCCACTCCGGTGGACTTGCAGGTGGTGCAACTGGACGACCAACTGCCGCCATTTTACGAATCCATGCTCGGTCCGGACGTGCTATCCCCTGATACTCCCCCCGACCGCCAGGATCCGCTGGTGGGCATGCGTCATCAGGCCATGGTTCCGCCCAATTACCAGGACAACGCCCCGTTCGACCTGCTGGGCTTCCGCAACCATGCCGTGCCCACCGTGGCGGACGTGGTGACCATCGGTGACAGCCAGACCGTGGGGCTAAACGCCACGCTGGAATACACCTGGCCGGGGGTGATGGCCCGCCTGCTTCGGCCGCAAGGCGCCAATGTTTACAACATGTCCAAGGGCGGCTGGGGTGCGGTGCAATATCTGTATATGGCGGAAAAGGCCCTCACCTTCCGGCCCCGTGTGCTGGTGGTGGCGTTTTATTCCGGCAACGACCCGCTGGAGGCGGTACGGCTGGCCTATGGTTATGAACCGTGGGCCTCACTGCGGGGACACGCGACGGAACCGGACAGGCCGCCATCGGCGTGGCCGCCAGCCCCGGAGGATCTGTGGCGGGCGCGCTTTTCGGACGGTGGAGCCACGGTGTTCACCGCCAAGACCCGGCTGATGTCAAATGACCGGGATTATCCAGCCACTGCCGAGGGGTACCGTATTATGGCGGAAGCCGGTCGCCGCATTGCGGAAGTTGGCCGCAAGGCGAAGGTGCCGGTGGTGTTTACCATCATCCCCACCAAGGAGTTTGTGTATTCCGGGCGGGTCCGGGGGGAGGGGTTGGAGGCTCCGGAAGCCTACTCTCGGCTGGTGTCACACGAAGGGGAGAATATTCGGGAACTGGTAGCGGCCCTCCAGGATCTGAAGGGGGCCACCTACGTGGATGTCATCGACCCCCTGCGCCAGGTGTTGGCCACCGGGGTCGCACTGTATTTACCAAACTCGGACGGGCATCCGGCTCCGGCCGGGTATGAGGTCATCGCCAGGGTGCTGACCCCGGTGGTGCATCGCATGATTCCAGCTCCCCCTGCATCGGGGGTTTACCGGGTGGTGGTGCCTGAGGGGTGGCGATCGGCTCCGGTCGTCCATGTGGCGGGTCGCGGAGTGTCCTGGTTTTGGAATATGAATACGGTGATGGCCAACGGCTGGCCGAGTGACCTGAGCACCATGCCCGTGGTGACCTTGCGAGATTTGGCAGTCTTTACACCCCAGGGGATGATTTCCGGGGCGGACCCGGCACGGTTCGGACCCCCCGCGGACAACTGACAATCCCTGCAGGAGGTTTGTGGCGCCAGAAGGAATACTGTGCAATGGATTTGAAAACCCAGGTGCTGGTAACCGGCGCCAGTCGCGGCATCGGGTTGGCGGTGAGCCGCGCGTTTGCCGTCGCTGGCGCGCGGGTGTGGGTGTGCGCCCGTCCCTCCTCCGCCCTGGACGATGCGGTGGCCTCCCTCTCCGGACTGGGCGGGAAGGCCCGCCCGTTGCCCGGTGACCTGACCGGGGAGGGGATGGACGCACTGCTGGAGCCGGTTTCCCGCCAGGGGCGTCTGGATGTGCTGGTGCACAACGTGGGCGATGTGGGGCCGTTCGCTCCCTTCATGGAAGGCGGAGACCGGGTCTGGCGGGACAGCCTTGAAATCAACCTGATGGCGGCGGTGCGTCTCACCCGGTTGGCGCTTCCTTTGCTGCGCGCCAGTGCGGGGGGGCGAATTCTGTTTATCGGTTCCACCGGAGCCCGCCGACCCACCGGGCGGTGGCCCCATTATTCGGCGGCCAAGGCGGCGCTACTGAATTTTTCCCAGTCACTGGCCGTGGAATTGGCACCGGAGGGAATTACCGTCAACACCGTCTCTCCCGGCCCGGTGTGGACCCAGAGCTGGGAGCGGGAGGCGGCGGAACTGGCCGCCCGGGAGTCCATTCCGGTGGCGGGTGTGCGACAGCGGCTGCGAAACGGCGCGGCGGCCCGAGTGCCCCTGGGGCGCATTGGCGAGCCGGAGGATGTGGCGGGAATCTGCCTGTTTCTGGCCTCACCGGCGGCGAGTTGGATTACCGGGGCCGACATTCCGGTGGACGGCGGGCTGGGGCTGGCGTCCCCCTGAGGGGGCGGGGGAACTCAGAGGGCGGCGGGGGCGTCCACCTGATACTGGCGGGCGAAGATGCGCCCCTGATCGATCTCGTACAGATCAAACCCCTCCCGGGTGAGGCAGAAAACAAACTGACGGGCCGCGAAGCTCGCCTCCACGTCCATTTCCGATGGCGGGGTGGCCAGTTCGTTGTGAAAGTGGAACACCCCGGCAAATCCCCATTCCGGCATGTGCCCCAGTTCCGATTTGAAGGCCAGCGGCTCCACCATGTAGCGGGCTTCCGATACCGTACGCAGGGAGGCCAGCAGGGCGTCCAGGGCCGCATCCCGCGCATATTCCGCCACATTCCGGTTTTCCCGCAGGCCGAGCACCCGGTCCATCATTTGCGTGTTGCCCTGCAGGGTGACCACCATCTGCCGGGACTCGGGGCGCTCCAGCGCGCGGGCGAGGGCCTCGGGGGGCAGGCCCTCCAGGGATTCGATAAAGGCGGCGTTGGCGGAGCGGATGGCATGCAGGCGGGCGCCGTCGCCGCCCACGGCGACCACCCCGCCCACTTCCGTATGGCGCAGGCCGCGGGAAGCGACCAGGTCACGGTAGATCTGTTCCTTGGTCCGTTCCACGTGGAACATGACCTGCTCGGAATCGCCCCGCGTCCCCTGCACCGCGTGGTAGATCTCCTTGGCGTGCCCCAGCGCGGTGTAGGGAAAGTCGTGGGTGACCAGCTTGGCGGCCACCGGAATGCCGGAGATGAAGCGCTGGTTCTGCTGGATGATTCCCTGGCCCCCGGAAAGGTCCATGGCCGCCGCCAGCAACTGCAGGTAGATGACCACCACCGGCACCAGCCAGTAGTTGTTGAAGAAGCGGCGGTACCGGTTCAGGCGGCTCTTGGAGCGGCGGTCAACAAAGGGCCATTCGTTCATGGGGTTCGAAGCGGACATCACACCTCGCAATTGGGGGTACCACGGACCAACGACTCGCAAGTTGCGGGCCGCACCCGCCGGTACCCCCGCATTTTTACCCGATCCCCGCAGTTTGAAAAGGGTTTTTTCACCGGCCAGGCGTCGATCGGGAGGGGGAGGGCGGTGCGGAAACCGGCGTTTCTGGGCAATCCGTTGCCCAACATGACGCCATCCATTCCCGATGAAATGCCACCCGTTCCCCAGACTGCGGTAGACAGGGACGGGTGACTGCCGGTACAAAGGGGGGAGGCAATAACACACGGTTACGGGGGAGGAAATGGCAGACGCGCCCGAATGGCAGCAGATGAAGGTGGCCTCGGCGGGGCAGGAGGGGCTGCACATGCGCCACGTGGTGTTGACCCCGGACGCTCCGTTCCGGTTCACCCACGGCCAATACGTGCAGTTGCGCAGGGAGGACGGTGACAAGCCGGGATTTTTCGCCATTGCCAGCGCCCCCCACCAGGACCGGGAGATCGAATTTCTGGTCAAGGAGGGCAGCGGCGTGGCCGGAGCCCTGTACGAGGCCGCTCCGGGAGACGTGTTCCAGGTGGGACCGGCCCAGGGGCCGGGATTTCCCCGCGAGCACCTGCTCGGAAAAAACGTGGTGCTGATCGGGGTCGGTTCCGGCATGGCGCCATTGCGCAGCGTGCTGCTGTCGATCCTGGACGACCGCGCCGCGTTCGGGGAGCGGGTGATGCTGGTGTACGGGGCCCGCACCCCGTTCCACATTCCATTTCGCCCGGAAATCGCCCGCTGGCGGGCCCAGGTGGAGGTGTACAAGGCCATGAGCCAGCCCGGCGATACGGACTGGAGTGGCTATACGGGCTACGTGCAGCACATTCTGGAGGACGTGGACATCCCCCGCGAAAACACCATCGCCTGCGTCTGTGGCATGAGCCACATGGTTGACGCGGTGAAGGAGCGGCTGGCGGCCCTCGGCATTGCCGAAGACGACGTGTACCTGAATTTCTGACCCTGGTGCCCGCCCCACCCCACATCCTGTTCCTGTCCACCCGCAACGCCTGCCGCAGCCGCATGGCGGCGGCCTGGGTGACCCACCTGTCCGCCGGGGCGGTGCGCGTCTCCGCGGCCGGAACCCGGCCCGAGCCGGTGGCGCCGCTGGCGGTGCGCGCCATGCAGGAGGCCGGCGTGACGCTGGCGGAATCCCCCCCGTGCGGGCTGGAGGCCATCGACCTGGACACGGTCACCCATCTGATCACCGTGTGTGACGAGGTGGCCCGCGACTGTCCCCCGGTGGCCCTGACCGCCCGGCATAGCCACTGGGGGGTGTCCGACCCGGCCGCCATCGCACGGGAATTTCCGCATCTGGTGTCCAACGGCATGCGCGCCGTGCGCGACAACCTGCGCGACCGGGTCACCCTGTTGCTGCGGGAATTGGGGGTTCCGGCGGTGGGGATGCACAAACCCGGCCCGGCCGCGAAGGAAACCGATTGACAGGGGGTTACCGCCCCCCGTAGAATCGCCGACTCGTTGCGGGGCCGTAGCGCAGTTGGGAGCGCGCCTGACTGGCAGTCAGGAGGTCGGGGGTTCGATCCCCCCCGGCTCCACCAAATCCGAGAGGGCCGTGGACAGTGTGTCCACGGCCCTTTTCATTATCCACCTGGCTGCGGTTCACGGGGGGTGGTGGTCCAGATCCATTGACCGGATATGGGCCGGCAACGTAAAATGACCCGCTTTATCGGTTTTACGCGTCCGGGGTCTGTTCCGTTCCCGGCGATCCCTCGCTACAGGGTCAGCGCGTCGTGTGAGTTGTCCCCGGTCCGGCGGAGGTGGTGTTCACCCCGGAGGCCGGGCTGTTTTTCGCATTATGGAGTCTTCCCGTGAGTCTCAAGAAGTACCTGCTCGCCCCCGGCCCGGTCCCGGTTCCCCCCAACGTGCTGAACGCCATGGCCGCGCCCATGATCCACCATCGGTCCCCCGATTTCGTGGAGCTGTTCAAGGGCGTGAAGGAAGACCTGAAGTACCTGTACCAGACCACCAACCCGGTGTTGATCCTGGCCTCCACCGGCACCGGCGCCATGGAAGGCGCGGTCACCAACTTCCTGTCCCCCGGCGACAAGGCCATCTTCGTCAACGGCGGCAAATTTGGTGAGCGGTGGGGCAAGATCCTCTCCGCCTACGGCATGCAGACCGTGGAGATCAAGGTCGAATGGGGCCGGTCCGTGGACCTGAACGACGTGAAGGCCGCCCTGGACGCCAACCCGGACGCCAAGGCCGTGTACGTGCAGGCCAGCGAAACCTCCACCGGCGCGGCCCATGACGTGCAGGGCATCGCCGCCCTCACCAGAAACCGCGACACCCTGTGCGTGGTGGACGCCATCACCGCCATGGGCGTGACCAACGTGCCCATGGACGAGTGGGGCCTGGACGTGGTGGTTTCCGGTTCCCAGAAGGGCTACATGCTGCCTCCGGGCCTGGCCTTCGTGGGCGTGTCCGACAAGGCGTGGGCCTTCAACGAGCGCTCCACCTGCCCGCGCTTCTACTTCAACTTCGCCAAGGAGAAGAAGGCCCTGGAAGGGGACCAGACCGCGTTCACCCCGGCGGTGTCGCTGATCGTGGGTCTGCGCGAGGTGCTGAACATGGTCAAGGCGGAGGGCATCCAGAACGTGTTTGCCCGTCACGAGCGTCTGGCCAACGCCACCCGCGAGGGCCTGAAGGCCGCCGGGCTGGAGATTTTCCCCACCGGCACCCCGTCCACCGCCGTCACCGCCGTGGTGGCCCCGGACGGCATCGACGGTCAGGATATCTACAAGACCCTGCGCACCAAGTACGGCGTGACCGCCGCCGGCGGGCAGGATCACCTGAAGGGTAAGGTGTTCCGCATCGCCCAGCTGGGCTATGCCGACACCTTCGACACCATCATCGCGGTGGCCGCCGTGGAGATGGCCATCTCCACCCTGGGCGGCAAGGTGAACATGGGTGCCGGCGTGAAACGCGCCCAGGAACTGCTGGTGGTCAAGTAGGCTCGTTTCAATTGCGCGGGCGCCCGGCCATCGGCGCGCCCCAAGCCAAGGTGTGAAGACATGTCCGAGATTCGTGTTCTGGTCAGCGACAAAATGTCGCCCAAGGTGGTGGATATCCTCTCCCGCGAGGGGATCAAGGTAGACGTCAGCACCGGCAACTCCCCGGAGGAACTGGCGAAAATCATCGGCGACTACCACGGGCTGGTGGTGCGCAGCGCCACCAAGGCCACCCCGGAAATTCTGGCCCACGCCAAGAACCTGAAGGTGATCGGCCGCGCCGGTTCCGGTCTGGACAACGTGAACCTCCCCGAGGCCAGCAAGCGCGGCGTGGTGGTGATGAACACCCCCGGCGGCAATACGGTGACCACCGCCGAGCACGCCTTCTCCCTGCTCTGTTCCCTGGCCCGCAACATCCCGCAGGCCACCGCCAGCCTGAAGGCGGGACAGTGGGAAAAGAACAAGTTCATGGGTGTGGAACTGTACGGCAAGACCCTGGGGGTGGTGGGCGCCGGGCAGATCGGCAGCCACGTGATCACCCTGGCCCAGGGTTTCGGCATGCACGTGATCGCCTTCGATCCGTTCCTGTCGCCGGAGCGCGCCGAGAAGCAGGGCATCGAACTGGTGGGCCTGGACGAGATTTACCGCCGTTCCGACTTCATCACCCTGCACACGCCGCTGACCCCGGAAACCAAGGGCATGATCGGCAAGGACACCATCGCCCGCATGAAGCCCGACGTACGCATCGTCAACTGCGCCCGGGGCGGACTGGTGAACGAGCAGGACCTGTACGAGGCCCTCAAGGAGGGCCGCGTGGCGGGGGCCGCCTTCGACGTGTTCGAGCAGGAGCCGGTGGACCCGGCCCATCCGCTGCTCACCCTGGACAACTTCATCTGCTCGCCGCACCTGGGCGCCTCCACCCACGAGGCCCAGGAGAGCGTGGCGGTGGCCGTGGCCGAGCAGATTGCCGACTATCTGGTGCGCGGGGTGATCCGCAACGCGGTCAACTTCCCGTCCATCAGCCCGGACCTGGCCCCCCTGC
This sequence comes from Nitrospirota bacterium, assembly GCA_029881725.1. Taxonomy (GTDB): domain Bacteria; phylum Nitrospirota; class JACRHL01; order JACRHL01; family JACRHL01; genus JAOUMB01. The sequence continues at coordinate 50,574 of JAOUMB010000008.1, forward strand.
TGACCCCCTACGTGAGCCTGGCGGAAAAGCTCGGCGGCGCGCTGGCGCAGGTGTATGAGGGCGGCCTGGAAAAGGTCACCGTGGATTACCGGGGCAAGCTGGCCGACCTGAACCTGGCGCCGGTGACCATCGCCGCCATCAAGGGGCTGCTGGCGCCGATCCTCAACGACACGGTCAACCACGTGAACGCGCCAGTGATCGCCAAGGAGCGCGGCATCGAAGTGGTGGAGGTGAAGGAGGCGGACGCCGACGTGCGCGCCAGCACCATCACCATCACCGTGGAGGCCGGGGGCAAATCCACCCGCGTGATCGGCCTGCTCACCAGCGCCGGAGCGCCGCGCATCGTGGAGCTCAACGAGATTCTGGTGGAGGTGGTGCCGGAAGGGCACATGCTGATTCTTTCCAACACCGACGTACCGGGGGTCATCGGCCAGATCGGCACCGTGCTGGGCGAGAACCGGATCAACATCGCCCTGATGAACTTCGGGCGCGACAAGCCGGGAGGGCGGGCCATCGCCGTGGTCAACGTGGACGAAGAAGTGCCCGACGCCGTGCTGGACCAGTTGCGCGCCGTGCCCGCCATCCTCACCGTGAAGCAGATTTTTCTGTAACCGGTGCCGGACGGAACGGCGGCCAACGGCTGTCCGCGGGGATTTGGCCCGGCGAATTTCCGCCGCGGGTGATACGATGGCGCAACCAGTGAACGGAAGGTGCGGGGACTCCTCATGAACCGATCGACAGACCTGGCGCGCGCCATGGTGCCCCGTGGCACCGTGCCGTTTTTCCCGGAACTCGCCGCCCGCAAGCGGACCGTGGAGGCGCGCCTGTGGGATACCTTCTCCCGCTGGGGCTACCGGGAGATCATTCCGCCCCTGTTTGAGTACCTGGATGTCCTGTCCCAGGGGCTGGCTCCGGAGACGGTGGCCGCCGGCTACAAGCTGGAGGACCGTCAGGACGGCCGCCTGATGGTGCTGCGTCCCGATGTCACCGCCCAGGTGGCGCGCATGGCCGCGGCCCGCCGGGACAATCCGGCCACCCCCCACCGCTATGCGTATCAGACCGGCGTGTTCAGCCACACGGACGCCCACCGGGGCCGCCCGCGCGAGGTGTTTCAGGCCGGCGTCGAACTGCTCGGGCCGGGCGGCTACAGCGCCGATGCGGAGGTGCTGGCGCTGCTGATCACCGCCCTGCGCGACCTGGGGCTGGACGACTTCATCGTATCCACCGGTCAGGCGCGCTATTTCAAGGCCATTCTGGGGGACCTGGGGCTGTCCGACGGGGTCGGGGCGGAGCTCACCCGCGCCATGGGGCGCAAGGACGTGCCGTCCATCCGCGCCATTCTGGCCGCCGCCGGGGTGGACGCCGCCAAGGCGGACCGGGTGGCCCGCATTCCCCTGCTGATCGGCGGACGGGAGGTGCTGGAAACCGCCCGCGGCCTGACCAAATGCGCCGACGCCCTGGCCGCCCTGGATCACCTGGAGAAGGTGGCGGAGGCCTTGGACAGCTGCGGACTGGGGCGCCACCTGTCCATGGATCTGGGTGAGGTGCGCGACATGGATTACTACACCGGGGTGGTGTTCGACGTGCTGGCCCCCGGCATGGGCATCGAGCTGGGCGGCGGCGGGCGTTACGACGACCTGCTGGGCCGGTTTGGCCACCCCATGCCCGCCATCGGCTTCGCCCTGGACGTGGAGCGGGTGCTGGAGGCGATCGGCCGCGCGGGGGTGCCGCTGGCCGCGGAGGGCCCCCTGTTCCGGGTGAGCGGCACCCTGCCGGACGCCCATCGGGCCGCCGCGGCCCTGCGCGCCCGGGGCCTGAACGCCGTGGTGGCGCTCAAAAACGACACCGGGGGCACCGCCCTGGAGGCCCAGGGGGAGCGCCTGTTCCGCGTTTCCGCCCAGGGGCGGCAGCCGGTGGATGTGGAAACCCTCGTGAGCGAGGCCTGATCCGGTGGCCCAGGATCTGCCGCTGCACAAGGTTCCGCCCCAGAACCTGGAGGCGGAACGGTGCGTGCTGGGCGCCATCCTGATCGAGAACGACGCCCTTCACAAGGCCCTCGACGTGCTCGGCCCGGACGATTTCTACAAGTCGGCCCACCGCAATATCTTCAGTGCCATGATGGACCTGAGCGGCAAGGGCGAGGCCATCGACCTGATCACCCTCACCGAGTACCTGAAAACCCTCGACGTGCTGGAAAAAGTGGGGGGCGCGCGCTATCTGGCGGAGTTGACCGAGGTCATCCCCACCGCCGCCAACATCCGCCACCACGGGCAGATCGTGCGTTCCAAGTCGGTGTTTCGCGGGCTGGTAACCACCGCCACCGAGATCGCCGAGCGGGGATACCAGGAGACCGAGAAGCTGGAGGAGCTGATCGATTTTGCCGAACAGCGCATCTTCGCCATCTCGGAACGGCAGAGCAACAACTGCTTCGTGCCGGTAAAGGAGGTGCTCAAGGACAGCTTCGCGATGATCGAGAAGCTGTACGAACGCCAGGAGCTGGTCACCGGGGTGCCCACCGGGTTCCGCGATCTGGACGAAATGACCGCCGGATTCCAGCCGTCGGACCTGATCATCATTGCCGGGCGCCCCTCCATGGGCAAAACCGCCCTGGCCATGACCATCGCCCAGCGGGCGGGCATTGACCACAAGCAGACGGTGGCGGTGTTCTCGCTGGAAATGGGCAAGGAACAGCTGCTCACCCGCATGCTCTGTTCCGAGGCGCGGGTGGATTCCTCCAAGCTGCGCACCGGGCGCTTTGCGAAAACCGACTGGCCCAAGCTGACCACCGCCGCCGGGCGCCTGACCGAGGCGCCGGTGTACATCGACGATACCCCGGCCATCACCGTGCTGGACATGCGTTCCCGCGCCCGCCGCTTGAAGTCCGAAGCCGGCCTGGGCATGGTCATCGTCGACTACCTCCAGCTCATGCGCGGCCGCAACAGCGACTCCCGCGAGCAGGAGATCTCCGATATCTCCCGCTCCCTGAAGGCCCTGGCCAAGGAGCTGCATGTGCCGGTGGTGGCCCTGTCCCAGTTGTCCCGCGCCGTGGAAAGCCGTACCGACAAGCGCCCCATGCTGTCGGATCTGCGTGAATCCGGCGCCATCGAACAGGACGCGGACGTGGTCATGTTCGTGTACCGCGAGGAGTTTTACAAACCGTGCGAGTGTCCGGCCGAGGGCCTGTGCGAGTGCGGCCGGCGCGGCAAGGCGGAACTGATTATCGGCAAGCAGCGCAACGGTCCCGTCGGCACCGTCAAGCTGGCGTTTCAGGGCCGTCATGTCCGCTTCGAGGATCTGGACGACACCCACAGCGAGGCCGCCGCCTACGGTTAGCCCGGAATCCGCTTTGCCGGATTTTGCGTGCTCCGCCTATAATGGTGGTTTCGCCACCCCACGGAGGTACTGAATTTTGTTCGGATTGGGTTTCTGGGAACTGGTCATCATCCTGATGATCATCGTGATCATCTTCGGGGTGGGCAAGCTTCCGCAACTGGGCGAGGGGATGGGCAAGGCCATACGCGGCTTTAAAAAGGGCCTGGACGAACCCAAGGACGGCCCCCCCGACGATTCCGATTCCTCCTCACCCAACGGAAAGGGATGACCATGAGGCCCTTCCGCATCCTTCGCACCCGGGCGTCCGGCCGCTGGACCGCCACACTTCCGGTTGCGTGGGCGGTCCTGCCGCTGGCGGCGCTGCTGGTCACCGGCTGTGCCACCGGCAAGGAGGCCGGGCTCTCCGGCCCGCAGGGAGCCGTTCCCGCCGCCGCCCGCCCGGCACCCCCGGAGCGGCCACGCATGGGCCTGGGGGTGCTGCCCGCCGATCCGGGTGCCTATTATCACTTCATGCGCGGCTACCGCATGGAACTGGACCGTTCCTATGATCTGGCCCTTTCCGAATACCTCTCCGCCCAGAGCTATGCGCCGGACGACCTGGAACTGATTGCCCGCATTGCCGACCTGTACCTGAAAAACGGCGACGTGCGCGGCGCCATCGAAATGGCGGAGAAGGGGCTGGACATCGCTCCGGGCATGCCGGAACTGCTGCACTTCCTGTCCAGCCTCTACCTGAAGGAGGGTGACTTCTCCATGGCGGTGATCACCTACCGCCGCCTGCTGGAGCACAACCCGGACGACATCAAGGTGTATTACCTGCTGGCCCTTGCCTACGTGCGCGAAAGCCGCTTCGAGGACGCCCTGGGCGTGGTGGCCGAGGCGCGCCAGCGGGATCCGTCCTCCGGGCTGCCCGACTACTACGTGGGGCGGGTGTACAAGGCGCAGGGGGAGAACAACCGGGCGCTGGATGCATTCCGCACCGCTACCCGCAAGGAACCCATGCTGGAAGCGGCGTGGCTGGATCAGGCCGACCTCTATGAGCAGTGGGGCCGCGAGGAAAAGGCGCGGGAAGTGTACGAGACGGTGCTGTCGCGGGTGAATCCGGACAGCGCCATGGCCCACGACCGGTTGATCCAGATCTATCTCAAGGAGGGGGATCTGGACCAGGTGCTGGCCCACCTGGACGCCATGTTGCTGGCCAACCCGCGCAACCCGTCCCTGCTGTACCGGCAGGCGGTGGTGCTGTCCGAGTTGAAACGCCTGGACGAAGCCATCCAGGCCCTGACCCGGGTGCTGGCCCTGTACCCCTCCGATATTCGTTCCATGGAATTTCTGGGCGGCCTGTACGAGCAGGCGGAGCGTCCCGAGGACGCGCGCACCACCTATCAGCAGATCCTGGAACTGGAGCCGGACTATTACAAGGCGCACATGCACATGGGCTACCTTTCCGACCGGCTGGGAGACGAGGCCGGGCTGGAGCGCGCCGTGCAGGCGGTGGCCGCCTATCTGGATGAAAACCCGGAGGATGCCACACCGTACCGCTTTGTGGGCTGGGGACACATGCAGGCCGGGAACTACCCGGCGGCGGTTGAGGTGCTGGAGCGCGCGGTGGCCCTGGAGCCGGATAACGTGGAACTGCACTTCTCCCTGGGGGCGGCCCATTACGAGGCGAAAAACCCGGAGCAGGTGGAAAGCGAGATGCGCTGGGTGCTGGAGCGCTCCCCGGAGCACGCCTCAGCTCTCAATTTTCTGGGCTATTTCTATGCGGAGCGGGGCGAACGGTTGGACGAGGCCGTGAAACTGATCCAGAAGGCCCTCAAGCTGCGCCCGGACGATGGCTTCTTTATCGACAGCCTGGCCTGGGCCTACTACCAGCAGGGACGCCTTGCGGAGGCCCTCAAGCTCCAGAAGGAGGCGGTGGCCAAGGCTCCCCAGGAGGACGGCACCCTGTACGACCACCTGGGAACCATCCACCTGGGGCTGGGGCATACGGAATCCGCCCGCGAGGCGTGGCTGAGCGCCCTGCGGCTGAAGCCGGACAACGACGACCTGCGCGCCCGCTTCCGCGCGGCGGGCATGGGCGACCCGGATCAGGAGGTGCCCCTGCCGTCCCCGGAGGAGGGGCAGGCCCCCTCCCAGGCGGCCACGGCGCCCTGAGGCGGCCCCTCCACCCGACAAATTTCATTGGGTAGCCGGTTCCACAGGCTGCACATTGTTGAACAACCCCCACCCCCACCGCTTCCTGCCGGTGGATCTTCCGATCTATTTGTGCCCTTAATAATCAGCGTGTTGTCGTTTTCTTCGCGGAGTGGTACGCCCCTTGCTCTCATCAGGCAGCGGTGGCGGGGGCCACAGTGTGCCCCGCCCCGGTTCAGTCCGCCCGAAAAAAAGCTCAAGGGCGGGGGGACGGGCAGCCGAAAAGGGAAACACTGTGGGTTTGGAGACCGGCGGGATTCCTCCGAAGGGTTTTTCCAAAAGCATGTTCACGCACGAAGGAGACGAACTAATGTTCAAGGTTACGAAGAATGAAAAGGGTTTTACCCTGATCGAGTTGATGATCGTGGTTGCGATTATCGGCATCCTGGCCGCGGTCGCGATTCCGAACTTCCTCCGCTATCAGGCCAAGTCCAAGCAGTCTGAGGCCCGGGTGATTCTGTCCGGTATCTATACCTCGGAAACGGCGTATTTCGCCGAGCAGAACTCCTATGGGGCCTATGACCTGGCCATGGCCGGTGTGGGCGCTGCCCGTACCGCCACCCCGGGCGCCGGTAACGCCATCGACTTCGCTCCGGCCGGTGTGCCGAAGTACCTCGATACGGTTGTCACCGCTGTTCATGCGACTGGCGCCACCTTCCAGACCGGGTCCTGCGGCAACATCGACAACGATGCCGCCGTTGACTCCTGGACCGTTGACAGCACGGCTCGTGAGCCGATCAACGCCAACAACGACGTCACTGACACTGGTGCGACCGCCTGTATCGCCCCGGTTGCTCCGGTTCCGTAAACCGCGGTGACACCAGGATCGCCTGGCGGTCGATGAACCGCATCGACCGCAAGGCATCCAACCAGAAGGCCCTGGGAGGAAACCTCCCAGGGCCTTCCCTGGTTTGGGACCAACGAGTGAGAGGGGAGCGAGGCATGGAAAACCGCAAGCGCCATACGACGCCCGGCGATTACCCGGGTGCGGGAGAAGATTGCGCACCGACCGGTGAGCAGGGGTTCACCCTGATCGAATTGATGGTGGTGGTGGCCATTATCGGAATCCTGGCGGCGATCGCCATTCCCAAGTTTCAGAACAACGCCATCCGAGCGCGCCAGACGGAAGCCAAAACCCTGTTGGCGGCCGTATATACCAATCAGGTCCTGTACCATGCGGTGCAGAACGCCTACGGCACCAGCGAGGCCCTGATCGGCATGGAGATGAACGGTTCGCGGGTATACTCCCCCGTGGTGTTCACCAACGTCACCGGCATGACCTACACGGCCGAGATCACCGCCAACCTGGATAACGACCTGATCCTGGACCGGTGGCAGGTGACCGAGGCGGACCCCAGCCCGGTGCATCTGTGCAACGACATTACCGATCAGGGACCATCCTGTTAGAATAACCCGCACGTTACGCGGCCGCCGGATCCGCGGTTCGCAGTTGCCGGGGGTTGCGCCGGGGAGGGAAGGGAGTGGGACAGAGGTTTGTTCTTTCGCTGGCCGCGGTCGCGGCCTTTTGCCTGGCGTTTGTTTCGCTCACCACCCTGGACCGCCGGGGGGAGGCCGCAGTCTCCCGGGAGGCGGTGTTCACCGCCCCGATTCTCACTTCCGTTCAGGTTTCCGTGCTGGCCGGAGGCTTCCGCCCCGCCATCTCGGATCTCTACTGGATTCGCGCCATCTCCGCCGGAGAGGACATTCTGGACACGGAAGCGGGACAGTGGCACCTGTTCAACCTGCTGATGGGCACCACCGCCGCCGATCCCGCCTTTGAGCCGCCCTTCCAGTACGGCGCCATGATCCTGTCGGTGGTGGGCGGGCGGCCGGACCTGGCCGACCTGCTGTGTGCCCGGGCCGAACTGGCCTTCCCGGACAAGTGGGAATACCCGTTTTACCGGGGTTTTTTCCGTCTCTATCACGACCTGAATTTTGCGGCGGCCGCCTTGCATCTGGACCGCGCCGCCACCCGGCCGGAGGTGCCCCCCTACATCAAGTCCCTGGCCCGGCGCCTGCGCATGCGGCAGAATGACCCCCGCATGGTGCTGGAGCTGATCGACCGGCTGGAAAGAACCTCTCCGGAACCGGAGGTGCGTGTGCGCATGCAGATTCGCCGCAGCCAGATTGTCAGCCAACTACGGGAGCGGGCCGGATGAACGGAGAACAGGCGTTGCCGATCCGGCTGGAGCAGGTCGCCAAGTCGTTTCCCCACGGCTTTCTGATGCGCCCCAGGGAAGCGGTGCGCGACGTGTCGCTGCAGGTTCCCGCCGGGTCCCTGTTCGGCTACCTGGGCCACAACGGCGCGGGCAAGACCACCACCATCAAGATGCTGCTGGGACTGATCGCCCCCACCTCCGGCCGGGTGCGGGTGTGGGGCGGGGATCCCGCCGCGCCGGAAGTGCGCCGCCGGGTGGGCTATCTGCCGGAGCAGCCGTATTTCTATGACTACCTGACCACCCGCGAGTTTCTGGAATTCCATGCGGAACTGGCCGGTGTGGCGCCGGACCTGCGGGCCGGCCGCATTGCCGAACTGCTCGACTGGGTGGGGCTTGCGGGGGTGGAGAACGCCCCCCTGAACCGTTTCTCCAAGGGCATGCAGCAGCGCGTCGGGCTGGCCCAGGCCCTCATCGGAGACCCGGACCTGGTGATTCTGGACGAGCCCATGAGCGGCCTCGACCCGGTGGGGCGCAAGCAGGTGCGCGACATCATGGTGGAACTCAGAAACCGTGGCAAAACCGTGTTCTTTTCCACCCACATTCTGGGCGATGCGGAAATGGTATGTGACCAGGTGGCGATTCTGGTGCGCGGCGAGATGCGCAGCCACGGGCGGCTGGCGGACCTGCTTTCCCCCCGGGTAACCGAGGTGGAGGTGGTGGCCAGCGGTCTTCCAGAGGGATTTGCGCTGGACGGCGCCCCCATGACCGTGCGGGATGGCGGGGTTCATTTCCGGGTGCCGGACGACGGCTGCGGCCCGTTGATCCGCAAGGTGCTGGACGCCGGTGGCCGGGTGGTGTCGGTCACCCCCTACCGGGAGAGCCTGGAGTCCCTGTTCCTGCACGAGCTTTCCGCCGTGGAGCGGGCGGGATGAAGCGCATTCTTGCCATTGCCGGGGTGACCTGGCGTGAGGCGGTGCGCAACCGCGTGCTGTACAGCCTGCTGTTTTTCGTGGTGCTGCTGGTGGTGATCACCGCGGTGCTGGACCAGATGACCATGGGGCAGAATGGCCGCGTGGTGCTCAACCTGGGGCTGGCGCTGATCCACGTGTTCGGCGCGCTGATCACCATCTTTCTGGGGGTGGCGGTGATCTCCCGCGAAATTTCCCGCAAGACCCTGTACGTGGTGCTGGCCAAGCCGGTGGGGCGGACCGCCTTTCTGGCCGGAAAATACGTGGGCCTGCTGGCCACCCAGGCGGTGCTGGTGGGGGTGATGGGCCTGTGCCTGCTGGTGGTGTCCAGCGTGTTTCAGGCCCCGCCGCTGGCCCAGTACGCCTACAGCGTGAGCATGGTGTGGGTGGAGCTGGCGCTGATCTCGGCGGTGGCGCTGCTGTTTGCCTCCTTTACCGGTCCGTTCCTGTCCGGCATGTTCACCCTGGGGGTGTTCGTCATCGGCCACCTGACCCAGGGCCTCCGGGAACTGGGGGCCCAGAGCGACAGCGGCTTCGTGGAGGGGCTGACCACGGTCCTGTACTACCTGCTGCCCAACCTGGAGCTGTTCAACCGCAAGCTGGAAGTCACCTACCGGCTGCCCATCGACTGGGGCCACACCGGCTATGCGCTGGCCTACGGGCTGGGGTATGGCGGCATGCTGTTCGCGGTCACCGGGATCATCTTCTCCCGGCGTGACTTCCGCTAGATGCGCGACCAGCGCAGCAGATAGCTGTCCGCCCCGCCGCCCCGGCGCAGGCGCAGCGGTTCCCGTGGCGCCAGCGGCAGCCCGGCGGCGGCCCGTCCCCACGAGTCCAGGTTGTCCCCGGTAATCACCGCCATGGTTCCCCCCTCCACAAGCCACGGAAAGGCCGCCAGGGCGTCAAAACCGAGGGCACGGCTGATCACCCCCTGCAACACCCCCTCCGCCACCGGAGCGTCCTCGATCCGGGCCCGGTGCACCCGGACGTTTTTCAGGCCCAGGGTGTGGGCTGCGTGGAGCAGAAACGCCCAGCGTTTTTCCCGCGGCTCCACCAGGTGCCACACGGTTTGCGGCGACAGGACCGCCAGCGGCAGGCCCGGCAGTCCGGCGCCACTGCCCGCGTCGGCCCACGCGGCTCCCGGCGCGGGGTCCAGATGGGGCAGCAGGGCCACCGCGTCCAGCAGGTGGTCGCGGATAAATTCGTCCCGCCCGGTGGCCCCGGTCAGGTTGATGCGCGTTCCCCAGCGCAACACCAGATCCGCATAGGCAATCAGGGTGGCCACCTGTTCCGGGGTGGGGTGCACCCCCAGCGCGGCGCAGGCGGCTTCCAGGGATGGCGGCCCGTTTACCTCCATCAGGAGGCCGCCGCCTGGCGCCGGTTGCGCTCCAGCGCCACCAGCAGCAGGGAGATGGCCGCCGGGGTGACGCCGGAAATACGCGACGCCTGCCCCACCGTGTGCGGGCGAATCGCCCCCAGTTTGCCGCGCACCTCGTGGGACAGGCCGGGGATGCCCTCGAAATCGAAGTCCTCCGGGATGGCGCGCGCCTCCATGCCGGCATTCTTCGCGATGCGCTCCCGCTCCCGGCGGATGTATCCGTCGTATTTGACCGCCACCTCCACCGCCTCGGCCACTGCCGGATCGGCCACCGCTTCCGGATCGGAGGCGGAAATGTCCCCGTAGCTGACCTCCGGGCGGCGCAGCCACTCGGCCAGCGAGGTGCCCGCCGCCGGGGCCCCGGAGCGGGCGCGCCGCGCCGGCCAGTCGGCCAGCCCGTTGACCCGGCGCCGGTCCAGCCGGTCCAGTTCCCGGCGGGTGGCCTGCTGGCGGGCCTGCAAATTCCTATAGGACTCCATGGCCACCAGTCCCAGCTCGGTTCCCAGCGGCATGAGCCGGTCCGCCGCGTTGTCGTGGCGCAGCAACAGCCGGTATTCGGCGCGGGAGGTGAACATGCGGTACGGCTCCTCGGTGCCGCGGGTGACCAGATCGTCAATCAGCACGCCGATATACGCCTGATCGCGCCCCAGCGTCACCGGCGGCCGCCCCAGCACCCGGCAGGCGGCGTTGATGCCCGCCATCAGCCCCTGGGCGGCGGCCTCCTCGTAGCCGGAGGTGCCGTTGATCTGCCCCGCGTGGAACAAGCCGCGCACCGGCTTCGATTCCAGCGTGGGGTGCAGCTGGGTGGGCGGCACGAAGTCGTATTCCACCGCGTATCCGGGGCGGATCAGCACCGCCTGTTCCAGACCTGGAATCGAGTGCACCAGCCGCTCCTGCACCTCGGCCGGCAGGCTGGTGGAGATTCCGTTCACGTAGTACTCGGGGGTATCCAGCCCCTCCGGCTCCAGAAACAACTGGTGCCGTTCCTTGTCCGCAAAGCGCACCACCTTGTCCTCGATGGACGGGCAGTAGCGGGGCCCCACCCCGGTGATGCGCCCGGTATACATGGGCGACTGGTGCAGGTTGTCGCGGATGATGCGGTGGGTCTGCGGGGTGGTCCAGGTCAGGTGGCAGGTCACCTGGGGCAGGGTGAGGCCGGTGGTGGCGTGGGAGAAAAAGCGCGGCTGCGCATCCCCGTGCTGGGCGTCCAGACCGGAAAAATCGATGCTGTCCCGGTGCAACCGGGGCGGGGTGCCGGTTTTCAGCCGCCCCACGGTGAACCCCAACCCGGCAAAGGTTTCCGACAGGTGTTCCGCCGGTGCCTCGCCCACCCGCCCGGCGGGACGCGACTCCAAACCCAGGTGGATGCGCCCTTTCAGGAAGGTGCCGGTGGTCAGCACCACGGCGCGGGCGGCGATTTCGGTGCCGTCCTCCAGCGCCACGCCGCCGATTTCCCCGTTCTCCACCAGCAGCTGCCCCACGGTGCCGCCGGCCACGGTCAGGTTGGGAGTGGCGGCCAGTTCCGTTTGCATGGCCAGGCTGTAGGCGTACTTGTCCACCTGGGCGCGCAGGGCGCGCACCGCGGGCCCCTTGCGGGTGTTTAGCAGCTTGAACTGAATGCCGCAGCGGTCGGTGATCCGCCCCATCACCCCGCCGAGGGCGTCGATTTCCCGTGCCAGATGCCCCTTGGCGATGCCACCCACCGCCGGGTTGCAGCTCATGCGCCCCACCGCCGCCGGGTCCTGGGTGACCAGCACCGTGGCGCACCCCATGCGCGCGGCGGCGCTGGCCGCCTCGATGCCGGCATGGCCGCCGCCCACCACGATAACGTCGGCGCGGGCGGGGGGGAGGTTGGGACGTTGGTCGTTCACATCACTTGCCGATACAGAATTGCTCAAAAATCCGGGTCAACAGGTCGTCGGTGGTGGTTTCACCGGTAACGGTTCCCACCGCGTCCAGGGCGTCCCGCAGGTCGCTGGCGACCAGTTCCGCGTAGTCCCCGCTGACAATCCCTTGCAAGGCCCTTTCCGTCGCTTCCAGCGCGGTTTCCAGGGCGTGCTGCTGGCGGGTGGTGAGCAGGAACGCGTGCTCCAGCGGGGCCGCGTCCGCGCCCACCGCCTGCCGGACCAGTGCCTCCCGCAGGGCGTCCACCCCGTCCCCGCGCAGGGCGCTCACCGGGATGGGCTGCGGGCCGGGCCACGGCACGGGGAGTTGCCCCAGGTCGCTCTTGTTCACCGCCACCACCAGCCGGGCACGGTCCAGCCCGGCCAGGATCGCCTCGTCTTCCGCCGTCACCCCGGCGGCGCCGTCCACCACCAGCAGCACCACGTCCGCCCCTTGGGCGGCCCGGTGGCTGCGCGCTACCCCCTCCGCCTCCACCCGGTCGCCGGTGGCGCGGATGCCCGCCGTGTCCTGCAGCACAAAGCGCACTCCGTCCACGGCCAGATCCGCCTCCAGCACGTCCCGGGTGGTGCCGGGGGTGTCGGTGACGATGGCCCGGTCATACCCCAGCAGGCGGTTGAGCAGGCTGCTCTTGCCCACGTTGGGGCGGCCCACGATGGCCAGCCGCACCCCTTCCGTGAGCAGGTGCCCGGTGCGCCCCCGCCGCACCGCCTCGGCCAGCCCGTCGCGGGTTCCGGTCAGCCGCTTCAGGGCGCCGGGGGGCAGGTCCGCCTCCAGGTCTTCCTCCGGGAAATCGATGGCCGCCTCCTCGTGGGCGGCCAGGTCGCGCAGGGCCTCGGTGACCGCCTGCAGGTGGTCCATGAGGGCGCCGCCCATCTGCCGTTGCGCGGCCCGTCCGGCGGCCTCGGTGCGGGCCTGAATCACCTGCAGCACCGCCTCGGCGCGGGTCAGGTCGATGCGCCCGTTCACAAACGCGCGGCGGGTGAATTCCCCCGGCTCCGCCATGCGGCAGCCCGCGTGCAGCAGCCGCTCCAGAATCGCCCGCACCGCCGCCGGTCCCCCGTGGCACTGGATCTCCACCACGTCCTCGGCGGTATAGCTGCGGGGGGCGCGCATCACCAGCGCCAGCACCTCGTCCAGCACCGCCCCCTGGGGGTCGCGCACCCGCCCGTGGTGCACCGTGTGGCTGGCCGCCTCCGCCAGCGGCCGCCCGGAGCTGGCGGTGAACACCTGCCCGGCGATGGCCACCGCCCGCGCGCCGCTGACCCGCACGATGCCCACCGCCCCCTCGCCGGGGGCGGTGGCGGGGGCGCAGATGGTGTCCCGCCGGGGGTCTGTGTGTGGGTCGGCCATATCCGCCCTGGGGTTGTCGGGCACCGGATGGAGGGCCGGACGTTACTTCGGGCTCTTTTTCGGCTTCTTGTCCGGGCCGCCCTTGGGGCCCTTGCCGCCCGCGACCACCGCCGCGCCCGGTTTTTCCAGGTACTTCATGGTGATCATCTGCTGGGTGACGGTGAACAGGTTGTTGAACAGCCAGTAGAGCACCAGACCGGCGGGGAACGCCATGAAAAAGAAGGTGAACAGCACCGGCAGGAACAGCATGATGCGCGCCTGCTTGGGGTCCATGGTGCTGGGTTGGATCTTCTGCTGCACGAACATGGAGAGCCCCATCACCACCGGCAGGATGTAGTACGGATCCTTGGCCGACAGGTCGGCGATCCACCCCATGAACGGCGCGTGGCGCAGTTCGATGGCCGTGTACAGGATGTTGAAGAAGGCGATAAAGAACGGGATCTGGATGAAGATCGGCAGGCACCCTCCCAGCGGGTTGATGCTGTGTTCCTTGTACAGGGCCATGGTTTCCTGGCCCAGCTTCTCCTTGTTGTCCTTGTGCTTCTCCTGAACCTTCTTGAGCAGGGGCTGGATGGCCGCCATGGCGCGCATGGACTTGTAGGACTTGTGGGTGAGCGGCATGAACAGGGTTTTGATGATCAGCGTGAGCAGGATGATCGAGACGCCCCAGTTGCCCACCGCCGAGTTGATCCCCTTGAGGGCGATGAACATGGGTTCCGCCAGCACCCGCACCAGCGCCCAGGTGCCGAACATGAACCAGCCGAAGTCGATGTTCTCCTGCAGGTTGCGGTCGAACGCCTTCAGGTGGTCGTATTCCTTGGGGCCCACATACAGGGTGATGGTGGACGGCGCGCCTCCCGGCATGACCAGCGCGGTGGTGAGGTGCTCCTCGCCAACGGCGCGGGAACTGACCGCGCGCGGCGCGGTTTCCGGCATCAGCGCGGCCATGAAGTACTTGTCCTCGCTGACCACCCAGCTGGTTTCGCCTTCGCGCACGATGGGGGCCGACTCCATGTCGTCCGGGTCCTCCCGGTGCACGTCGCCGTCCACCAGGTTGGCCACGCCCACGAAGCCGATGGTGTTCTGGGCCCACTTGCGGATGCCGAAGTTGGAACCGAGGGACACGGCGTAGTTGCCGGGCAGGCGGGTGGTTTCCACCGCAAGGTCCACCCGGTAGGCGTTGCCGTGGAAGGTGAGGGACTTGGTGACGGTGCCGCCGCTGGCCGGATCCACCCAGGTCAGGTGCAGGGTTTGGGACTGGTCCCCGCTCAGGCGGATGCTTTCCCGGTCCGCCGACCACACGCCGGAGTCGGCGCCGGGGGCCCCGTCCACGGTGACCGTGAGCGGATAGACGGCGCCCATCGGCGGCGCGGTGAACAGGTTCACCGGCGTTTCCAGGTCGTCGTCCAGATATTCCTTGAGCTGCCACTGGGTGACCACGCCGCCACGGGTGGAGAAGATGGCGTGGTACAGGTCGGTTTCCACCTCCACCGCGTGCACGGCCAGATCCTGCGGCACCGCCACCGGAGCGGCCAGGGTGGCCTGCGGCGCCGGTGCGGCAGGCGCGAGGGTGCCGGCGGGCACGGCGGCCGGCGGGGCGATGGTGGCCTGCGGCGCGGCAGCGTCCGGGGTGACCGTGGCCTCTTGGGCGGCCTGCTGCTGGGGGTACAGCTCGACGCCGAACAGCTTCAGGACCGCGGGATAGCCAATCAGAATGACCATCGACAGGACGATGAACAGGACGGTGTTACGCTGCATCGGAATTACTTTCTTCCAGCCGGGGTGGGGCGCGTCGGGGGAGGGTCATACCCCCCCGGGTGAAACGGGTGGCAGCGGAGCAGCCGCCAGAGGGTGAGGGCGAGTCCCTTGATCAGCCCGTGCCGGGACAGGGACTCGTGGGCATAGTGGGAGCAGGAGGGATAGAACCGGCAGCGGGGCGCGAGCAGGGGCGACAGGGCGCGCTGGTACACGCGGATCAGGCCCATTCCGGCCCGGCGCGGCAGTTGAATCCAGGTGACTCCGTTCACTTAGGTGAGAATCCGTTCCAGCAGTTGGCGCAGGCGCCGTTCCAGTTCCGGCCAGGGCATCTCGGCCACCGTGCGGTTGGGCAGGATCACCAGATCCACCCCCTTGGTCCCGGCCATGAGCACCGGTCGCGCCGCTTCCCGGGTGCGGCGCCGGATGCGGTTGCGCCGCACCGCCGAACGGGCCACCTTCCGGCTCACCGGCACGCAGAAGCGTGGGTGGCCCAGGTGGTTGGCCAGGTGGATGATCCGCAGGTGGGAATCCTGCACCCGCTTGCCCCCGGCGAACACCTTGCGGATATCTCCGCTTCGGGTCAGGCGCAGGTCGCGTGGGCGGAGCGGCACCGGCCGGGCGCGCTAAAAACTCAGACCGACAGGCGCTTGCGCCCCTTGGCGCGCCGGCGGTTGATCACGCGGCGGCCGGCGGAAGTCTTCATCCGCGTGCGGAAACCGTGACGCCGCTTGCGCTTGAGGTTGCTGGTCTTGAAGGTTGTGATCGACATGACAAACCGTCCGTTGAAATGGGGTTCCGGGGACCGCGATGCGGAGGGAAAAACCGAAAACACGGCATGCTACAGGTCATATGGGCCGGTTGTCAACGGGAAAGGGATGTGCGGGGGGGTGGGGTGGCCGTTTACGGTTGACTTGGAGGGCGCGAAAGGGGCAGAATCCCGACGCAAAAACAGGGCCCTCCCGCCGGAGTGGCGAAACTGGTAGACGCACTGGACTCAAAATCCAGCGGGGCTTGCTCCATGTCGGTTCAAATCCGACCTCCGGCACCACTTTATTTCCCGCGACTCGCGGGTGCGCGCCGCGCCCCCGTTCGGACCGAACGGGACGGAAGTGAACCCCGCGCGGGCCACGGGGGGATGGCCGGTTATCCGGTCCCTCCCCCGGACCGGGAGGCATCACGGCGGTCAGCGGCAGGGTACGGAAATGATTCACAGCGGCATGGCCATGCACCCCCGCCCCCGCGGCACCGGGTGAACGCGATGGCGGGCGATGGACTGACCCTTGGCGGGGTGACCGTGCCACCCGGCGGCCGGGCCACCATTGCGCTGCCGGTGGCGCGTCTGCATACCTATACCCCGATGACCATGCCGGTGCACGTGATCCACGGGCGGCGGCCGGGGCCCCGGCTGTTCGTGTGCGCCGCCGTGCACGGGGACGAACTGAACGGGGTGGAGATCATCCGGCGGCTGCTCAAGCTGCGCGCCCTCTCCGGCCTGCGGGGAACCCTGATCGCGGTGCCCATCGTCAACGTGTACGGGGTGATCAACCACACCCGCTACCTGCCGGACCGGCGCGACCTGAACCGGGTGTTTCCCGGCTCCGACTCCGGCTCGCTCACCGCCCGCCTGGCCCACCTGTTCGACAGCGAGATCCTGGCCAACTGCACCCACGGCATCGACCTGCACACCGGCGCGCTGCACCGCAACAACCTGCCCCACGTGCGGGCCGATCTGGATGATGCGGAAACGGCGCGTCTGGCGCGGGCCTTCGGTTCCCCGGTGATGCTCAACGCCAACCTGCGCGACGGCTCCCTGCGCGAGGCGGCCAAGGAGCGCGGCATCCCCATGCTGGTGTATGAATCGGGGGAGGCGTTGCGGTTTAACGAGGTGTGCATCCGGGCCGGGGTGCGCGGCATCACCGGGGTGATGCGCAGCCTCGGCATGCTGCCCGCCGGACGGCAGGGGCGCCGGGTGCCGGAACCGGTTCAGGCCCGCTCCAGCGCCTGGGTGCGGGCGGAAACCAGCGGGATTTTTCGCGCCCTGGCCCCGCTCGGGGGGCGGGTGGGCCGGGGGCAGGTGCTGGGCATGATCGCCAATCCGTTCGGCACCGAGGAACTGGTGGTCACCGCCCCCGCCGAGGGGATCATCATCGCGCGCCTGCACCTGCCGCTGGTCAACGAGGGGGACGCCCTGTTCCACGTGGCGCGCTTCCATCAGGCGGATGAAGCCGCCTCCACGGTGGAGGAGTTCCAGAACACCTATCTGGAGGCGCCCCACGATTCGGAGCCCCCCATCGGCGGCCCGTTGCCGACCCTGTAGGGAGCGGCTAGCGGCGGGTGTCCAGCGGCACCGCCCGCACCTCCAGCCCGGAAATCACCAGCGGCTCCGGCAGCACCGGCGGCACCAGCGCCAGGCGCCCGTCGAAGCCGATCAGCGGCAGGCCGAAATAGAGGTCGTTGCGGCCGGCGGCCAGCGGCTCGCCCACCGGGATCCACGGGGCATTCCCGGCCCCGGTCTGAAAGGCCACCTCGAGGGTGGCCGCTTGCGGGCTGTGCACGGTGAGGTGCAGCACCGGCCAGTTGCCGTCCCCCGCGCGGGCCGGAGGCAGGGCGAACACCTGCCCCTCCCGGGTGGCCCGCACCGGCCACCCCTGCGGGCGGGAGATGGCCACCAGTTGGGTGCCGTCCTGTTGAAAACGGCGCCGCAGCATGGCCTGGCGCACCTGCGGGTCGGTTTCCGGCTCCAGCATGTAGAGCTTGCGCTGCACCACCTGCTCAATCACCAGATCCGGTGCCTGCGCCATGTTCCGCCCGGCCAGGATCTGCTCCATGATCTCCCGCATGAACGGGTTGACGATGTAGACCGCCTCGGCAAAATGATCCCCCACAAACGGCAGCAGGGCGTCGGCGAAGGAATCGCGGAAAAACACCGCCCGTGGCAGCCCTTCCCGGTCGCACCGGGTGCGCAAGGGGCCCCGGCCCGTATACCAGGTGAAATCGCCTTCAAACGCCACCGGCCGGGCCGGAGGGCACGGCGCAAAATTCGGCGTCAGCCGTGGCACCGGCTCGGTGAGGGAGGCGTTCAGGTCATACAGCCCCGCCAGACCGCCCCCCGGCACGGTTTCCGTGGCCACGCGGAAGTCGGTGAGCGCATGGGGCGGAGGGGCGCCCACCATGGCCCCCACCCGCCGCATGAGCTCCCGGTAGCCCACAAACCCGCCGTATTCGTTCCAGTGGGAGTCGGTTTTCCGGTACAGCGGCGTATCGCCCCCCTTGGCTGCCAGCAGGGCCGGGCGCAGGTCCAGCACCGGCACGCTGGAGTGGGCGGCCATGTGGGCCAGAAACTGGTCCAGGCGGGTGGGGTTGTCCTGCCGGGTGATGCGCGCGGGCATGAACTCGCCATACACGGTGGCCTTGTCCGGCACCACCACGAACAGATACTGGATGCCCCGTTCCGCCAGCCAGTCCCGGCGGGCCTCCAGGGTGTGCTGCCAGCGGATGAGTTGCTCGGTGGTGAACGGAAACTGCCGCCGGTAGCCCCGCATGGCGGCCTCGTGGGCATAGAAGTGCCAGCCGTCCCGCCCAACCACGGCCTGCGGCGAGGGGGAGGTGCCCAGTCCGAGCAGGCGCACCCGGTTGTGGGTTTGCACCAGGGTGCGGCGCAGGCCCATGTGATCGCCGAACCAGTCGCCGAAGCGGCCGGGAAAGGCGTTCAGTTCCGCCACCGAGTGCGGCCGTGGGGGGAAGGCCGCCATGCGCCGCTTCTCCGCCGTTTCCATATCCGCCAGATCGTTGCCGGAACCCCCCGGCAGGGCGGCCAGCGGCGCGGCCAGAATGCCCAGAAACAGGGCCGCCAGCAGCCGGTTCCGCACCGTTCCGCGCATGGGGGCTACCCCTGCCCGGCGGCGGAGGCCACCAGCCGGCGGGTGGGGGTGGGCACCGCCGGATCCTGCCGCCCGGCGCGGATTTCCACCTGGTGCAGGCGGAACGTCCCCTCCCCCTGGCCCAGCCCCAGCAGCACCGAATCGGTGGCCTGGGCGGACGGAATCTCGAAATACACCGCGTTCGCCCCGGCGTCCACCGGCACCATCAGGCGCCGTTTCGCCGAGAAGGTTTGGTCCTCCGTGGTCTGATACAGCACCACCAGCCGGGTGGCGGCGGGGCTGGTGAGGGTCAGGCGCACCACCGGCCACCGGCCCGGCCGGTCCGGGCCGAGGGGCAGGGCCACCACCGGAGCGGCTCCGGTGGGGCGCAGCACCAGTCCATCGTCGGCCGGGCTTACGGCCGCCTGTTGCACGGGGTAAGCCCGCAGGGGCACGGGCGGCGCGGGGGCCGCCAGCGAGAATTGGCGGCGGGCGGTGGCGGCCATGAATTCCGGGTCCGGCCCCACCGGCATCATCAGCTTGCGCTCCGGCAACTGCTCGATGACCAGATCCACCTGCTGCCGGGCCAGAATCTGCCGCATGAGGCCGGGGGTTTCCCACAGGGGATGGCCGACGCTGCCCTGCCAGATGTAGGTCACGTCGGCGAATTGCCGGGACAGGAAGGGGGCCAGATCGTTGGCGAAGGAGTCGCGCAGCACCAGCACCCGCAGGGGGGTGGCCTCCTCGCAGTGGGTGGCGAACGGGGCCTGCCTCACCGGGTACGGCTGGGGGCTCTCCACGGGGACCGGCGTGCGCTGGTTGCAGGGGCCGCTATTCCGCTCCACGGTGATCTCCTCATCCCGCAGAAACGGGGCCAGATTGATCTGGTCGGCCAGATTGCCGCCGTGGGAGGGCTTGCGTTGCAGGCCGATCTGATCCTGCTCCAGCGGCGTCAGCGGGAACCACTGGCGCACCCGCTCCATGATCGCCCGGTAGGCGACAAAGGCCCCCAGTGCGTTCCAGTGGGAGTCGGTTTTCATGTACAGCGGGTCGGGGCCCGGCCGGGCCGCCTGCAACACGGTGCGCTGGTCGAGCACCTCCAGGTCGGAATGGGCGGCGAGGTGCGCCACCAGAAAGTCGGCGGGGGTGGGTCCCACCGGCTCCAGCGGCACATGTTCCGGGTATACGGTCTGCTTGTCCGGGGCGATGGTGAACAGGTAGCGGATGCCCCGCTCGGCCAGCCAGTCCCGTTTGGATTCCAGAAAATATTGCAGGTTGGACAGGGCCTGTGGCGGCACCGGGATGGCCCCCCGATAGGCCTGCATGGGGGCCCCGCCGTAATACAGCCAGCCGTCCCGCCCCACCGCCACCCCGTTCTTGGGCGAGGTGGCCAGCAGTTTCACCCGGATCAGGGCGTGCAACTGCCCCAGCGGCACCCGCAGGCCAAAATGGTCGTTGAACCAGGCGTTGAAGCCGCCGGGAAAGGCGTTGGCCATGGCCACGGAGCGCGGCAGGGGCGGAAAGTCCGCCAGACGGCGTTTTTCCGACTGGCTGATCGCATCCCCCGGAGCCAGCACCGCCACCAGCACCGGCACCGCCAGCAGGGCCACAAACGCCCCGGAAAGCAGAAGACCGTGTCGGCTGGGGGCACCGCTCATGGGATCAGAACCGGAAATAGATGAACGGATTGTAGGTGCCCGCGGCCAGCGCGGCGGCGGCCAGAATGAGCACCGCCAGCAGGGCCAGATCCGTGCCCCAGGCCAGCCCCGGATGAGCCAGCGGGGGCGGCGGGGCGTCCTCGTGGGCCGGCTCCGGGCGGGCCGCCACGCCACCCAGCCGGGCCGCCAGCCAGGGGGCCACCGGGGTGGCGGCCACCGCCCCGATCAGCAGGGCAACGGCCACCTCGCCGGTGAGGTACAGCCCCACGGTTTCGGTGCCGCTGCCGGTGGCGAACCCGGCCATGGCCGCCAGATGGGTGAGAGCGTCCGGCAGGGCCTCGATGCGGAAGAACACCCACGCCACCATCACCACCAGCACCGCATAGGCGTGGCGCGCCGGCGCCCAGGCGGCGTCCAGCGCCCGCCCGAACACGGTCCGTTCCAGCCCCAGAAAGGCGCCGTGCAGCAGCCCCCAGATTACGAAATTCCAACTCGCCCCGTGCCACAGGCCGCACAGAAAGAACACCGTGAGCAGGTTTAACGCGGTGCGCCCGCCCCCCAGCCGGTTGCCGCCCAGGGGGATGTACAGGTAGTCGCGGAACCAGCTGGAAAGCGAGATGTGCCAGCGGCGCCAGAATTCGCGGATGGAGCGGGAGATATAGGGGTAGTTGAAGTTCTCCGGGAAGGTGAATCCGAACATGCGCCCCAGGCCGATGGCCATGTCGGAATAGCCCGAAAAATCAAAATAGATCTGCAACGTGTAACAGACCACTGCGAACCAGGCCAAAGACGGCGTCAGCTCGGTCCCCGGCAGCGCGAACACCTGATCGGCGGCGGCCCCCAGGGGGTTGGCCAGCAGCACTTTCTTGCCCAGGCCGATGATGAAGCGGCGCGCCCCGTGGGCGAAGCCGTCCACGGTGACGGTGCGCTCGGTGAGTTGGCGCGCCACGTGGTGGTAGCGCACGATGGGCCCGGCGATGAGCTGGGGGAACATGCTGATGTACAGCGCCACGTGCAGCGGGTTGTGGCGGGCCCGCTCCTCGTGCCGGTACACGTCGATCAGGTAGGAGATGGCCTGAAAGGTGAAAAACGAGATGCCGATGGGCAGATGCACCGGCTCCAGATGAACCGGCGGCAGGCCCACGGCGGAAAACGCGGCACTCAGGTTGTCGGCCAGGAAGTTGGCGTATTTGAACGTCCCCAGCAGCAACAGGTTGGCGGCGATGCCGAGGGCCAGCGCCCGCTTCGCGCCGGGGCCGTCCCGGTAGTGGTCCAGCAGCATGCCGCACAGGAAATTGGCGGCGATGGACAGCAGCATGACGCCCACGAAGAACATCTCGCCCCAGGCGTAGAACACCAGGCTGGCGCCCAGCAGCACGCCGTTTTTCAGGGCGCGCGGGGCGAGCGCGTACAGGCCCAGCACCAGCGGCAGGAACAGGAACAGGAAGATGGGGGAGCTGAAAACCATATACACACCATTTCCGCGCGGCCCATGCGGGCGCGGGCGCTACCGGGCATCCGGCCATTATGACCGAGACCGGAAAAACCGGCAATTCGGTGCCCGCCGCCGGGTCGGGGTATAATCACGCATTTTCAACGTTTACTCAGGTGAATTGCCCCCCGTGAGCCAGCCCGCCGACATGCATTCCCTTACTCCCCGGCAGATCGTGGCCGAACTGGACCGCTACGTGATCGGCCAGCAGGACGCCAAGCGCATGGTGTCCATCGCCCTGCGCAACCGCTGGCGCCGCCGCCAGTTGCCGGACGACCTGCGGGACGACGTGCTGCCCAAGAACATCATCCTCATCGGCCCCACCGGGGTGGGCAAGACCGAGATCGCCCGGCGTCTGGCCCGTCTGGCCGACGCCCCGTTCGTGAAGGTGGAGGCGTCCAAGTTCACCGAGGTGGGATACGTGGGCCGGGACGTGGAATCCATGGTGCGCGACCTGACCGAGCTGGCGGTGAAGATGATCCGCGAGCAGCGCCGGGAAAGCGTGGTGGAGAAGGCCCGCGCCGCCACCGGGGAGCGCCTGCTGGATGCCCTGCTGCCGGGTGCGCCGGGGATTCCGTCCACCGGCGAGGCGGGGTCCACCCGCGAAAAGCTGCGTGCCCGGTTGAACGCCGGGGAACTGGACGAGCGCATGGTGGATGTGGAGGTGAACGAGAGGGGTTCCGGCACCCCCATCGGTGTGCTGGGCGGCCCCGGCATGGATGAGATTGCCGGCAACATGCAGGACATGATCTCCCGCATGTTCCCCCAGCGCCGCACCCGCCGCAAGATGTCGGTGGCGGAGGCGCGGGAACAGATTCTGGCCGAGGAAACCGAGGCCCTGATCGACCAGGAGGACGTTTCCGCCGAGGCATTGCGGCGGGTGGAGCAGTCCGGCATTATCTTTCTGGACGAGATCGACAAGATCGTCACCCGCGAGGGGCGGCAGGGGGGCGCGGACGTGAGCCGCGAGGGGGTGCAGCGGGACCTGCTGCCCATCGTGGAGGGCTCCACGGTGAGCACCAAGTACGGCATGGTCAACACCGATCACATCCTGTTCATCGCGGCGGGGGCGTTCCATCTGGCCAAACCCGCCGACATGATTCCGGAACTGCAGGGCCGGTTTCCGATCCGGGTGGAATTGCAGTCCCTGAGCGAGGCGGATTTCGTGCGCATCCTGACCGAGCCGGCCAGTTCCCTCACCCGCCAGTACACGGAACTGATGGCCACCGAGGGGGTGAACCTGGTGTTTTCCGACGACGGCGTGCGGGAAATGGCGCGGGTGGCGGTGGAGGCCAATTCGCGGGCGGAAAACATCGGCGCCAGAAGGCTTTTCACCATCATAGAGAAAGTTCTGGATGAAGTATCGTTCGCCGCGCCGGACATGCAGGGGGTGACCGTGGAGGTGAACGCCGCCTATGTGGCGGGGCGCCTCAAAGGGGTGGTGGAGGATCCGGACCTGAGTCGGTATATTCTTTGATTATCCAGTTAATTAAATGACTGGAAATGTAATGTCACTTTAAAGGGAAAACGCCCATGGCCGCCCCCAACAAGCCCGCCGATATCGATTTGCGCGCCCAAACCCTGGTCGAGGCCTTGCCGTACCTGCGTTCCTTCCACGGACGCACCGTGGTCATCAAATACGGCGGCGCCGCCATGGTGGACGACGCACTCAAGCACCAGTTCGCCGAAGACGTGGTGCTGCTCAAATACGTGGGCATCAACCCGGTGGTGGTGCACGGCGGCGGCCCCAAAATTTCCGGCATGATGGAGCGGCTGGGGCTGGAGCCCCGGTTCGTGGACGGGGTGCGCTTTACCGACGCGGCCACCATGGAGGTGGTGGAGATGGTGCTGGGCGGGGTGGTCAACAAGGAGATCGTCAACCGCATCAACCGGCACGGGGGCAACGCGGTGGGCCTCACCGGCAAGGACGGCAACCTGATCCGCGCCCGCCCCCTGTCCGGCCGCGAGGGCAAGCCCCTCATGGGGCAGGTGGGGGAGGTGGCCTCCATCGATCCGCGCATCCTCAAGCACCTGGACACGGCCCGCTTCATTCCGGTCATCGCCCCCATCGGCGTGGATGAGCAGGGCAACAGCTTCAACATCAATGCCGACCTGGTAGCCGGCGCGGTGGCTCACGCCCTGAATGCGGAAAAACTCATCGTGCTGACCGATGTGCCCGGCATTCTGGATGGCGACAAAACCCTCTGTTCCAGCCTCAGCCGGGTGCAGGTGGACGCGATGATCGCCGACGGCACCCTGAAGGGGGGCATGCTGCCCAAGGTGCAGGCCTGTTTCGACGCGTTGAACGGCGGGGTGTCCAAGGCGCACATCATCGACGGGCGCACCCCCCACGCCCTGTTGCTGGAACTGTTTACCGATACCGGCGTCGGCACGGAGATTGTGGGCACATGAACCGGATTCTGTTGTTTGTTCACCGGCTGGGCATTGGCGGCTGGGTGGGGGCCATGCTGGCCATCAGCGTGCTGGTGCCGCCCATCGTGTTCACCACCCTGCCCCGGCGCAGCGCCGGAGAGGTGATGGGCAGCATTTTTTCCGCCTATTACCTGCTCGGCATCGCGCTCGGGGTGTTGGCGCTGGTGGCTCTGGTCCTGCTGGCGTGGCGCACCGGGTGGGGCCGGGAGCGGCTGGCGGCGGCGGTTATTCTGGGAGTGATGCTGGCGGTTACCGGGTTGATGAAGCTGTCGGTGGTGCCCGCCGTGTTCGAGGCGCGCGGGCTCATGTATCAGGCGGAGGACGCGGGCCGGGCCGAGGCCCCCGCGTTGCGCGCCGAAATGGGCCGGCTGCATGCCATGAGCGTGCGCCTGAACGGCGCCGTGTTGCTGGCCGGAGTGTTTGTCATCTTTCTCGGCGCCATGCGCGAGCGGGCCGGCTGAGGGGGACATGAACCAGGGGAGGGCGGAACAGTGCGGCTGAAGGACAAATCGGTGTTGGTGACCGGTGGCGCCACCGGTATCGGTGCGGGTATTGCGCGCCGATTCGTGGCCGAGGGGGCGAATGTCACCATCTCCGGACGGCGCGAGCCGCTGCTCGAGGAACTGGCGGACGAACTCGGTTGTCATTACGTGGCCGGGGACGTTTCCGTGCCCGGCGACCCGGAGCGCATGGTGCGGGCGGCGCTGGACGCCCACGGCGCGCTGGACGTGCTGGTCAACAACGCCGGGGTGGCGCGTTTTTCCCCCCTGGCCGACACCACCGACGAGTTGCTGGAGATGCAGCTGGACATCAACGTGAAGGGGCCGTACCGCATGACCCGCGCCGCCCTTCCGCATCTGGTGGCGGGCCGGGGCAACGTGCTCAACATCTCGTCCACCCTGGCCATGCGCGGCATTGCCGGGGGCAGCGCCTACGGGGCCAGCAAGGGGGCGGTCAACGCCCTCACCCTGCATCTGGCGGCGGAACTGGCCCCCCAGGGGGTGCGCGTCAACTGCATCTGCCCGGCGGTGGTGGAAACCCCCATCTTCGAAACCATGATGCCCCGGGAGCAGGTGGCCGGAATGCTGGATCACATGGTCTCCATTCACCCCATCGGGCGGGTGGGACAGCCGTCGGACGTGGCCGGCGCGGCGCTGTACCTGGTCTCCGCCGAGGCCGAGTGGGTGACCGGCGTGGTGCTGGCGGTGGATGGCGGGGTGACGGCGGTGTGATCGCCACACGCCTGCTCGCCTGGTACCGTGCCCACCGCCGCGACCTGCCGTGGCGGAACACCCGTGACCCCTACGCCATCTGGGTGTCCGAAGCCATGCTGCAGCAGACCCGCGTGGACACGGTGATCCCCTACTGGCACCGGTTTTTGCAGGCGTTTCCAACCGTTGCCGACCTGGCGGCGGCGCCGCTGGATGACGTGCTCAAGCTGTGGGAAGGGCTCGGCTATTATTCCCGCGCCCGCAACCTGCGGCTGGCTGCGCAGAAGGTGGTGGCCGAATTCGATGGCCGCCTGCCGGACACGGTGCCGCTGCTCAAAACCCTGCCCGGCATTGGTCCCTACATGGCCGGGGCGGTGGCCAGCATCGCATTTCAGAAACCGGAGCCGCTGCTGGATGGCAACGTGGAGCGGGTGCTCACCCGCCTGTACGCCATCGGCGAGCCGGTTTCCGATCCCAATACCAAGCGAAAACTGTGGCAACTGGCCGCCGAACTGGTCCCCCAACAGGCCCCCGGAGATTTCAACCAGGGCTTGATGGAACTAGGCGCAACCATTTGTATTCCGAAGGCACCTGGTTGTGTCACCTGTCCCCTTTCGGAGGCGTGCGCGGCGCACGCGTCGGGCACCCCGGAACGGTATCCGCTGAAACCCAAAAAAGCCGCCGTGCCGCATCACCATATCGCCGTGGCGGTGGTCACTCACCAGGACAAATGGCTGCTGGTGCGGCGTCCGGAAACGGGTCTGCTGGGGGGCCTGTGGGAGTTCCCCGGCGGACAGCTGGCGGCAGGTGAGCCGCCGGTGGACGGCGTGTCGCTGCGGCTGCGGGAACGATTCGCCCTCGCGGTGACCCCGGTCCGCCCCCTGACGCCGGTAAACCACCTGTTCAGCCATCGCCGGGTGACCCTGCACCCGTTTCTGTGTTCCGCCGCCTCGGGCACGGTATCGCCCCGTTATCACAGCGAATTCCGCTGGGTGTCGGCGGAAACCGTAAACGCCCTGGCCCTGCCCCGCGCGCACCGGAAAATCGCCGCCGCGCTGGAGCAGGCCGGTGGCTGAGTTCCGCCTCAACGCCCCGTTCGCCCCGGCGGGAGATCAGGCCCGCGCCATCCAGGCGCTGACCGAAGGGCTGGCCCGGCGCCAGGCGGATCAGATCCTGCTCGGCGTCACCGGCTCCGGCAAAACCTTCACCATGGCCAACGTGATCGCCAATCACCGCCGCCCCACCCTGATTCTGGCCCACAACAAGACCCTGGCCGCCCAGTTGTATCAGGAATTCAAGGCGTTCTTCCCGGACAACGCGGTGCATTACTTTGTCAGTTACTACGACTATTACCAGCCGGAGGCGTACATCCCCAGTTCCGACACCTTCATCGAGAAGGATTCGGCCATCAACGACGCCATCGACCGCATGCGCCACGCGGCCACCACCGCCCTGTTCGAACGCAACGACCTGATCATCATTGCCTCGGTGAGTTGCATCTACGGCCTGGGCTCGCCGGAGGCCTACCACCAGATGATGGTGTTCCTGGAGCAGGACACCGCCATCGACCGGGACAAACTGATCCGCAAACTGGTGGATATTCAGTACGAACGCGGTGACATGGATTTCCACCGCGGCAGTTTCCGGGTGCGCGGGGACGTGCTGGAGATCTTTCCCGCCGCCAGCGAGGACGTGGCCATCCGGGTCAGTTTCTTCGGGGACGACATCGAGGAGATCGCCGAGGTGGACCCCCTGCGCGGGGTGGTGCTGCGCCGCATCCCCAAGGTGGCCATTTACCCCAACAGCCACTACGTGATTCCCCCGGAGCGCATGCAGGACGCGGTGTCCGGCATCGAGCAGGAGCTGGAGGCGCGGCTGATCGAACTGAAAAAACAGACCAAGCTGCTGGAAATGCAGCGGCTGGAGCAGCGCACCGCCTACGATCTGGAGATGATCCGCGAGATCGGCTACTGCAACGGCATCGAGAACTACTCCCGGCACCTGTCCGGCCGCCTGCCCGGCCAGCCGCCGCCCACCCTGCTGGACTATTTCCCCCGTGACTTCCTGCTGATTATCGACGAGTCCCACGCCACGGTTCCCCAGGTGGGAGCCATGTACGAAGGGGACCGCACCCGCAAGACCACGCTGGTGGAATACGGCTTCCGGCTGCCGTCGGCCATGGACAACCGGCCCCTCAAATTCGATGAATTCCGCAAGTTCATGGGCACCACCGTGTACGTATCCGCCACCCCCGGCGCGTTCGAGCTGGAACGCACCGGCGGGGACGTGATCGAGCAGGTGATCCGCCCCACCGGCCTCATGGACCCGCCCATCGAGGTGCGCCCGGTGGGAACCCAGGTGGACGACCTGCTGGCCGAATGCCGCCGCCGCGCCGAACGCAACGAGCGGGTGCTGGTATCCACCCTCACCAAGCGCATGGCGGAAGACCTGACCAGCTACTTCGAGGAGGTGGGCGTGCGCGTGCGCTACCTGCACTCCGACATCAAAACCATCGAGCGCACGGTGATCCTGCGCGACCTGCGCAAGGGGGAGTTCGATGTGCTGGTGGGCATCAACCTGCTGCGCGAGGGGCTGGATCTGCCGGAAGTCTCCCTGGTGGGGGTGCTGGATGCGGACAAGGAAGGGTTTTTGCGGGGCTACCGGGCCCTGGTGCAGACGGCGGGACGTGCCGCCCGCAACGTGAACGGGCAGGTGATCTTCTATGCGGACCGGATCACCGATTCCATGGCCCAGGCCATGGACGAAACCGCCCGCCGCCGGGCCATTCAGAGGGCTTACAACGCGGAACACGGGGTCACCCCCCGGGGCATCGTCAAGGACATCGATCCCAACCTGCTACAGGCCTGCGAAGGCGATTACGTGACCGTGCCCATCCCGGAGGACGGAGGCCCGGATACGGACATTCCCGCCGACATTCCGGGGGAAATCGAGCGCCTGTCCCGAGAGATGATGGTCGCCGCCAAGGCGTTGGAGTTTGAGGAGGCGGCCCGCTTGCGGGACCGGATTCGCACCCTGAAGGAGTTGGACCTGGCATTTCGTTGAGGGCCGTGGGATTCATGGCCACGCAATGGCGTGTGCCACGAACTTGGGTGTGAATGACTGCGTAGGGCTTTCCGCACGGGTCCCCACCCATTCTCCCCTTTCCTCCCACCCCCTCCACAACGCCCCTTTTCCCCCACCTTTTCAACCGCTTCTGAAATTCCCCCCGAAAATCCCCCCTTCAAAAACCCGAATCGTGCTACCCACCCTCAGAACCCATTGATATTCCGTTCCGGCTCCA
>JAOUMB010000009.1 GCA_029881725.1 Nitrospirota bacterium
CCCGCCCGAGGAATTGGCCAGCCCGTTGGTGAAGGGCGCGCTGAAACACGTCGACCGTGGGCAACTGGCGATGTCACTGGAAGAGTCCGCGGCACTCGCCCAAGCCCTCGGCATCAGGCGCTTGTCCCAAGAGACACTGAAATCCATCCACGAGAAGTCCCAGGGATGGATTGCCGGAACGCTCCTGATGCAACAGAGCGAGGACATGGCCATCAGCGAGGAAACTCCCGGAGTACTCGATTCGAATGGAACCATGTTTGATTTCTTCGCGGGAGAAGTTCTGGCATCTGTCGAGCCGGAAACACATGAATTCCTGCTGACCATATGTTTTCTCCCCGAAATTTCAGTGGAAACAGCCCGACAACTTTCCGGAACGTCAACCGCAGGCAAAATTCTTTCAGCTCTGTATCGAAAAAATCTGTTCCTGGAAAAACACGGACACCCAACCCCGGTGTACACGTTTCATGCGCTGTTCCGGGATTTCCTGCAACACCAAGCGGAGGAAAAACACGCCCCGCCCCAACTCGCTGCGATCAAACGGAGCTCAGCCCGCGTCCTTGAGCATGCAGGCAATTTTGACTCGGCCTTGGCGCTGTCGGCGTCCATCGGTGACTGGGAACACGTCGTCGCAATCATTTTGGAACAAGCACCTGTACTGATGCAGCAAGGTCGTTTCAAGCTACTTCAACAGTGGATCGGGCGCATTCCGGATGATGTTGTGAAGGAGTACCCCGTGCTCTCCATGTGGCTCGGAAGCGCCACACTCCCGGAAGATCCAGCCACCGCCCGCACGCACCTCGTCCACGCGTATTCGCTGTACCACACCGCCGGTGAAACGGGCGGATGCCTGACGGTCTGGCCCGCAATCGTCGAGACGATCATGTACGAGTGGGGGGACTTTCACCCGCTCGACCAGTGGATCAACTCCCTGACCGCGCTGCTGGGGGGGCAGCCGCAATTCCCGTC
The DNA here is from genome assembly GCA_029881725.1 of Nitrospirota bacterium. Lineage (GTDB taxonomy): Bacteria > Nitrospirota > JACRHL01 > JACRHL01 > JACRHL01 > JAOUMB01. The sequence goes on from JAOUMB010000009.1 coordinate 967, forward strand.
CGCCCGGGTGGAGGCCCAGGTCGTCACGGGGATGTTCAGCGCGCTGATGTTCCGGCAACCGGACAATCCGGACCTGCCGGTTTGGGAACACCGAATGGAGGAACTGGTCGAAGGGACGACCGACCCCAACCTTCGGATAATCATCGGATCCCGTCTGGCGCAATATGGCTCGATGACAGGCACCTTTGCGAAGGCCCGGCAAATCTTGGACCGGCTTCGGCCCCTGGTTACCGGCGAAGGCGTATCCCCATTAGCCCGGATTACCTTCCACTCGGTCGAGGCCATCCACTTCTGGATTACCGGTCAGCCGGACGCATGTCTTGAGTCGGTCTCGAAAGGCCTGCGTATTTCAAGTGAGACCGGCGTGGCCGTATCCGATTTTTTCCTGTACTCGCAAGGGGCGTACGGGGCCCTGACCAAAGGGGACGTCCGTTCCGCCGAAGAGTATCTTTCTCACATGGAAAGCGGGTTATCCCCCGACAGGTACCTGGACCAGTCACTCTTTTATTACCTCGTCTCGTGGGCCAGCATCCTTAAAGGTGACGCCTTGCGGGCGGAGGAAGAGATCGGGTTCGCCCTGGAGCACTCCACCCGTTCAGGGATGCACTTTTCCGAAGGAATCGAACACTTGGCTGCTAGCCAGGTCGCAGTGCATAGGGGAAAACACAACAAAGCAAAATTCCACCTAGAAAAAGCCAGAGCGATCGCGCGCTCCATGCGCAGCGAGCACATGGAGTTCATGTGTCTCCTGTTGACCGCATATATCGGGATTTCGGTTGGCGATACGCCAACCGCAGAGGGAGCGCTGCGTAGCGCCCTTGCCCTAGGGCGGAAAAACAGTTACGTGAACTTCCCCTGGTGGCAACCGTCGATGATGTCGGTTCTGGCTGAAACGGCCCTTTCCGCGGGGATTGAGCCCGAGTACGTCCAGACACTGATCAAGGTGCAGGGACTCACTCCCAGCTCGTTGGCTCCCCCGCCACGGGATTGGCCTTGGCCGGTGCAGGTGGAAATGCTGGGGGGGATGCGCCTGTCGGTGGACGGGAGCCTGGTGAAGTTTGGTCGCAAGGTCAAGAAAAAGCCCCTTGAATTTCTCAAGGCCATTATCGCGCTGGACAGTGGCGCGGGAGTCCCCTGGGAAAGGGTGGCTGACCTGCTTTGGCCGGAATCAGAGGGGGACGCCAGTGAAAAGGCATTTGCCATCACCCTTCACCGCCTCCGCGAACTCCTTGGGAACAGTCAGTTGATCCGCAGGATCGAGGGGAAACTGTCGGTGAATCCCGAGCTGTGCTGGGTGGACGCCGTTGCGTTTGAGCGCGTGCTCGACATCGCTCAGCGTTTAAAAAAACAGGGGGATACCGCAGGCTATTATCAATCGCTGGAGTCCGCCCTGTCCCTGTACAAGGGAACGTTTCTGCCCAATGATGACGACCTCCCGTGGGCAGTACCAACCCGGGAGCGCCTGAGGTCCCGTTTCGTTGACGCCACCTGCGAACTGGGGGAACACCTGATGCAACTGGACGGTACCGAAGCCGTCCACCGGTATCAGAATAGCATCGCCATCGACCCCCTGCAGGAAGTCCTCTACTGCGGGTTGATCCGCCACCACCTGAAGCATGACAGCTACGGCGAAGCCCTTTCCGCATACAACCGGTGCAAGGACGTCTTTGCGTCGGCAGACCTCCCGTTAAGCCCCTCGGGCCCCCTGGAAATCCTGTTCCAGGAAATTTCTGCCCCGGGCAGAAAATAATCCCCTTTCTGTATCCAATCTGTAATTCCGACCTCGGTTAGAGTGCTTCTCGCGACCGGATGATCGCAGGCACCGGTCCACAACCCGCGACGGATATTGTCCGCCCGGGAAGGCAGCCACGGCTCATCTGCGAAACCAAGGGGGAAATTGGGGGAGCCGTGGCCGCCACCAACGCGCGTTCTGCGGAGAGAAGACAAATAAAAGCCGGAGCGTAAATTGGGGGAAAAAACGCTCCGGCTTAGGCAGACAGTGTTGCGAACTGTCTAGTGCCTGCGCACATTCTAGCATGTGTTCGGAATTTTATGGAGAGGGGATAGATGGCAAAAACAGTCTACGCAAAGGGCGAGCGGGCCGTGAGCTCGTGGGGGCCCCGCGAGGAACCATACGAGGCAACGGACCTGATCCTCTCCTACGTGAACCAGTTGGGAATCAAATGCGTGTTCGGGGTGCCTGGCGGGGCCGTTGAGCCCATGTTCAACGCCATGGCCCGCAGCGAAGCCAAGGGTGGAGCACGGGTCGTCGTGGCACGCAACGAGTGCGGCGCGGCGTTCATGGCCGACGGCTACGCCCGGGAAAGCGGCGGGTTGGGCGTATGCGTCGCCACGACCGGACCTGGCGCAACCAACATGCTCACGGGGGTCGCGTCCGCGTATCAGGATCGGATTCCCCTCCTCGTGATTACCGCCCAGACCGCCCTCCCCACGTTCGGGCGAGGAGCGATCCAGGAATCTTCCTGCACCGCCATCGACACCACCAGCATCTTCCGACATTGCACAAAATACAGCACGCTCGTCTCCCACATCGAACAGCTGGAACACAAGCTGGCATCCGCCATTACCGTCGCGATGCAGGAACCCAAGGGGCCTGTGCACCTGAGCATCCCGCTGGACTTACAACGCGCAAAGATAGTCTCAAGCGAACCTAAGTTTGATCTGACCAATCGTTTTTTCTCTCCCGCACTGGTTGACCCCCGCGCGCTTGACGATCTTGCTGGGCGACTACTGGCCGCTCATCGCGTCACGATCATTGCCGGAGAAGGATGTACCGATGCGGGCGGATCCCTGTTGCGGCTCGCCGAACGGATTCATGCCAAGGTGGTTACAACTCCGCAAGGAAAAGGGGTGGTCAGCCCCTATCACCCCTTGTATCAAGGCGTGTTTGGCCTTGCTGGGCATGCATCGGCACACGACGCTCTTGCCGACCCTGAAGTCGATCTGGTGTTGGCAGTAGGAACTGCCTTGGACGAGATCGCCAACAAGTGCTGGGACGAAAACATCGTATTTACCCCCCGTTTGGTCCACCTTGATTCAGACGCCGGAAATTTCAAATTCACCCCCATGGCCCGGATGCACGTGCCGGGAAACATCCAGGCCACGGTTGATCACCTGATCTGCAAGCTGGGGATTCCGGAGTACGGCATGAAAGCGGCGCCTCCATCCAGCCCGGCATCCGGCCCGCAATTCGACGCGGCGGGAAAGTCCATCGCCCGGCGTCGCGACGCCTACAAGCTGTGGATGAACCGAATGAACGAGTCCTACAAGTGCATTGAGGATACGGACACGATTTTGCCGCAGCGGCTGATGTTCGAACTCTCCACCCGCTTTCCCCAGGGAACGCGCTTCCTGGCGGATATCGGAAACAGCTTCCTGTGGAGCCTGCATTACCTGCACCCATACGAGTCGCCCGATCCAGAACGGCATGCCATTCCCGGGGGCCACTTTCGGACCAGCATGGGCTTTTCCTCCATGGGCTGGGCCATCGGGGGCGCTGTGGGCACGACACTCGCGCGTCCGGGAACCCCGGTGGTCTGTATCGTGGGGGACGGCAGCCTGCTGATGAACGGCCAAGAATTGTCGGTGGCCGTGGCCGAACGCATCCCGGTGGTGTTTGTTGTTCTCAACGATGCCTCGCTGGGCACGGTCAAGCACGGGCAACGGCTTGCCGGTGCCGAACAGGTTGGATGGCAGTTGCCGCAAGTGGATTTCGTTCAATACGCGCGCTCCATGGGAGCCACCGCTCAAGCGCTTCGCACCCCGGCGGACTTCGACTGCCTGGATGTCGACGCCATGCTCTTGCGTCGCGGCCCGACCTTGCTGGACGTCTACATTGACCCGGAAGAAGTGCCCCCCATGCGGATGCGCATGGCGTCGCTTGGAACGGGGGTGGGCGAATGACCGGCAGGGGAATCGATACCCAGGTGCGGGACCGAAAGGAGGTTTTCGCCACGCGGTCCCGCACCCGGATTTGGGGAGAGAAGCCATCGCCCGCCAATCCCTATCTCGCGGACGCGGCGATATGTCACGGATACGACCACCTGGATCTGATTCGGCACTGCGGGTTTGCGGATGTCCTGTACCTGCTTTTCCGCGGGGAACTCCCATCGCAAGACCAGTCAGCGCTTCTGGATTCCCTCATGGTGGCGCTGATTAACCCGGGACCACGCCACCCAGCATGCCGTGCCGTCATGAATACGGCCGTCAGCAAAACAAACCCGGCCCACTTTCTTCCCATCGGCCTTTCATTGCTCAGCGGTGACCACCTAGGCAACGGAGAGGTCGCTGCCGCAATGAAATTCCTTCTGGAGAACTCGGGCGGCGACCCGGAAGCGGTGGCAGGTGACCTGCTGGAATTGGCCCCCAGTCCGGAAGGCGACCGGCGGATTGCACCGGGGTTCGGAACCCGCTTCGGGGGAATTGACCCGATGGCGGGAAAGATCGTCAGGCACTTTTCCGTACTCCCGGGAGCGGGCGATGCGCTGCGCTGGGGAGCACGGTTTGTGGAAGCGATTGAAGGCCACGGGATGGGGTGGCTGATGCCGGGAATTGCTGCTGCTGTCTTCATCGACCTCGGTTTCTCACCGAGGGAGGGAGGTGGCCTGTTTCAGATGATGAGTGCGCCGGGAATTCTTGCCCACGGACTGGAACTGGTGGGACAACCGCTGACCGCGATGCCCTTTGTGGAGAATAAGGATTATGTCATCGAACGCGGCTGAGCAGTGCGAGGCGCTCCACTTCTGGGATACGCGGCGCAACGTGATTCGCACGCGGGTCGGCGGCGCGGTCATTGGGGAAGGCGTCGTGTTCAGCCACGGCTACTCGATGCTTGAAGAACTTACCGGGCACGCAACTTTTTTCCAGGTGCTCGTTCTGAACGTTACCGGACGGCTGCCGGAAAAACGCCTTGCGGACTGGCTGGAGGCCACCTTTACGTGCATGAGCTGGCCTGATCCCAGAATTTGGTGCAACGGGGTGGGATCCTACGGGGGCGCTTTGCGCACCTCCCCCGTTGCCGCCATCACCGCAGGCACCCTTGCTGCGGACTCAAGGTTATACGGCCCGGGGTCGTTTCCCCTGGTTGCGGAGACCATTGGGAAAGGCCTTCGGCTTCGGCAACAGGGAGCACCCACCGCCGACATCGTAGCGCGCCTGAATCGACGCGCCGATTCGCCGTCGGCGGCGGTCCCCGGGTACGCACGTCCAATTGCCGCCGGGGATGAGCGTATTCCAGTGATGGACCAGGTTGCCCGCAACCTTGGCTTTACCGCTGGCCCGCACCTTGAACTGGCCATCGATATCCACGATTACATGATGGCGGAATTCGAAGAAGGTTTGAATCTTGCCGGATACCTTGTGTCATTTCTGATGGACCAGAACATGAGTGCAAAAGAGATTTACCGGCTGTATTCGCTCTGTGTGAACAGCGGGATCCACGCATGTTACGGAGAGGCATTCGATAACCCTCCAGAGTCCTTTCTTCCCCTTATGTGCGACGACATCGAGTACACAGGCCATCCATCCAGAAAAACACCAAACCATCAGCAAGATAAGGAGAATGTGTATGTTCAATAACAGTATTTCCATGCACGATATTCCGGAAGGAAAAACCGAGTATTTCGTTTGCGTCCCGCAACTAACTAAGTTTGGTTGCGATGTACGTGATCAGGAAAGTGGCCGCCAGGTCCACAACATGATTCTGGCTGGGCCATTTGAGGAGCAAGAGCCCGCAATTCTGGCTCGTTCCTTTATTCAGGAGTCTGGTGTGGACGCTCGGCTGGTGAGGATTGATGACCTTGACTGACCCCGCCAACCGCACCTGAAACAATACCGGTTCTGTGTCCATCCCATCGCGTTACGTCTTCGAAGGAATGACTCAGAGGTGGCCCGGTAATCCCCCCGCACGCTGGCCCGACCGGGCATCGACCCACCCGCGCCCCCGGCCACCTCTGCCCAACATACGCCCCAGGTCCCGGAATCCATCCCCCTTCGGGCGTGAAAGGACGGACGCCCCCGTGCCTCACAAACGCCACAATCTGGCGGAACCAAATCCGGATCCCGTGCCGCTTCGGCTATCATCAAAGTGAATCGATTCCCATTGAGGCCCAAGGAGCGCCCCATGTTGATGACATCGGAAGAGGCCCAGACCAAATGGTGCCCGTTTTCCCACTCCATCCCCGGCCCCGTGGAGTCGCCCGGTACCACCGGGCGCCGCATGGCCGCCAACCCGGACGCCACCTGCCTGGCCGAGGCCTGCGCCACCTGGCGCTGGTGGGCCGACCCCAAGGGCGAGCAGCCGGGCGACTATGCCCCGGTCGGGTATTGCGGCTTGGCCGGAAAGCCGTAGGGTCACCCCTCCGGCCTTTTTGCCCCCGATCCCCGGTGCCCCATCCCACCCAGCCGGAACCACCGCAACCGGGCTGGCGCCGGTTGGGGAACCGCGTCGAAGGACGGGTACTGGCCATCGGGCTGGCGCTGGCGCTGGCCAGCACCGGCGCCCTGACCGCCACATGGACCCTTAACCCGGACCTGGCCCGGCTGATCGGCGCCGTCGTGGTGTCCAACATCATGTTCGGTTTCGCCGCAGGGCTTTCCGTGGGGTATGCGGCCCACCTGAGCCACGCCTTGGTAATCCCGGTCAACATGCTGGTGGAGACGGTGGTGGTGCTGCTGTTCTATCCCCTGTTCGTGCTCGGCTGGAACCGGGCCTCGGCCACCGGCCCCCTGCAACGGCTGGTGCAACGCACGGTGCGGATGGCGGAGCGCCATCAGGAGCGCATCCGCCGCTACGGCCTGCCGGGACTGCTGCTGTTCGTAATGGTGCCATTCTGGATGACCGGTCCGGTGGTGGGGTGCGCCATCGGCCACATGCTGGGCTTTCGCGCCCGCACCAACCTGACCGTGGTGCTGACCGGATCTTATCTGGCCACCTTCGGCTTTGCCTTGCTGCTAAAGGGCCTTGAAGACCGCCTGGCCCAGGTCGGCGCCTGGGCACCCCTGCTGCTGGTGGCGATCATCATCGGCGTGGCCGTTGCAGGCCATTTCCTGCGCCCCCCGGAAAAATAAAGAAAGGGGGGGCCGCTTTCGCGATCCCCCCTTTTTCCAACGGGGTCACACACATCGGGAAGGCTTATTTGTTCAGCACGTCCGCGCGGGTGCTTTCGGCGATGGCGCCCACTTCGGCGATCATCTCCGCCGGCACGTTCAGCTCGGCCAAGGTGGAACGCAGGTGGGTCATCACGTGCTCGAAGTGCGAGTCGTTCAGGCCCATCTGCTGCACCAGACGGCGATGCCCCTCGCGCATGTCCTGTCCGCTGTAGAAATTCGGACCCCCGAAGGCCATGGTCAAAAAGGCCTTCTGCTTGGCAGCCTGCTTGGTCATGTCCACGCCCTCAAAAAACGGCGCGATGTACGGATCGTTCTCCACCCGCTTGTAAAACATATCCACGGCGGCGTTCACGGCCCCTTCACCACCCAGACGCTCGAAAAGACTGCTCATGATTGGCTCCTTTTTCCTGATCAGCGTGAGCACCATCCGTGCACACACAAAATTAACATGCATATGAAATGCATCTTATGATCCATGTGGGATAATGTCAATATCTTCTGTGGAGATTGATGAAAATCTCCCGACAACGGGACCACGCCTGACATGCAACTGACCTTATATACGGACTACGCCATCCGCACCCTGATCTATCTGGGCACCCACCCGGACCGGCGGATAACGGTGGGGGAGATCTCCACCAGCTTCGGCATTTCCCGCAATCACCTGACCAAGGTGGTGCAGCGACTGGGTCAGTTGGGCTATGTGAACACGGTGCGCGGAAAGCACGGTGGCCTGGAGCTTGCGCGCCACGCCGGTGAGGTGACCCTGGGTGAGATGGTGCGCCTGCTGGAGCCATTCACCCTGGTGGAATGTTTCGACACCGACCGGGACACCTGCCCGATCACCCCCGCATGCAAGGTGAAGGGCGCACTGGAAAAGGCCCGGCAGCGTTTTTTGAGCGCCCTGGACGAGTACACGGTGGCCGACATGGTGGAGGAGCCCCGGGGGCTGATCACCCTGCTGGCCATCGGCCCCCGGTAACCCCCCTCACACCCCACCTGCCCGGCAGAATCCGCGACCTCCACGCACCGATTGATTCCCTTTCCCTTCACACCGCGCGCGGATAGCGGTACGCTCTAAATGACAGCGTGACTCTCGTGTAACCGTAAGCCAGGAGGTGTGCCATGGCTGCCACGTTTGCCCGCCGGATCGTTCCCGTTGTCATGCTCACCTTCATGACTTTAGCCCTCGGCGGCTGCGCCCACCTAGACGAGATGCTGTTTCCCAAAAAGAAAACCCACCGGGCCACCAGCGTCATGGCGTATCTCTATCCGGAAGCGGATTACCGAGCACTTACCGCCACCGCAAACATCTCCGTTCCGGCCACCGTGGGCATTGCCTTCGTCCCCGGGGGTGGGAGCCTGGGAATGAGTCGGGATACCATGTCACCGGTTTCCGAAAAAGAAAAATCCCGACTACTGGAATTGGTGAGGCAGCGTTTCGAGCAGTATGAATTCATCGGCCGCATCGAGCCGATTCCCACCGCCTACCTGAGAGAAAATGGGGGGTTTGACAATCTGCGCCAGATCGGGTCCATGTTCAACGTGGACCTGATGGTGCTGCTCTCCTACGACCAGATCCAGTTCGACGACCCCAAGGCCAGTTCGCTGGCCTACTGGACGGTGGTGGGACTGTATCTGTTCAAAGGGGAAACGAACACCACCCAAACCCTGCTGGACGCGGTGGTGATCGACATCAAGAGCCAGAACATGTTGTTCCGTGCCCCCGGAATCAGCGACGTGGAGGGCACCTCCACCGCCCTCAAGCAGTCGGAGGCGCAGCGGCAACAGGCGGTATCCGGCTTCCGTCTGGCGGCGGCGGACCTGATGGAAAACCTGGACCGGCAACTGTTGACGTTCCGTGATCGGGTAAAGGCCAACCAGGAGCCGGAGGTGCAGGTGACCTATCGGCAGGGACATTCCAGTGGCGGCATGGGAGGCGCCATGGGAGGCGCCGGAGCGGCCCTGGCCCTGGCCGCCGTGGCCCTGGCTTGGTGGCGCCGGGATCCGTGACATGCCACGCCTGACCGCCACCGTGGCGGCCCTGTGTTTTCTGGCATGGACATTGCCAGACTGGGCGCGGTGGCTCGCGTATGACCGGGAAGCGGTTTTTTCCGGCCAGATCTGGCGGCTGGTCAGCGGACACCTGTGTCACGCTTCCGGGGCTCACCTGTTCTGGAACCTCCTCTCCTTTGCGGTTCTGGGAGCGTGGCTGGAACACGCCAACCCCCGGAGCTTCCGTCTGCTGATGGAAACTTCCGCGACGGGTATCGGCGCCGTCCTCCTCTTCCAGCCACAGGTAGCGGTGTACGTGGGGATGTCCGGGGTCAATTCCTCGCTGGCGGCTTTCCTGATCACCACCATGGTGCGGTTCGGCCGCGCCAGGCAACGGGCCGCCGCTTCGGCGCTTGCACTGCTCTTTTTGCTGAAGATCACCTACGAACTGGGCACCGGCCGGTTTCTGTTCGTCACTCTGGAAGCAGGCTGGACCCCCCTCCCCTCCGCACACCTGGCCGGTGCGGTGATTGGCCTTCTGGTTCCCCTGATTGGCTGGTTTTTCGCCCCCGCTCACCCGGGAGCTCCGCGCCCCGTGTAACCGGTAATCATTCCGTGATTTTCCCTCTTGCGAACCGTTAACGCACCGGAAAATTAGCATCGTGCGAGAGGGGTGCTTTGCGCACGGGTGTTCCGCGCACGGCGGTATGGGCGGACGCGGCAGTCCGGCCCGGTGCCAGGCAGCGTGCGGTTAGGAGGAAGGGGGGAATCCACCCGGATACGGTACAACCAATTGAACCAACAGCATTTCTAACATCCATCCCCGCCCTCCGGATGGGGCGGAGAGGGGCGGAAATGCAGACGCCGCCCCGTTTCAGAATTTCATTTAATGTGTCGTTAAATTAAATGAATTCCAGCCACCACCCCCTTCCCGGACCTCGGCAACCCCCCGCAAACCCCCATCGCCCAAACGTATCCCACCTGGACCGCGGTTCCAAAAATCAGGAAATCTCTATAATTTCAGTCTCCTCTGCGTGTTTCGTTTCGCTGGCCGCCCACTCCACAAAACCTCTTTTTTTCCACGTTTTCAACTGGTTATGAAACTCCTCCGGAAAACCTCCCGTTTCAACCCACCGCATCGTGCTACCGGCCTTCAGAACCTCTTGATATTCCGTTCCGAGGTCACCGTGAACATGCGAAACCCACGGTGCGAAACGTCCCCACAAAGCGGTTTTTATTCCACAAAAACAACCGGTTCTGCGCGCGAAAACCGTTAATTTTCACCGTATTTTATTTCGCAACCACAAACGCGATTTTTCAAATGAAACCAACTGGTTCTGAGTTTTCAGCCGATTTTTTGCGAAATAAATCCGCCGCGCCCACAAACGATCAAGATCACCACGTATTCAATTGGTTATGCCATGTGGTTTGCCGTGGACCACGGTTTAGCTTTGCCGTTTGCGAAGCGGAATCGCACGATTGGCCCACGCCTGCTCCCTCTGGATGGGGGCAGAAACCACACGTAACCAGTTGTTTTTGTGAACCACGTCTGCACCGCATGCGTCACATTCACCAGCCCCGCCGGAAACGCAGGCGGATGCATGCCATCCCGCGCTACGCTGCCACCCGTTGACCGGAGTGCCGTGCCAACGGACGCCAAGGGGAGCGCCCGGCCCACGGCCTCCCCCACGCGGACCATGAGGCGAAGGCCCTTACCCCTTTCGAGTGCCGCTTCCCCCCCTGGATACGGCCGCGCGGTAAAGCTGGGCAAGGGTGAACATAAGGAGGACGTTGACTCCGACCGGAGCGATGAGAAAATGATAGCCGGAGGCGATGACATCCGGCCCTCCCACTACGCAGGAAAGCGCCGCGGCCCCGCCCGGAGGGTGCAGGCAGTTCAACAGGCGCATGAGAAGGATGGCCCCTCCCACCGCCAGGGCCGAGGCGATGGCCACGTCCTGAACCAGTTGGGAACTGGTGATCCCGGCAAGAACGCTCACCAGGTGCCCCCCCACAAACGCCCAAGGGCGCGACAAGGGACTGTCCGGCAGGCAAAACAGAAGGGTGGCGGCGGCGCCCATGGAGGCTACCAGCAGCACCGCCGTCATGCCCCCCGCAAAGTGCCGGGTGACCAGCGCCACAAGCAGGATCGCCACCCCCGCCGCCAGTGCGGGCCGGGCCTGACGCCACAGGTACATTAAGCGGTCACGCAACACACCATGCTCCCAATATCCGGAAAACCGGCATGTAGCATACCAGATTATGAGGGGAAGGTCGGGCCGTCAGCCTTCGTGCAGCAGACAGGCCACCTGATGGCCTGCACCCACCTGGATAAGCTGCGGGTCCACGCTGCGGCAGCGGTCAATCACCTCCGGGCAGCGGGTTTGGAAGCGGCAGCCGGGGGGCAGATCCACCGGACTCGGCAGGTCGCCGGTGAGCAGCTGCCGGTCGCGCTTCACGGTGGGGTCCGGCACGCACACGGCGTCCAGCAGGGCCCGGGTATACGGGTGCCTGGGGCTCGAGTACAGGGAGGCGGTGTCGGCCAGTTCCACGATGCGCCCCAGGTACATGACCGCCACCCGGTCGCTGATGTGGCGCACCATGTTCAGGTCGTGGGCGATGAACAGAATCGCCAGACCGTAGGCCTCGCGCAGATCCTGAACCAGATTGATCACCTGGGCCTGAATCGATACGTCCAGGGAACTGACCGGTTCATCCGCCACGATCAGCCGGGGGGACAGCATCAGGGCGCGGGCAATGCTGATCCGTTGCCGCTGGCCGCCGGAAAATTCGTGGGGAAACCGGCTCAGGGCCGACTCGGTGAGCCCCACCTGGGCGGTCAGTTCCAGCACCCGGCGGCGGCGCTCTTCCTTGTCGGAAACGCCGTGCACCACCAGCGGTTCCTCCAGAATGGTTCCGATGCGCATGCGTGGATTGAGCGACGCGTAGGGGTCCTGGAAAATCACCTGCATTTCGCGGCGCAGGGCCTTCAAGCGGTGACGATCGGCGGTGAGCACGTCCTCGCCGTCGAACTGCACGGAACCGGCGGTGGGCTGCAGAAGGCGCAGGATCAGGCGCCCGGTGGTGGATTTTCCGCAGCCCGATTCGCCCACCAGCGACAGCAGTTCGCCGGGCATCAGGGAAAACGACACCCCATCCACCGCCTGCAACTGCTTGTGGCTTTTCCCGAACAGGCCGCCGGGGCCCACCGGAAAATGCTTGGAGAGGCCGTTGACTTCCAGCAGCGGCCGACTCATGCGCCCACCTCCGCCGTGTCATACAGATGGCACCGCACCCGGTGTCCGGCTTCCGCCTCGATCAGCCCCGGCTCGGGCCCGTCACAGGCGGCAAAGCGTTCGGCGCAGCGATCGCGGAACTTGCACCCCGGCTCCAGTTCGGTGAGGGCCGGCACAGTTCCGGGAATCGCCTCCAGCCGCCCGCCGGGGTTGTTGCCCTTCGGCAGACTGGCCAGCAGCCCCCGGGTGTATGGATGCATGGGGTTGCGGAACAGTTCGGTGGTGAGGGCCTCTTCAACGATGCGCCCGGCATACATGATGGCCACCCGGTCGGCGGTTTCGGCAATCACCCCCAGGTCGTGGGAGATCATCACCATGCCCATGCCGGTCCGTTCCTTGAGCTCGGCCAGAAGGGCCAGGATCTGGGCCTGGATAGTCACGTCCAGCGCAGTGGTCGGCTCGTCGGCAAACAGTAGATCAGGCTCGCAGCCAATGGCCATGGCGATCATTACCCGCTGGCGCATGCCGCCGGAAAGCTGGTGGGGATACTCCTTCACGCGCAGATGCGGGGACGGAATGCCCACCCGCGACAGCAACTCCACCGCCCGGTCGTGGGCTTCCTGCCGGGACAGCCCCTGGTGCAGGCGCAGCCCCTCGCCAATCTGGTTGCCCACGGTGAACACCGGATTGAGGGCGGTCATCGGTTCCTGGAAGATCATCGAGATGCGGTTGCCGCGCACCTTGCGCATGTCCGCTTCCGGCAGATTGAACAGGTCCACGCCATCCAGCAGCGCAGTCCCGCCGGTCACCCGCCCGGGAGGGTCGGGCACCAGCCGCAACACCGAAAGGGAGGTAACGCTCTTGCCGCAACCGGACTCGCCGACGATGCCCAGCACCTCCCCCCGGTCCACGGAGAAGTCCACCCGGTCCACGGCGGCCACCGGCCCCTTGGGGGTGTTGAACTGGGTGACCAGCCCGCGAACGTCAAGCAGCGGCACGCGTCTCGCCTATCCTTGGCGGAAACCCCATTGGTTTCGGTTAGGTCTGCATCAGGGAGCGGCGCACGGTAGCCAGCAACGCCTCGGCATCGCGCCGGGAGGGGTCCAGTTCCAGCGCCTTTTGCCATTCGGCAATGGCCATGGCGTGGAATCCCTTGCGGAAATAGATCTGCCCGGTCTGCACATACGGCAGCGGCAACTCCGGGTTGAGCGACTTGGCGTGGGCGAACACCCGCAACGCGTCGTCCAGCTTTTCCTGACGGCGCAGCACCATGCCGACCTTGCACACCACGTCCACATAGCGTGGCCGGAGGGTAAGGGCGCGGCGGAATTCGTGCAGGGCATCGTCCAGCCGGTCCAGTCGGGCGTAATCGTCGCCCAGACCCACGTGACGGTTGGCGATGCGGTCGATAACAGGGCCGTCGTTTTCGGTCTGCACCTGGCCCGCGGCGTCGCGGAACACCTCTTCGGCCTCTTCGTAGCGGCCCAACTCGTTATAGGCCACCGCCAGATTCAGGCACGCCTCGGTATAGGCCGGATTGGCCCCCACCGCCTGCTCGAAACAGCGCACGGCGTCTTCCATGCGCCCGCCCGTGTAGTGGATCTCACCCAAGCGGTTGTATACATCGGGATAGCCACCCGGATGGTTTTCCACCACCCCTTCAAGCAGCTTGCGGCTCTCTTCCAGAGACCCCTTCCGATACAACGCGTCGGCCAGTTCCAGAATATTTTCGGTATCGGAGAACATGCTGAAAAAACCCCTTGCGATCACCTGTTGCAGGCGCCGCTGCACACCACTACGGCAACTGCCACATATGGTAGCACATCCCTCACGCGCAGCCATCCGATCCAGACCGGACAGCCCGTGCGGCTAGGTGTTTTCCTTTTTCTTAAGCTCCATGATGACCTGCTTGGCGATGTCCTTGAGGGTGTCAAACACTCCTTCGCCGGTGTGGGCACAGGCCTCAACCACTGGCACGCCACGTGGGTTGAGCAGGCCGTTCATCTCCTCCACGGAGGCAATGTCGGGCAGGTCACGCTTGTTGTACTGGATATTGAACGGGATCTTGTCCAGATCGGAACCGTGTTCCGCCAGATTCTGGCGCAGGTTTTCCAGACTCTCCACGTTCGCCTCCAGCCGGTCTACCTGGGAATCCGCGACGAACACCACGCCGTCGGCACCACGCAGAATCAGCTTGCGGCTGGCATCGTAGAACACCTGCCCCGGCACTGTGTACAGATGAAAACGCACTTTGAAACCGCGGATCGAACCGAGTGCCAGCGGCAGAAAGTCGAAGAACAGGGTGCGCTCGGTCTCCGTCGCCAGCGAGATCATCTTGCCCCGGTTGTCCGGGTTGGTCTTCTGGTAGACGTAGTTGAGGTTGGTCGTTTTCCCGCACAGACCAGGGCCGTAGTAAACGATCTTGCAGTTGATCTCGCGGGATGAGTAGTTAATGAATGACATCGCGGTTACAAAAACAACTGGTCAATATCGTCTTCGGTGATTTCGGCAAACGGAGAAAGGTCTTCTTCCTCCGATACCCCTTCTTCCGCCCCCTGGATCAGGAGGGCTTCCAGATTTTTGGTGGTGTTTTTCACCCGCAGCCGCACCAGGCCGATGGACGTTTCCGCATCAAACAGCACCACCAGAATGGCGATGCCGCCCACCACCGAAAGGTGCAGATGCTCGTCCTCGCCTTCGTGCAGGACGCCACCGAATTTTTCCTCCCCCACCAGCTCGGCAATGGCCTTGGAGGCGGCCATGTTACTCGCGGTCAGCGCGGCGATGGCGGTGGTATCCACCTTGGTGGCATCCCCCGCCTGCCCCAGCAACTGCCCGTTGCCGTCGATCAGAAAGGCCACCCGGGCCTTCGCCGCCTGGCGAAAACCCCGCAACTCCTCCTCGACCCGCTCGAGTACCTGCGCTGTTATGAAATTCTGGGAACCCACGTCAGATCCCTCGCTTGCATCCTTGCAACGTAAACTTTCCTTCCTGAAAGTGAAGTGGGTTATAGCACACCTTGCGGCCTCCTCCAAGGCATCTTTGCAGATATGCCCACCCACTTCGGTGAGGACTGTTTTCCATATCGGACAGTGCGCGTGCCACCAAAAGTCCAAATTGTGTGCACCGCGCTCCGCGTTCCCGCACTCCCTAAAAGATCTTTCCCGGGTTGAGGATACCGTTCGGGTCAAAAGCATGCTTGATGCGGCGCATCACTTCGATGCCCGCCTCCCCCACCTCAATCGGCAGGTAGGCGGACTTGGTCACGCCGATGCCGTGCTCCCCCGATACACTCCCCTCCAAGCGCACCACCTCCGCGAACAATTCTCGCACCGCCTGCTCCGCCCGGGCCATGAGCGGTGCATTGTCCCGGTCCACCATCACATTCACATGCAGGTTTCCCTCCCCCGCATGTCCAAAGCAGACGATGGGCAGATCGTAACGCATGGCCAGATTGTCCACCACGGTGGTCAACTCCGGCAAGCGGCTGCGGGGCACCACCACGTCCTCGTTGATCTTGGTGGGGGCCACTTCATACATGGCCTGGGACAGGGCCTTGCGCGCACCCCATACGCGCTTTACCTCATCGGCGGTAGACGCATGGCGCACCTCGATTGCGCCATGTTCCCGGCACACCTGGGCTACCCGCTCCGCGTCGGCGGCCACCTGGGCATCGCTGCCGTCCACCTCCAGGATCAGCAGGGCGCGGGCGGCGTCCGGCAGGGTCACCCCGCCGAACGCCCGCACCAGATCCAGGGAGCGCGGGTCCATGAACTCGCAGGCCCTCGGCACCACCGCGCGGGAGATGGTGTCCGATACCGCCCGCGCGGCCCCGGCCACATCAGGAAATGCCGCCAGCAGGGTGCGCACCGCCTCCGGCTTTGGCAACAACCGCAGGGTCAGGCGGGTGATGATGCCCAAAGTGCCTTCGGTACCCACCAGCAAGCGTGCCAGATCGTATCCGGCCACCCGCTTGACCGCTTTGGATTCGGTGGCCAGGAATTCACCGTCCGGCAGCACCGCATCCACCGCCAGCACGTAGTCGCGGGTGCCGCCATACTTGACCGAGCGCGGCCCTGTAGCGGCACAGGCAGCGTTCCCCCCCACCGTGCAGGTGGCGGAACTGGACGGATCGGGCGGATAGAAAAGCCCCACCGCCTCCACGGCCTTATGCAGGTCAGCGGTCACCACCCCCGGTTCCACCCGGGCCACCAGATTCTCCCGGTCAATCTCCAGGATGCGGTTCATCCGCTCCAGGCTGAGCACGATTCCTCCCCGCACCGGTACGCTGCCCCCCACGAACCCCGTACCCGCCCCGCGGGGAACCACCGGAAACGCCAGTTCATTGGCCAACCGCACCACCGCCACCACCTCCCGAGCCGATTCGGGAAACACCACAAGGTCCGGCAACGCCTCCAGCCGGGTGGCGTCATAGGCGTAGCACAGGCGTTCCGCACGATCCGCACGCACCCGCTCGGCGGGCACGACACGGGTCAGTGCCGCAGCCAGGACGGCGGAGGACCGGGTGGTGGACGCAGCTGCCATTTCAGCACGGTAGCACCGCCCGGACGCCCCGGTAAAGCCCCTTTAAGTGGCTGCTTTTAATCCAGATATGAAATTGACCTACCACCCGCCCCTTGTCAACGGACCCCCTGGGACGTTATAAAGTGCGATTCTGATTTTTGAACGTGAACGGTAATAGTCGCGTGGCAGGGCGGTTCCGGCAAGACCGGAAGACCGGTCCCTCGGCCACGCCTAACGGAGGTAAACAGGGCGATGCGCAGATTCAAGACAACGGTGGTGGGCGCGGGCAACGTTGGCTCCACCCTGGCCCAGCGGCTGGTGGAAAAAGAGCTCACCGACGTGGTGCTGATCGACCGCGTGGCCGACCGGGGTGAGGGCAAAACCCTGGACCTGCTGCAAAGCTCTCCGATTCTTGGCTTTGATACCAAAATCATCGGCGCCCACGATTACGGGCCCACCGCGGATTCGGACATCGTGGTCATCACCGCCGGATTCCCCCGCAAGCCGGGAATGAGCCGCGACGATCTTCTGAAGATGAACATGGAGGTGGTTCAGGAGGTCACCGAGAACATCGTCAAGCATTCTCCGGATGCAATTATCATTGTGGTGACCAACCCGCTGGACGTCATGTGCCACGTGGCCTGGAAGGCCAGCGGATTCCCCAAGAACCGCATCATCGGCATGGCCGGCATCCTGGATACCGCCCGGTTCCGCACCTTCATCGCCATGGAATTGAATGTGTCGGTGGACAACATCCACGCCTTCGTGCTCGGTGGCCATGGCGATTCGATGGTCCCGGTGCCGCGTTATTCCACCGTGGCCGGCATCCCGATTCCGGAGTTGATGACCCAGGATCGCATTGACGCGCTGGTGGAGCGCACCCGGAACGGCGGCGCCGAAATCGTTGGCCTGCTCAAAACCGGCAGCGCCTACTACGCCCCCTCCGCCGCCACCGTGGAAATGATCGAAGCGATCATGGTGGACAAGAAAAAAATCCTCCCCTGCTCCGCCCTGTGCGAGGGTGAGTACGGCATCAACGGCACCTTCATCGGGGTGCCGTGCAAGCTTGGCACCAACGGCATCGAGGAGATCGTCGACGTGCGCCTGTCCAACCCGGAAGGCGATGCGCTGCACCGCTCGGCGGACCTGGTCAAGGAGCAGACCGCCCTCATTGACAAATTCATGGCGGAAAACAAGAAAAACGGCAAAAAATCCGCCCCGGCGGAGGGGTAAGGCCCCGGCGGACGCGGGCCCACCGCACATGGACGCCCATGAACTGACAGTGGCCGGAACCGCATTCCGGGCCCACCACAGCGACCCGGTGACCAACCCGTTCACCGGCGACACCATCGCCCAGGTGCCCCAGGCCGGCCCGGACGCGGTGGAGGCCGCCATATCCGCCGCTGTCACTGCGTTTCACGACTACCGCGAATGGCCCGCGCATCGCCGGGCCCGCCTGTTATCCGACATCGCCGCCGCCATCGCCGGACGCCGCTCGGAACTGGCAGGCCGCATCGTGGAGGAAGGGGGCAAGCCGATCACCCAGGCCCAGGGGGAGGTGGACCGCGCGGTTACCACCTTCACCATCGCCGCCGAAGAGGCCAAGCGCCTGTCCGGAGAGGTGCTGCCGGTGGACATAACCGCCCCCGGCGAAGGGTACGTGTCCTTTACCCGGCGGGTGCCGGTGGGGCCGGTATCGGCCATCAGCCCGTTCAACTTTCCGCTCAATCTGGTCGCCCACAAACTGGCTCCAGCCCTGGCCGCGGGCTGCCCGATGGTGCTCAAGCCTCCGGTACAGACCCCGCTCACCCCCCTTTTGTTGCAGGACATCGTGGTGCAGGCCGGGGCGCCGCACGGGTTGTTTACCGTCATCCCGTGCTCGGTGGAGCATGCCCAACCGCTGATCACCGACGACCGCATGGCGTTTTTAAGCTTCACCGGCAGTGACCGGGTCGGCTGGCAGATCAAGGCCCTGTCCGGAAAGAAGCGCGTGGCGCTGGAACTGGGGGGCAATGCGGCGGTCATCGTCTGCCCGGACGTGGATCTGGCCGCCACCGCCAAACGGGTAGCGTTCGGTGCCTTCGCCTATGCGGGACAGATCTGCATCTCGGTGCAACGCATCTTCGTTCAACACGAGGTCTATGAACCGTTCATGGCGGAACTGGTGCGCGCCACCGAGGCCCTGGCGGTAGGGGATCCACGCGACCCGAACACCGTGTGCGGCCCGCTCATCGACACTGCCGCCGCCGACCGGGTGGCCTCCTGGGTGCAGCGGGCTGTGGACGGCGGCGCAACCCTGCGTACCGGTGGCCAACGGGACGGCAACGTGATCCGCCCGGTGGTACTCACCGACGCCCCGGCGGAACTGGAAGTCTGTTGCCAGGAGGTGTTCGGTCCGGTGGCCGTGGCCGCGCCGTTCGACACCTTCAAGCAGGCGGTGGAGATGGTCAACACCTCCCGCTTCGGCCTGCAGGCGGGAGTATTCACCCGGGATCTGTCCGAAGCCCTGTACGCCCACCGCCATCTGGAGGTGGGCGGCGTGGTGGTGGGCGACATCCCCACCCTGCGCTTCGACCACACCCCGTACGGCGGCGTGCGGGACTCCGGCCTCGGACGCGAGGGCGTGCGTTACGTGATGGACGAACTGACCGAACCCCGCCTGCTGCTCATTAAGGAAAACTGACCCGCCGAAACGAAGCCATGACCGCGCTCCCTCACATCGGCGTTGTCGGCGACTTCAATCCCGGCACCATGGAACGCTTCGGCGGCGACGAGGCCCACCATTTTCTGAACGCCCGCTATACCCGTGCGGTGCGCGACGCGGGCGCCTTGCCCTGGCTTTTGGGGGTGCCCCGGGACGAGACCGACGCGGACACCTACCTGGACAAACTGGATGCCCTGCTGATGACCGGCTGCGGCCGCCATCTGGACCCTGCCGCCTACGGGGAAACCCCACGCTTCGATCTGGACATCATGGCTCCGGACAAGCAACGCTTTGAGGTGGCCCTGTACACCGGCGCCCGTGCGCGGGGGCTTCCGGTGCTGGCCATTTGCGGCGGCATGCAGACCATCAACGCCGTGTTAGGCGGCACCCTGGTGCAGCGCATCGGCATGGAGGTGGACGCCCCTCTGGAACATATGCAGACCAGCAAGGCGGTCCACACGGTGCACGACGTGCGCGTGGTGGCAGGAAGCCGTCTGGCGCGCATCTGCGGGGCCCAGACCTTGGCCGTCAATTCATCCCATACCCAATCGGTAAAAGCCGTCGGTCAAGGCCTGACCGTCACCGCCACCGCGTCGGACGGCGTGGTGGAGGCCTATGAAAGCACCGACGGCATGGTGATCGCCGTGCAGTGGCATCCGGAGTACCTGTACCCGGACCACCCGGAGCAGGCAGCCCTGTTTGCCGCGCTCGTGGAGTCGGCACGCACCCGGTGCCCACTGGGCGGTTGACCTTCCTCCGACCGGACCCCGGTCGCATTGCCAACCTCCCTTATTTGGGGTAGCGTGAGGTCTGCCGCTGAGTACGGCGGTAACCCGGATTTCCGGCGGACGGCCCCGGAGGGCGGGGCTGGTAGATTCAGAATTTCCGGCATACCGGGGGCTTCGCCCCCGGGTACCGGCGGAGAGGAGAGGGGATGAATATCGGCATACCCAGAGAGACCGAGCCCGGTGAAACCCGGGTGGCGGCCTCGCCGGATACCGTCAAACAGATGATCGGCAAGGGCCTGACCGTGCGGATCGAAAGCCATGCCGGTGAACACAGCGCCTGGCCGGACGCCGCCTACACCCAGGCCGGGGCGGAAATTGTCAAGCGGGCGGATCTGTTTGCCCAGTCCGATGTGATCTTTACCGCCCAACCGCCCGACGATGCCACCCTCGACATGCTCCGCTCCGGCACCGTGGTGGTGGGCATGCTGTCCCCCCTGTCGGCGCCGGAGAGAATCGAAAAGTGGGCCTCCGCCGGGCTGACCACCCTGGCACTGGAACTACTGCCACGGATCACCCGCGCCCAGTCCATGGACGTGCTCTCCTCCCAGAGCAACGTGGCCGGATACAAGGCGGTGCTGGTGGCCGCCAACCACTACCCGCGCATGTTCCCGATGATGATGACCGCCGCCGGCACGGTGACCCCGGCGAAGGTGCTGGTGCTAGGGGGCGGTGTGGCGGGCCTGCAGGCCATCGCCACCTCCAAACGGCTGGGGGCGGTGGTCACCGGCTACGACGTTCGCCCGGAAGTGGGCGAACAGGTGGCAAGCCTGGGAGGAAGATTTATCTGCGTGGAGCAGGAGCAGCGGGCGGAGGCATCCGTATACGCCAAGGAGATGGCCGACGATTACAAACAGAAGGAACAGGCGCTGCTGGCCACCCACGTTCCGCTCAACGACATGGTGATCACCACCGCGCTGATCCCCGGCCGCCCGGCACCCAGGCTGATTGACGAGGAAATGGTGCGCTCCATGCGTCCCGGCTCGGTGATCGTGGATCTGGCCTCCGCCACTGGCGGCAACTGCGCCCTCACCCGCCCGGGTGAGGTGATCGAGGCGCACGGCGTTACGATTGTCGGTACCCTGAATCTGGCGGCGGGCATCCCCGCCGACGCCAGCCACCTGTTCGCGCGCAATCTTGTGAATTTCATTTTTCCGATGCTGAATGAGCAGGGGGAACTAATGCTCAATACGGAAGACGAACTGGTCGCCGGGTGTCTTGTCACCCGGGGCGGCGAAATCGTCCACCCACGCTTTTCCGGAAAGGAGGGCTGAACATGACCGAGACCCAAGCCATCACCGAGGTCGCGGGCAACGTCCACGGAGCGCTGCCGTCGCCGTTTCTGGTCGGCCTAACGGTATTCGTGCTGGCGGTATTTGTCGGCTATCACGTGGTGTGGAAAGTCACCCCCGCCCTGCACACTCCCCTGATGAGCGTGACCAATGCCATCAGCGCGGTAATCATCGTCGGTGCCCTGCTGGCGGCGGGACCCGCCGAGTTGAATCTGGCCACCGGACTGGGGTTGGCAGCGGTCGCGCTGGCCAGCGTGAACCTGTTCGGCGGGTTTCTGGTCACCCAGCGCATGCTGGAAATGTTCCGCAAGAAAAAGTAGCCATTCGCCGGTCGACACTTTCCCGCAGCGCCAATCATCCGGAGAATTTCCGTGTCCCAAGACGCCACCAGCCTTGCCTATTTGATCGCATCGGTCCTGTTCATCCTGTCCCTCAAGGGACTCTCTTCACCGGAAACGGCACGCCAGGGCAATATGCTGGGCATGCTGGGCATGGCCATTGCCGTGGCCACCACCCTGATGGCGCCGCACGTGGTCGGCTACGGCCCGATTGCCGCCATGATCGTGCTGGGCGGAGTGATCGGCGCCGTGGTGGCCAGACGCATCCCGATGACGTCCATGCCGGAACTGGTGGCCGCCATGCACTCCCTGGTGGGACTTGCCGCCGTCCTGATCGCGGTGGCGGCATTTTTGAGCCCCACCGAATACGGCATCGCCGGGGCCGACGGCCGCATCGGGGTGGGCAGCCTGGTGGAGATGGTGATCGGCGCATTCGTCGGCGCCATTACCTTCACCGGATCGGTAATCGCCTTCGGCAAGCTGAAGGGCACCTTTGGCAGCGCCCCGGTCGTGTTCCGGGGCCAGCATCTGGTCAATCTGACCATGGCCATGGCCATGGTGGCGGTCAGCGTTCACTTCTGCGTTACCCAGTCGTTCGCAAGCTATCTGGTGGTGATCGGCATTGCCCTGCTGTTGGGAGTACTACTCATCGTGCCCATCGGCGGGGCCGACATGCCGGTGATCGTATCCATGCTCAATTCCTATTCGGGCTGGGCCGCGGCGGGGATCGGCTTCACCCTGGGCAACCATCTGCTGATTGTGGTTGGCGCCCTGGTGGGCAGTTCCGGTGCGATCCTGTCCTACATCATGTGCCGCGCCATGAACCGCTCCATCTGGAACGTTCTATTCGGCGGCTTTGGCACGGAAACGGCGGAAAGCCCCCAGCAGGCGGCGGCGGGCAAGGGGGCCAAGAGCGGAAGCCCGGAGGACGCCGCGTTCCTGATGAAGAACGGCAGCAGCGTAATCATCGTGCCCGGCTACGGAATGGCGGTGGGACGCGCACAGCATGCGGTAAAGGAGATGGCGGAACTGCTCTCCGAGGCGGGGGTGAGCGTGCGTTTTGCCATCCATCCGGTGGCCGGACGCATGCCCGGCCACATGAACGTATTGCTGGCCGAGGCCGAGGTGCCCTACGATCAGGTATTCGAACTGGAAGAAATCAATCGTGAGTTCAAGGACTGCGACGTGGCGCTGGTAATTGGCGCCAACGACGTGGTCAACCCGATCGCCCGCAGTGATCCGGGCAGCCCTATTTACGGCATGCCGATCCTCGACGTGGACAAAGCCAAGACGGTGATGGTAGTCAAGCGAAGTCTGGCGCCCGGCTATGCGGGCATCGACAACCCGCTGTTCTACGCCGACAACACCCTGATGCTGTTCGGTGATGCAAAGGAAATCGCCGAGCGTATCGTGCAGTCGTTATAGGGAATCTGCCTCAGACGGAGCGACCCAGCCGCTCGAACAGGTCAATGGCCAGGCCCTCGCGCAGGCCATAATCGCTCACTGACACCGCACCGAACTGGAAATCGTGCATCACCCGGAGCAGAATGGCGCAGCCCGAGACCATCAATTCCTCGCGCCCCGACTCAATACCGGTCATGCGGGCCCGTTCGGCAATCGACGCGCGTGCGATCCGCGCGTACAGTTCCTCTACGCGCAGCAACGGCAACACATGGTTGTTGATCCGCGCCGGGTCGTAGACAGTCATTTCCTGGTCCATGGCCGCCAGGGTGGTGGGAGTCCCGGCGGTGGCCACCAGCCGCACATTGCCCAACTCCCCCAGCCCTTCCCGCACGGTGCGCATGTGCTTCCGAAGAAATTCGTCCAGGTCGTACAGTTCCGGCTGCCGTGGTGGATCTCCTTCCAGAAAGCGTTCCGTGGCGGTCACCACCCCCATGGGAACACTGACCCGCGCCGCCTGCTCCCCCCCCTTGATCAGAATAAATTCAGTGCTGCCGCCGCCAATGTCCACGATCAACAGGTTGCGGGTATCGCCGTTCAGAACCGAGGAGGCTCCCAGGGCGGTCAGCCGGGCCTCCTCATCGCCGGGGATCACGTTCAGATCAAGGCCGGTTTCGGCGCGCACCCGCTCGGCAAACTGCGGGCCGTTTTCGGCTTCGCGCACGGCGCTGGTGGCGGCCACCGCCACCCCATCCGGGGCCAACTCGCGGATTTTTTCGGAAAACCGACCCAGCACCGCAAGGGAACGCTCCACGGCAACGTCAGCAATGCGCCCGGTATGCGCCAGCCCTTCTCCCAGCCGGGTCATCTCACGGTCGGAATGCTCCACGTGAATTACGTGCTGTTCGTTGATGCGCGCCACCAGCAGGCGGATGGTGTTGGTACCCACGTCCACCGCCGCCACGCGGCTGGTGCGGGCCCACATGGGCTGAATCAGGTTAGCGGGCACGGAACCGGAATTCGAATATCTCTCCGGCCACCGGCACACGCACGGTCAGGTGACGGGCATAGATCATGGTGAGCGGAAAAAACACCGGACCGCGCACCTGGGTGCGGGCCTCCACCTCGCCCGCGGTCAAACCCGACAACGTCGCCGCAAAGTCGAAACTGTAGAAAGGGGGGGGAGGTGGCATCACCATCGGGTGAAGCATACCATCGGGATAGGGCGGTGGCGTGGACATGATCTGCTCCAGCCGTTCTGGCGGGATGGGGCGATACAGGTTGTTTTCCTCGTCCAGCACCACTATGTCCACCGGATCGAACGGAACCGGCCCTGGCCCATCGTTGCGCACCAGGACGTAAAGCGGGAACACGTACCGCAGCAATACCTGATACGGCTCTTCCCGCCACGCCTTGGTGCGCACGGTGACGGAGACGTCGCCACGCTGCTGGGTACTGCCATGCCGGTCACTGGAAACGGTGAGGCCTGGGTCGGACACTGGAATCCATGCCCCGCAGCCGGAAAGCAGCGCGGCCACGGCCAGACACCCCATTGTTCGCAAACGAATCACAGCACCATCCTAAGGCAGGCCCCGCCGCGTGTCCATCCCGCCGGGATCGCCATTACCCCACCGCGCCCCAACTCAGGTGATCCTTCCACCGTTCGGCCACGGTGCGCTTCAGCGCGGCGTGCTCTGGACGGGACAGCACGGGGTCTTGATCCAGCAGCCGCGCGGCCTCCTCGCGGGCGGAAGACAATAACGCCGCGTCGGTAATCAGGTTGGCCACCTTCAATTCCGGCAGGCCCGACTGGCGGCGTCCGAACAGCTCGCCAGGGCCGCGAATTTCCAAGTCTCGCTCGGCGATGACAAAACCGTCGTTACTGTCCACCAACGCCTTGAGCCGCTCCCGTCCGTCCCTGGAAACGGCGGGGGAAGCCACCAGCAGGCACTCGCCCGGCCACTTCCCACGCCCCACCCGGCCACGCAACTGATGCAACTGGGACAGGCCAAAGCGCTCAGCGTGCTCCACCACCATGACGGTGGCCTCGGCCACGTCCACCCCAACCTCCACCACGGTGGTGGTCACCAGCACCTGAATACGCCCGGCGGCAAAATCGGCCATTACCGCCGTCTTTTCGTCGCTACGCATGCGCCCGTGCAGCAACGCCAGTTGCAAGCCGGAAAGGTCGCCATTCCGGAGTTCCTCCATGGCCACCGTGGCGGCACGCAGGTCGGACTTTTCCGAGTCCTCCACCAACGGGTGCACCACGTAGGCGCGGCGCCCTTTTTCCACCTCAACCCGAATTTTTTTGTAAACCTGCTCGCGCCGTTTTTCCCCGTACAGGCGGGTCTTGACCGGGGAGCGGCCCGGCGGCAATTCGTCGATCACCGACAGATCCAGGTCACCGTACACGGTCATCGCCAGGCTGCGCGGAATCGGAGTGGCGGTCATCGCCAGCACGTGGGGCGACTTGCCCTTGGCCCCGATCAGCGCCCGCTGGCGCACCCCGAAGCGGTGCTGTTCGTCCACCACCGCCACCCCCAGCCGGTGAAATGACACCTTGTCCTGAATCAGCGCCTGGGTGCCCACAACAATGGGGATGGTCCCGTCAGCCACCGCCGCCAAAGTCGTTTTGCGCCCCTTTGCCTGCCCCCCCACCAGCAGCGCCACCGGAATCCGCAGCGCCTCCAGTAGCTCAGAAATTTTTTGATAGTGTTGCGCCGCCAACACCTCGGTGGGGGCCATGATGGCGCCCTGAAAACCGTTGTCCACCGCACGCACCAAGGCGAACAGCGCCACCATGGTCTTGCCGCATCCCACATCGCCCTGCACCAGACGGTGCATGGGGGTGTCTCCGGACAGGTCGCGGAACACCTCCGCCAGCACCCGTTCCTGCGCCCCGGTCAACGCGAATGGTAAGCGCTCCCGCAGGCGCGATTCCAGCGCCCCCGGCCGGTCGGGAAAAGAGATACCGGTGCGCACCCGGGTCTGGTTGCGCCGCTTCAACCCCAGCCCCAGTTGCAGATGAAAAAATTCCTCGAAGGCGAACCGTCGCGTGGCGGACGCCACCGCCGCCACCTGCGGCGGTCGGTGCACGGTTCGGAACGCCTCGTCGCGGGCGGGCAGCCCCAGCCGCTTCAGCACCGCCTGCGGCATCGGATCCTCATCCGGCACCGCCGTAATCGCCGCCGCCACCCAGGTACGCAGCTGGCGCGAAGTGAGCCCTTCGGTTGCGGGATAAATCGCCACCACCCGACCGGTGTGCACAGTCTCTTCCCCATCCTCCCACGGCTCGCACTCCGGGTTTTCCAGCACCGGCACGTTCAGAAAGCGGTCAAAAATCACCTTGCCGGACAACAAATACTTTTCCCCGGCACGCACCTGGCGCGCCTTGTGCGGCTGATTGAACCACCGCGCCACAACGACCCCACCCAGCAGTGAGTCATCGGTGAGCACCGCGTCAAAGATGCGCATGCGCCGGTTCCGGGTGGTCTTCAGTTCCGCGTCGATTACCTCGCCACGCACGGTGGCCATTCGCCCGGGGGTCAATTCGGACACCGTCAGGATTCGGCTGCGGTCCTCGTAGCGGGACGGCAGGTGCAGCAACAGGTCCTCGACGGTGCGGATGCCCAGTTTTTCCAGCAGCATCGCGCGCCGCTCACCCACCCCGGGCAGAAAACGCACGTCAGCCCCCAGGGTCAGCAGGCCGATTGCCTCCGGCACCGGCGATCTCCGTTTTTCACTCGACCCCTTCTTCCGGGTGCGGCTCGGCGCCCCACCCTGAATGTCACCCAGCACCACCTTCAGGCAATCCCGCCGCCCGTCCGCGTCCAGCCGGTCGTACGTCGCCAGCGCTTTCAACCAGCGATCCGCCCGCCCCCGCCCGGGATCTTCAGGATCCAGAGCCTCCCGCCAGGCAGCGACCTTTGCGCGCACCAGATCCGGCAATCCGCCGATCCGTTCAATGGCGGTTCCATCCCGGGTGGCAAACGTGAGCGGTCCGATCAGGTCCGACAGGGGTGTGTCGGTTGCAGTGGGGTTCATCGGCACCGCGCTCCCACACCTTTGCATCGGCAGGACCACGCAAACGCCCTATTGCCGGACAGAAAGTGTTCTGGTATCATGCCGGGTCCGTTTGCGTATCGTGCCACGCACCGGATGCTGGCCCTCTGCTTTGGACGAGGCCGGTGACGTGAACAAGATTTTTTCCGGGAGAGTTCCTGATGGCCAACGTATGTAATTTTTGTGGCAAAAGCCGGATGAGTGGCAATAACGTCAGCCACTCCCACCGCAAGACCCGCCGCGTATTCCACCCCAACATTCAGGGTATGCGTGCCTTGGTGAACGGTGTGGTCAAGCGCGTCAAGGTCTGCACCCGCTGCCTGCGCTCCGGAAAAGTGGTCAAACCGGTTAAGGCGGTCAAGCCGGACTAGGCTCCCCGCGTCCCGGAGCGGATTTTTCGCTCCGGCCACCCCCGCCCTCTGCTTCGCCTTCCCCACCGGGGCAGGTGTTCTTTCGCGCCCGAATTTCAGTCCAAACCCGAGGTGATCCCCGCACAAGCCGGGAAGGATGTCCGTTGTCATCCCGCCCCGGCTCCTCACAGTCCGGTTAGCGGACCACCAGAACCGGGCAAGCGGCACGCTGCACCACCCGTTCAGCGGTGCTCCCCAATGCCTCGTGGGAGATCCCGGTGCGACCGTGGGTACCCATCACCACCAGATCCGCCCCGGTGTCCGCCACGGCTTCCACAATGGCCCGCCACGGCTTGCCCTTGAGCACCCGGGTTTCCACATTGAGCCCTTCAGACTTGGCCTTGTCGGCCAACTCCTTTAGCTTCACCTGCGAGGCAATGTCGTGCTGCTCCTCCAGCTCCGTAACGCTGGGGATCAGTCCCACCATCCCGTAGTGGGAAAGAACCGGCTCCACCACGTACAGTGCCACCAGCTTTGCGCCACACAGCTTTGCCAGTTCCGCCGCATGTTGCCACACGCCCTCGGACGGCTCGGAAAAATCCGTCGGGACCAGAATTTTCTGATACATGCGCTTCCTTCCATTTTCACGCATTAAAAAAAGCAGGGCCACACGGTGTCGGAAATATCACACAGGTGACCCGGTACTGAAAGAGTACGTTTTTCGGGCCGCCGGAGGCAACCGGAAACGGCGGGAACAGTTACCGTTTCGGGCGGGCGTTCAGCACGATCTTGCCAAAATGGGTGCGCGCTTCCATACGGGCGTGAGCCTCGTCGGCCCGGGGCAGGGGAAACACCTGATCGATCACCGCCCGGATGCGCCCCGCAGCGGCATGGGAAACTACCTGATGCAGGTCGGAAATTCCCCCCAGCCGCGCCCCGTACATGGTCTGCTGACGTGCGAACAGGTCACGCAAATTGAACTTCACTTCACCACCGGAGGTGGTACCACACACCAGCAGTCGCCCGCCCACGGCCAGAGCCTTCAGATTGCCCGCAAACAGCGCCGCACCCACGTGATCGAACACCACCTGCGCCCCGGCGCCACCGGTGGCCTCCAGCACCTTCTCGGGAATATTTCCGGAAGTGTGATCAAAGCAGGCTTCAGCCCCCAGATCCTGTGCCAAACGGCACTTTTCAGCGCTTCCGGCCGTGGCCAGCACCCGTGCCCCGTGCAGGCGGGCGATCTGAATTGCGAAAATGCCCAACCCGCTGCCCGCACCATGAACCAGAACGGTCTCACCGGCGGTAACCCCTGCCCGGGTGACAAGCAGGTGCCAGGCGGTGATCCCCGCCACCGGCAGACAGGCCGCGTGCAAATCATCCAAATGATCGGGAAGCGGAACCAGGTTGCGGGCCGGAATCGCCACGAAAGGTGCATAGGTACCGGCGCTGACGGTACCCAGAATGGAAAACCGGTCACACCGTTGCCCCTGCCCCACCACGCAGTGGGAACAGAATCCGCAGGAAAGGCCCGGATAAATTACATAGCGGCCACCGATTTCGACCCCGGTCACCCCCGGCCCCAGAGCGATGGCCACCCCGGCACCATCGCTGCCGGGAGTATGGGGCAGGGCCACCGGCAAAGCCCCGCTGCGCAGCCACACATCCAGGTGATTGACCGAAGCGGCACCCAGATGCAGCAACACTTCGCCCGGCCCCGGCTCCGGCACCGGAACCGCCTCGGTGGCCAGCACCTCCGGTCCGCCAGTGCGGGAAAACCGCACGGCACGCATGGTATCGGGAATGTTGCCCACCATGTCCCCCCGGATCGAATCTATTTGCCGCCGGCAAAGTCCTTCAGCCACTGGTTCGGCGCAAACCGTTCTCCGTGAGTGGCGGCCAGCTTTTCCAGCACCGCCACCACCTGAGCCGGACCGCGTTCCTCCACGTAGCGCATCAAACCACCTCGGAACGGCGGGAAGCCGGTTCCAAAGATCATCCCGGCATCCAGTTGCTGGGCATCCTCGACAATGCCTTCCTCGAGAATTCGCGCCCCCTCCGCCACCATCGCCAGCACGCACCGGTCGCGGATGTCATCGTCAGAAAACGAGGCGTTTCCGCGCCCCTCCAGCAGACGGTAGCTCTCCGGGTCCACCCCCTTGGACTTGCCGTTTTCGTACTTGTAAAACCCCTTTCCGACCTTACGGCCGTAACGGCCCGACTCAAACAACTTGGCCATGCCTGGGGCCGGAGTCATGCGCTTTCCAAAGCCCTTGAACAGTACATCGGCCACATGGTGACAGATGTCCAACCCGATCTCGTCCGACAAACGGAACGCAGCCATCGGCATGCCGAAATCGTGCAACACCTTGTCCACATGGTCGATTTGAGCGCCCTCCTGGAGCAACATCATCGACTCGTTCAGGTACGGCATCAGAATGCGGTTGACCAGAAATCCGGGACACTCCTGCACGATCAGCGGCATCTTGCCGATGCGCACCGACAGGGCAGTAATCCTGGCTACCGTTTCCGGAGAGGTTTTCTCGCCGACCACCACCTCCACCAGCGGCATCTTGGGTACCGGATTGAAAAAATGCATGCCCGCGGTCCGTGACGGATCCGGCACCTCGGAGAACATCTCGTTCACCGACAGGGAGGACGTGTTGGTCAGCAGCAACGCCTTGTCGCCCAACTGTTTCACCGCGTTGGCAAACAGGGATTTTTTAATACCCATGTTCTCGGCTACCGCCTCCACAATCAGATCCGCCTTGCCCAGACGATCCAGATCGGTGGTCGGCAATATCCGGCTCATCATCCGCTCCGCCTCGCCGCGCGGGGAATTGCGGGCGGCGAACTGGGCATTTTTGGCAATGCTCGCAACTGCTTTGCCCAAGGCCTGATCGGAAAGGTCGGCCAGCCGGACAATCAGCCCCTTGCGGGCGAATTCGCTGGCAATTCCGGCGCCCATCACACCGGCGCCCACGACCACCGCATGGGTGATGGCTGCGGCATCCGCCTTGCCGAGCCGTGCAGCATCCTGGTGTTTCAGCTTTTCGGAGGCGAAGAACACGCGGATCAGATTTTTGGTGACCGCCAGCGGGATCAGCGACCCGCAGGAGTCGGCCTCCACCTTATGGGCCTGGAGGGACGCCATTCCCTGAATCCGCTCCAGCACCTTCAGCGCCGCATGCGGGGCCGGATAGTGGTCCGGACGGGCTTTTTTGGAAAGCATTTTGCGGGCCTGATCGAAAAACACCTTGCGGCCGAGCGGATTTCCGGTCAACAGCCAACTCCCATTGGCGCGCACCCGGCGGTTCTTTTCCACCACCTTGCGGGCGGCGGACAGCAGCACCTCCGGCGCCACCGCCTGGG
Organism: Nitrospirota bacterium; assembly: GCA_029881725.1. Classification (GTDB taxonomy): domain Bacteria; phylum Nitrospirota; class JACRHL01; order JACRHL01; family JACRHL01; genus JAOUMB01. Next base: position 32,160 of record JAOUMB010000009.1, read on the forward strand.
TCACCAGCTTGGCCTTTTTGGCCTGCCGGGCGTTGATGGTGGAGCCGCCCAAAATCCACTGGGTGGCCTTTTCCAACCCCACCACCTTGGGCATGCGCACGCAACCTCCGAAGCCGGGGTGGATGCCCAGCTTCACTTCCGGCAGGCCCATGCGGGTGGATGTATCGTCAGTGCACACCCGGTGGGTGCAGGCCAAGGCCAGCTCCATGCCGCCACCCAGACAGACACCGTGAATCGCCGCCACGGTCGGAAACGGCATTTTTTCCAACTGAATCAGCACCGCCTGACCGCGCTCCACCAGTTGCGTGGCCGTGGTCGGATCGACGATTTCAGAAATCTCATTCACATCCGCACCGGCGATGAAGCCAGACTTGGCGGAACGGACAATCATCCCCTTGGCCGACCTGGCGGACAGCTCGGTGAGCACCTGACTCAATTCCTCCAGCACCGCCCCGGACAGGACGTTGACCGCTTTATCGGGAACATCGATGGTGAGGGTGATGATGCCGTCCTCTTCCGTATGACTCCAGTTGCGACCGCTCATCTATACCGCCTCCACCAATACCGTTGCGCCCTGACCCCCACCAATGCAGAGTGTGGCGATGCCGTTCTTGCCTCCCGTGCGGTTCAACTCGCGCAGCAGGGTCAGCACGATGCGGGTTCCGGTGGCACCCACCGGATGGCCCAACGCCACGCCCCCTCCGTTCACGTTGACCTGGTTCCAGTCGGGCGCCCCCGGTGCCTTGGCGCCGCCCATCTCCCTTTTGTAAAACTCCTTTGAGTCCCACGCCCGCAGACACGCGATAGCCTGGGCCGCAAACGCTTCGTTCAATTCCACAAGGTCAATGGCGTCCCAGCCCAGGTTGTGCTTTTCAAATATCCGGTGGGTGGAATAGACCGGCCCCAGCCCCATGCGGGACGGGTCCAATCCGCCAAAGGCAAAGTCCACCATGGCACCCAACGGCTTCATGGCGCTCTTCTTGGCAAAATCCTCGCTGGTCAACAGTACCGCACAGGCGCCGTCGGTGATCTGGGAGCTGTTGGCGGCGGTAACCGTGCCGTTTTCGCGATCAAACACTGGCTTCAGGGTGGCCAACTTCTCCAGGGTGGAGTCGGCCCGGTGCCCGTTGTCGCGGGAAACCGGGTCAAAGGTCGGCGGCGGGAAGGTAGTCATCACCTCGTCATCAAAACGCCCCGCCTCCCACGCGGCCGCCACCCGCAGGTTGCTGGTCATCGCCAACTGATCCTGTTCGGTACGGCTGATGGCGAAATCCCGCGCCAGATTTTCCGCCGTCTGCCCCATGTTCAGGGTGCTGACAGGATCGGTCAGGCCGAGAATCAGGCCGATGTCCGGAAAAAGGTCCTTCATCGGCAATTTTTTGAGATGGCCGACCTTGGCACCCAGGCTCTTTTTCTTTTGCAGTTCGGTGAGCCACGCCCGTACCGAGCGCTTGACGATAAACGGCGCGTCGGACATGGATTCCACCCCCAGGCAGATCACGCATTCGGCGCGCCCGCTGGCGATCATCATCCACCCCTCGGCAAGGGCCTGAATGCCGGACGCACAATTGCGGTGCACGGTATAGGCCGGCACCGAATTGGGCAGGTGGGCGCGCAAAGCGATCACACGGGCCACGTTCACGGCATCCACCGGTTGAATCACATTGCCGGCCACCAGTTCATCCACCTGGGATGGGTCGATGCCGGTACGGACCATTAACTCGGCGGTAACATAGCGGCCCAGGTCCACCGTGTGAGCGGCGGCCTGCAGGGTGCCTGCCTTGGTAAATGGGGTCCGCACCCCGTCCGCGATCAAAACCTTGCGCATGATGAAAACGTCCTTGTTTCCCTTATGGTTGCCCCTGTTCATTGTCGGCAAGTACCGGGGGGCGCTGTAACTGTATCCTGTGGGTCGCCCCTGTCAACCGCCTTTCGCCGTTCCGCGGCGGCGCGCCACCACCCGCCACAGGGTATCCACCTCGCTCCCCCCCAGCATTTTGTGTACCACAAGGTAGACCACAGCGAAACCACCCACTGCCCCCCCCAAAACCGAAATTTGCAGGGTCGGTACCCCTCCCTCCCACAGGGGCAGCCCGGCCACCCACATGCAACCGCCGCCCATCACGACCGACGCGGCCACTGTGCGCGCCACCGAGGGGAGCAGGTTGGCGGCACCCAAGCCGTGCAAGCGTCGACTCAGGGCAAACAGCAGCAGGGAAAAATTGAGCATCGCCGCCAGGGCCGTGGCCAAGGCCAGCCCCATGTGGCCCAACGGCCCCATCAACAACAGATTAAGTCCGATATTGGCGGCCATGGCCATGGCCGCGATGCGCACCGGGGTGGCGGTGTCCTTGAGCGCATAAAAGGTGGAAGCGGCAATCCGCACCCCGGCAAATGCCCACAGACCGGTGGCGTAGGCGAACACCGCGGATGCCGTTCCCAAAGTCGCCGCCCGATCGAAAGCTCCGCGCTCGAACAGGGTGGCGATGATCGGCTCGCGCAACGCAATCAGCCCGGCCATTGCGGGTACCGTGACAAACAGGATCAGCTTCAGCCCGTCGCCCACGCCGCGGCTCATGCCTTCCATATCCCCCCGTGCCGACTGGGCGGACAGGGAGGGAAGAATGGCCGTGGCCAGGGCCACGCCGAAAATGCCCAATGGGAAGTGAATCAATCGCATGCCGTAGTACAGATAACTCACCGACCCTTCGGGCAGAAAGGACGCCAGCAGGGTATTCACCAGCAGATTTACCTGCGTCACCGACAGGGCGAAGATCATCGGGATCATCAACCGCCCCATGCGCCGCACATCCGGATCGGACGGCCCCCAGGCCGGTCGCGGCACCATCCGGTGTTGGACCAGACCGGGAATCTGCAGCCCCAGTTGCAAAAAACCACCAAGCAGCACGCCGATGGCCAGCGCCAGGGCCGGTTCACCCATGGTGGGAGCCAGCCACAGGGAACAACTGATAATCGCCACGTTAAAGAGCAGCGGTGCCAGGGCTGGCAGGGCAAAAGCGCGCAGGGAATTGAGAATGCCCATGGCCAGCGCGGCCAGACCGATGAAGATCAGATATGGAAACATGATGCGGGTCAGCAGCACGGTCAGTTCCCGCTGGGCCGCGTTGCCGGAAAATCCGGGGGCAATGACCTGTACGATAAACGGCGCCAGCAGGATGCCCACACAGGTGACCACCACCAGAGCCAACAGCAGCAACGTGAACGCCCGGCTGGCCAGTTCCCACGCCCGGGCACGCCCCTCCCGGGTCAGTTTTTCGGTGAAGACTGGCACGAAGGCGGCACTCATCGTGCCCTCCGCCAACAGTTCCCGCAGCATGCTGGGGATGCGGAACGCGACAAAAAACGCGTCCGCCACCAGCGAGGCGCCGAACACGCGCGCCACCACCATATCGCGCACGAACCCCAATATCCGTGACAAAAAGGTGAACAGGCCGATGGTACCCGCGGCACGGGCCACGCGGTCGGTTTCGCCGGAACCCCCTTCGGAGGGCGGAGGCGGCGGATCGTTGGAGCGACTACCGGTTGACACCAGTCCCCCTGAGCGAATAAAATGCCAAGTTTCCGGAACAGTCCACCCGTGTGTCACAGCGGGGCGAGACTCCGGTCGGTACGCCGTCCGGAACGGGTGTTTCCGGGCGACACGGTTTCTTTGAGGATACGAGTTTTATGGCCAATCACGCTTCCGCAGCCAAACGCGCCCGCCAGGCGCTTGTCCGCCGCGACCGCAACCGCAGCACCATGTCCGCCGTCCGCACCGCCGTGAAGAAGGTGGAAACAGCGGTTATCGGCAAGGACAAGGACTCCGCCCAGAGCGCCCTGAAGGACGCCACCGTGCTGCTCTCCCGCGCCGCCGGCAAGGGTGTGCTGCACAAGAACAACGCGGCGCGCAAGGTTTCGCGTTTGACGTTGATGGTTAACGCCATCGGCTAACGGCTTCCCGGACCGGGCCCGTTCCGGGCCCGGCCGCCCGTTGCCCCGTTCCGCACAAGCCCATCACTTCGCGCTCCAGCACGATGCGCGGGGGCAGGGCTCCCCCTTTCAAATCCTGGTCCACGCGTGCAAAGCGTGCAAAAGCGGCCTGAATCTCCCGGTCGGTGAATTTACGCGCCTGCGCGCCCAGCTTGTTGGCCACGAACGGCGGCACACCCACCTCCCGCGCCAGATTGCCATTCCCGGTGGCCAGCACCTCCCTTGCCCGGGCAATCAGCCGGAACTGACGGGTAATCATCCCCTGCACCTTGAGCGGCGCCTCTCCCGCATCCAGCAGCGTGCCCAGCGCATTCAGCGCCCTCCCGCCACGCCGCTCGCCCAGCGCGTCCGCCAGCTCGAACACCGTATGCACCCGCCCCCGGCCCACGGTTTCCTCCACCGCCTCCATACCGATACGGCCGCCCTCTCCAGCCCACGCGGCCGCTTTGTCCAGTTCCGCTGCCAGGGTGGCCAGATGGGTGCCGCAATACTCGGTCAGGAAGTGCGCCGCGCGGGGGTCCAGTTGCAGACCCATGCGGCGGGCCCGCGCGCTCAGCCAGTGGAGGCGTCCTTTTCGTATAACGGTTTGCATGGCACCACCGCGCCGACCTTCTTGACGGCGTTGAAGGGGTTCCGCCGCATGTCCGGCTTTTCCCCTTCCAGCACCAGACAGGTGGTGGGCGACGGGTCGGTCAGGTACCCGGCCAGCACCGCCAGATCGTCGGCCTTGAGACGCTCCACGAAGCGCACCACCACCAGCCGCCGCTCGGCCATCATCGGCAGCATCTGGGCAGCCGCCACCACATTGGCGCCACTGCACTGACCGCCGTCGAAACGGTCCAGATTGAAATCGGCCATGCCCTCATCCAGAACGGCGGCGCGGATATCCGCCAACGCCTCCGCGCGCAGCATCTCTTCCTCGCCGTGCACCAGATAGACCGGCGCCACGGGTGATAGCGGGACGTTGATCATGGCGATTCCTCTCCGCCGGGCAATTCCAGCAAAATCGATTCGGCCAGCGCGAAGGCGGCCTCAGCCACCGCCCGATCCTTGCGGTCGCGGTTCCCGGTCGCGTCGCCGGTCACCGCATAGTCGGCGGCCACCACCATACGCCGGCCGTCCCATCCGGAACCCTCATCCGACTCAAAATCAAGCAATACGGTCAGCACCAGCCGCCGCTGGTAGGCGACCCCGGCCCCATCATAGGCCAGAATGTCGTCCGTGACGCTCACCACCCGGCCACTCAGGCGTGGCACACCATAGGCCACCACGTTCACCCCTCCCGCCAGCAGCCGCTCGCGCACGGCGGCGCTGACGATTTCGGCCACAAACGGCTCCGACGTGTCGTTATGAAAGGCGCTGACCGCCAATCGAACCCCCGCATCCGTGCCTTCACGCACCACGTGATAACCGGAGCAGCCCGCAAGCAGTATCAGCACCGGGATGAGTCCCCGGAACATGCCCCTAGGCCACCACATTGACCAGCTTTCCGGGCACATAAATCACGCGCCGTGGCGATTTTCCGTCCAGTTGGACGGAGACTTTTTCACAGGCCAGCGCCGCCGCCTTCACCGACTCCTCATCGGTTTCCACCGGCAATTCCACCCGATCCCTCAGTTTTCCGTTCACCTGGACGATAATGGTCATGCTTTCGGCCACCAGCCAATCCGGGTCGGCTTGCGGCCACGGCTGGTGACACACCAGATCCTCCCCGCCGATTACCGGCCACAATTCCTCCGCCATGTGCGGACCGAACGGCGCCAGAAGCAGCACCATAATGCGCGATGTCTCGCGCAGGGTGGCGCCGTCCCCCGCCGCGCCCTTACCCTCGACGATACGCGTCTTGAACTCGCTGGCCGCGTTGAGCAACTCCATCTGCGCCGCAATGGCGGTATTGAACTGGTAACTGCGCTCGATATCGTCGGTTACCTTGGCAATGGTGCGGTGGGTTGCCCGTTTCAGGTCGCGGGCCTCGGAAGAGAGCTCCACCGGCCCGGAATCGGCGGGCGGCAGATCGTGCGCCAGGCTCCACACCCGCTTCAGGAATCGGTGCGCCCCCTCCACGCCGGAATCGGACCACTCCAGATCCCGCTCCGGCGGCGCTGCAAACAGGATAAAAAGCCGTGCGGTGTCCGCCCCGTAACGGTCCATCAGTGCCGCCGGGTCCACCACATTGCCCTTGCTCTTGGACATCTTGGCCCCATCCTTGATCACCATCCCCTGAGTCAGCAGACGGCGGAACGGTTCCGATACGGTGGTCAGCCCCACGTCACGCAGCAGCTTGGTGAAAAAACGTGCGTACAACAGGTGCAAAATGGCGTGCTCAATGCCACCGATGTACTGATCCACTGGCAACCATCGGTCAGCCTGGGTGGGATCCAGCATGCGCCCGGTCCCATCACGGGTACCCTGACAGGTGTAACGCGCAAAGTACCAGGACGAGTCGATAAAGGTGTCCATGGTATCCGTATCGCGCCGGGCGCTCTTGCCGCAACGGGGACAGTCAACCGCATGAAATTCGGGGCTCTGGGCCAGATAGGAACCGGTCTCCGGCAGTTGCACACCGATGGGCAATTTAACCGGCAGCAATTCCTCGGGAACCGGCACCATGCCACAGGCGGCACAATGGATCACCGGGATGGGCGTTCCCCAGTAGCGCTGGCGGCTGATGCCCCAGTCGCGCAGGCGGAAATTGATGGTGCGCCGTCCCGCGCCCCCGGCCTCCAGCCGGTCGGCCACGGCCCCCTTTCCGGCCTGGCTGGGCATGCCATCGAACGGCTCGCCGGAGTTGATCATTCGACCGGGTCCGGTATGGGCCTCCCGCATGGTGGCTGGATCCAGTGGCTCACCATTCGGCTGAATCACCACCCGAATCGGCAGGTTGTATTTTTTTGCAAACTCGAAATCACGCTGGTCGTGGGCCGGAACCGCCATCACCGCGCCGGTTCCGTAACCCATCAACACGAAGTTACCCACGTAGACCGGGATTGGCTCTCCGGTGAGCGGGTGAATCGCCACCCGGCCGGTGTCCATGCCACGTTTTTCCAGGGCCTCCATGGCCGCCTCCGACACCGCATGACGCTTGCATTCCTCGATGAACGCGGCCAGTTTCGGATTGCCGGCAGCCGCGGCTTCAGCCAGAGGGTGGCCGGGGGCCACCGAAATAAAGGTCACCCCCATGAAGGTATCAGGCCGGGTGGTATACACGGCCAGCGAATCGGGGCCGGCGCCTGAAGCCTCCAACGCGAAGGTGATCTCCACCCCTTCGGAGCGCCCGATCCAGTTTTTCTGCATCGCCACCACCCGTTCCGGCCAGCCGTCCAGGGTGTCTAGGTCGTCCAGAAGTTCCTGGGCATAGTCAGTGATGCGAAGACACCACTGCTCCAGTTCCCGCGCGGTGACCGGGGTATCGCAGCGCCAGCACGCGCCGTCCACCACCTGCTCGTTGGCCAGCACCGTGTGGCAGGGGTCGCACCAGTTCACCTGGCTGGCCTTTCGGTAGGCAATGCCTTTTTCAAGCAACTTCAGAAACAGCCACTGGTTCCATCGGTAGTATTCCGGCTCGCAGGTGGCCAACTCCCGCGACCAGTCGTAGGAAAGGCCCAGTCGCTGCATCTGGCCACGCATGTCGGCAATGTTGGAGCGGGTCCATTCGTCCGGCGGCAGCTTGTGTTTGATGGCGGCGTTTTCGGCGGGCAGGCCGAAGGCGTCCCACCCCATCGGATACAGCACGTTGAAACCGCGCATGCGTTTGTAACGCGCAATGACGTCGCCGATGGAATAGTTGCGCACATGCCCCATGTGAATTTTCCCGGAGGGGTACGGAAACATTTCCAGGCAGTAGAAACGCGGGCGGGAATCGTCGTCAGAGACGGCAAAGCTGTTCTCCGCACGCCAGTGTTCCTGCCAGCGGCGCTCAATGGATTGGGGATCGTAAGCGGTCACGGCGGTCCGGGAAATTCAGGGGTCGATGACGGGCGGCTCGGCCGCCGTGGAATCACCGCGGCTTTCACCCGCAACGGGCTCGCCTTCCAAGGGAAAACGGGTGCCCCGGAGGGGTTTTGCGGCCGGCGAAGCCTAGCATGTGGCGGGCGGTCCCCGCAAGGCGAAGCGGGTGGTTGACGTTGTGGACAACCCCGCTTTCATGGTAACGTTTCTCCTCTTTTCACGCCGCGAAATCACACACCATGACCTCAGTCGACCTCAAACTGCCGGTGGTGGCCCTGGTGGGCCGCCCCAACGTGGGCAAATCCACCCTGTTCAACCGCATTGCCGGCAAACGCGTGGCCATTGTGCTGGACACCCCGGGGGTGACCCGGGACCGCCACTATCTGGAGGTGGAATGGGGCCGCATGCGCTTCACGCTGGTGGACACCGGCGGCGTGGACCTGGCGGAGGAAACCGGCCAGTTGGACCACGAAGTAGGGGAGCAGAGCCTCAAAACCCTGGCTGAGGCCGACGTGGTGCTGTTCATTACCGACGCCCGCGAGGGAATTACCCCTGCTGACCGGGAGATTGCCGACCGGCTGCGCAAGTCTGGGGTGGCGGTGGCGCATCTGGCCAACAAGGCCGACAGCGAGGCGGTCAGCCACGATGCCCTGGGGGATTCCCAGATCGGCTTCGAACCGTTCATTCCCGTCTCCGCGGAGCACGGGCGTGGACTGGACGAGCTGTATGACCTGCTGCGCGAACGGCTGCCGGAGTGGGAAACCCCGCCGGAAGAGACCGAACAGGAGCCGGACACGGCCACCCGCGTAGCGGTGGTGGGCCGACCCAACACGGGCAAGAGCACCCTGATCAACCGGCTGCTCGGTGAAGAGCGGCTGGTGGTGAGCAACGTCCCCGGCACCACCCGCGATGCCATTGACTCGGAAGTCACCTTCAAGGAACAGCCCTACCTGTTCATCGATACCGCCGGCATCCGCCGCCGGGGAAAGATCACCCGGGGCGTGGAGCGGGCCATGCTGACCCGCACCATGGAGGCGCTGAAGCGCGCCGAGGTGGCGGTACTGCTGATGGACGCATCAGAGGGTGTCACCGAGCAGGACACCAAAATCGCCGGACTGGTGCTGAATTCCCACCGGGCCTGCGTACTCGGGATCAACAAGTGGGACTTGCACAAGGGCGACGATGAAGCCAGACAGGGGGCACTAAGCGAAATCTCCCGTCACTTCCCGTTTCTGGTCCACGCCCCGACCGTGTTCCTGTCCGGACAGACCGGTTTCCACCTGACCCAGTTGTTTACCGCGGTCGACAAGGTGGGGGCGGGCTTCCGCCTGCGCATCGGCACCGGCGAACTGAACCGCACCATTGAGGGGCTGATCCAACGCCAGGCGCCCCCCAACCATAAGCACCGGGCAGTACGCATCTACTACGCCACCCAGGTGGGTGCCGCACCGCCGCGTTTCGTGCTGTTCGTGAACATGCCGGACGGTATCACGGACTCCTACAAGCGGTACCTGGAAAACGGCCTGCGGGAAGCGTTCGGATTTCAGGGAGTGCCGCTGCACATCGCCGTGCGCCACCGGGACAAGGAAAAGCGCGAGGTGAGCCGGCGCAGCGTCAGCAGTCGCCGGGGCAAGCCCGCCCGCCGCTAACGGGGGTCAGGACGCCACCAGCTTGTACAGCACTTCAGAGCGGGACGAGGCGCCCATTTTGGACATGATGGTCTTGATGTGGTCCTTGACCGTGTATTCGGAGATGAACAGCAACTCGGCAATCTCCTTGTTGCCCTTGCCGTAATACAGAAGCCGTACCACGTCCTGCTCCCGGCGCGAGGTGTGGTAACGGCGGCGCACCGCGTCAAAATCCACCTCCCGTTCCAGGGCCACGGTCTCGATCAGCACCATTACCATCGGCTGCACGCCGGGGGCACCGGGAGCCAATAACTGGGCACGCAGGCCAAAATGGCCCCCGGCTTCCTCATGAATCGCGTAGGCGCATTGCCCTCCCGTGGTACCGGTAAGCACCTGACGGGCGGTCAGTCGCGTTTGGCGGGCCAGTGGGCCATCCCCCGCGCCGGGCGCGCTTTCCCCCACCTGGAGCAACGCCGACGCCTCGGTATTGGCGGACACCAGCCCTCCCTGCTCATCGATCAGCACCAGGCCGGGCTGGCGGCGCTTGCGCAAAATGGCTAACGGATCGGGCTCGAAAGGGGGCTGGGTCATGGTCGTTCAGGGCTCACCGGAAATGATTGAATAGGAGGCATAACGCCACCCCTCTCTCATCGCCTGAAACCGCCCGCGACTTGAGCGGCGGGGTCGACAAATCCTCTACGAACCGGCACCATATCCGGTGTTATTCACCCCCGATTTCCCAACCGCCATGCTTGACGCCATCCAACGTTTTTTCAAAAACCACATGCAGGACGAAGCCCGGGCGATCACCGACCGCGCCGCCACCCCACATGCCCTGAGGGTGGCCACCGCCGCAGTCCTGGTGGAAGCCATGCGCGCCGACAGCCAGGTGTCGGCGGAGGAGCGGGAGGCCCTGCAGGGGGCCTTGGGAGCCAAGTTCGAGTTGCCGCCGGATGAAGTGAGGGAACTGATCGCCCTGGCTGAACAGGAGGCGGCGGTGGCTACCTCCCTGTACCAGTTCACCCACCTGATCGATAAGGGGTTCAGCCATGAGCAAAAGACCCGCGTGGTGGAATTGCTGTGGCAAGTGGCCTTCGCCGACGGTCATCTGGAAGCGCGCGAGGAGGCCGTCGTGCGCCGCGTGGCCGACCTGATCCACGTGCCGCACAAGACCTACGTGGACGCCAAGATTCGTGCGCGGGCAGAGGCCCCGGATCCGGGGAAGTCCGAATAAGAAATCCGGTTGTCGGTGCGTTGGAGCCCTAAGGAAGCGCCTCGGCGGCAATTCGCGGCAGGGCGTTCAGCACCGAAAGCCAGGGCGGCGGGGCGTAAGCCACTGCGCCGATCATCAGCACCGTGGCCATGAACGACAATGTGAACGCGGCCAGATTGACCGCGTTCCGGTACATGATGTCGGGATTATCCCGCAAGCGCGAGCGTGTAGATATCGGCACCGATCATGCCCACCACGGTGATCGCGGTGAAAATGAATATCAGCCGTGCCTTGGCCAGCAGATCCAGGGTGTAGTTGTAGGTGACGACGGACAACGATCGCATACGGAAACTCCTTCAAGCCATCACACGCACACAGCGTTCCATGGGTTTCCTGGCAGGCCGGCCGCCTCGGTGAGGCCCGAACCTTTGCGTCCCATCCTCACGGATGGTTTGCCCCGGGCAGGGTGCCCTGTTCCCGGCGGGAACGTTTCCACCAAGTGAGCAAGGCTTGTGCCACCTTTCTGAATAGAACACTTTCCGTTTCAATTCATATAGTTGAGCGAAACACCCCCGCCTCACCCCCCTCGCTGGCGAGGCAAAGAACGAACATTCACAGGGCAATTATTTGCCCATTGTAACGCCACCGCCTGCCCCTTCAAGAATCTCCGTGGCGATTGCGCGTGCCGCAGCCACCCGGTCGGGGGCGTCGCGGATGGGACGGCCAATCACCAGATAATCAGCTCCGGCGGCCAGCGCGGCGACCGGTGTGGCCACCCGGCTCTGGTCACCCACGGCGGCGCCGGCCGGGCGAATGCCGGGGGTAACAATGATAAAATCCGGCCCCGACTCCATCCGTACCCGGCGCGCTTCATTACCGGAACAGACCACCCCGGCACACCCGGCTTCGCGGGCCATGCGCGCACGACGCGCCACCAGCCGTTCCGGGTCCAGCAGGGATTTTTTCAATCCCAGGTCCGCCAGACTGTCCGGCCCCAGACTAGTCAGGGCGGTCACCGCCAGAATATCGACGCCAGGTGCCAGCCTGGAAACCGGACGATGCATCCCGATCAGTGCATCCGCATGCACCGTAATCAAGCGCGGACCCAGCGCCGCCACGGAACGCAGCGCCGCTGCCACGGTGGCTGGAATATCGTGCAATTTCAGGTCGAGGAACACCTCCTGCCCCATCTCCCGCACCATTCTCACCACCGGGGGACCTTCCCGCCGGAACAGTTCCAACCCCACCTTGAACATGCCGACCGCGCCCGCCAGTTCCTTCACGTGAAGCCGGGCCGTCTCCAGATCAGGGACGTCGAGTGCATAGATAATGCGCTTTTCAGGAGTCAGTGTAGTCATGATCATGGGAGTGTCTCCTGGGGGGAAGTTACAGTTTAACGCTCCGCTCCCGCCCCAACAATACCTTGAGCCGCCCCTGGGACCCTACCGGGGTTACAATTATCAGATGAATCCAACCACTGCATCCGCCCCGGAGCGCGCGCCAGAACGGCACGTGATCTTGCCGATCACCGGCATGACCTGCGCCGCCTGTGCCGCCCGCATCGAAAAGGTGCTCAACCGCGCCGACGGCGTTGTGAACGCGGAGGTGAACTTCGGCACCGAATCGGCCAGCATCACCTACGATCCGGCCACCCTTTCCACCAGCAAGTTGTTGGCAACGGTACGCAAGACCGGTTATGACGTAGCACTGGAGCAGAGCGACTTTCCGGTGGCCGGGATGAGTTGCGCCGCCTGTGCCGCCCGCATTGAAAAGGTACTGGGTCGCATGGATGGCGTAGTCGAGGCCCAGGTAAATTTCGGCAATGCCAGCGCTGTGGTGCGCCATCTGCCCACGGTGACCCTGGGCGATCTTTCCGCCGCAATAACGCGCGCCGGGTTTTCCATTCCGCAGGCGGACACCCCGGAACAGGAATCCGGCGCGACCGAGCGCGAGGCCACGCGCGAGCGCCATTCCCTGACTCGCCGGCTGGTCGTTTCGGGAGTTTTGGCACTGCTTGTCTTCGTGGGCAGCATGCCGGGCCTGTTTCCGTTTGTAGCGGTCATTCCCGGTCGCCTTTGGTGGCTGCTTGCGCTGGCCACTCCAGTCCAGTTCTGGGCCGGATGGCCCTTCTACCGGGGCGCGTTTGCCGCCGCCCGACATGGCGGGACGGACATGAACACGCTGGTTGCCATCGGTACCAGCGCAGCCTTTTTCTACTCGGCCGCCGGGGTTTTGGCACCTGGTGTGATGACCGGCGCCGCCGGCGGTGGGGAGGTACATGTCTATTTCGACACCGCGGCGGTGATTATCACCCTGATTTTGTTGGGCCGCACCCTGGAGGCCCGCGCCCGGGGACACACCTCGGACGCCATCCGCCGTCTGATGGGCCTTGCACCGCGCACCGCCCGGGTAATCCGGGACGGAGTGGAGACGGAAATCCCAATGGAGCAGGTAATCCCCGGCGACCGGGTGGTGGTGAAACCGGGGCAGAAGATTCCGGTGGACGGCACGGTTGCCGAGGGTCACTCCACGGTGGATGAAAGCATGCTGACCGGGGAACCGATTCCCGTGGAAAAAAAAGCGGGCGATCCGGTCATTGGTGGCACCCTGAACAAAACCGGGGCCTTCCATTTCACCGCCACGCGGGTGGGGCGCGACACTGCACTGGCGCACATTATCGACATGGTCCGCAAGGCGCAGGGTTCCAAGGCTCCTATCCAGCGGGTAGCGGACCGGGTGGCGGGTATTTTCGTGCCGGTGGTGCTGGGCATCGCCGCGCTCACCTTTGCGGTGTGGATGATCGTGGGACCGGAACCGCGCTTCCTTACCGCCATGATGGTATGCGTGACCGTATTGATCATTGCCTGCCCCTGCTCATTGGGACTGGCCACGCCAACTGCGATTATGGCCGGCACCGGGCGCGGCGCGGAACTGGGTGTGCTGATCAAGGGGGGGGAAAGCCTGGAGGGAGCACACCGCATCACCACCGTGGTATTCGACAAAACCGGCACCCTTACCCATGGTCGCCCGGAAGTCACCGATTTGCACGTGACCGATGGGGACGAAGTCACCCTGCTTGCACTGGCCGCCGGGGTTGAAAGGGCTTCTGAGCATCCCCTCGCCCAGGCAGTACTGGAGGCCGCCGCGCATCGTCAGGCCGAGCCGGTCACCGTGGAGCGTTTCGAGGCGCTGGCCGGACGCGGCGTGTCCGCCACCGTGGATGGAGCGACCATATTGCTGGGCAACGAGCGGCTGATGGCCGAGCAGGGGGTGGATATAACCCCGGTGGTGACGTGTCTGGAGCAGATTACCGGAGAAGGTAAAACACCGGTGTTGGTGGCCCGCCAGGGGAACCTTCTCGGACTGCTGGCGGTAGCGGACCGGGAAAAACCGGAAGCCCGCGCGGCGGTTGCCGCCCTGCACGCCTTGGGCCTGACCGTCGCCATGATCAGTGGCGACAACCGCCGTACCGCGGAGGCGGTGGCGGCACGCCTGGGCATCGACCGCGTGCTGGCCGAGGTGCTCCCTCAGGACAAGGCCGAGGAGGTGGAGCGCCTGCAACAGGCGGGAGAGGTGGTGGCCATGGTGGGTGACGGCATCAACGATGCCCCGGCACTGGCCCGAGCCGACCTGGGCATTGCCTTGGGCACCGGCACCGACGTGGCCATGGAAGCCGCCGATGTCACCTTGATGCGCGGCGACGTGATGGGCGTGGTGGCCGCCATTGAGTTGTCCCGCCAGACCATGCGTACCATCCGCCAGAACCTGTTCTGGGCCTTTGGCTACAACACCGCCGGCATCCCCATCGCGGCGGGGGTACTGTACCCCTTTACCGGACTGCTGCTGTCGCCCATCATTGCCGCCACCGCAATGGCGTTCTCCTCCGTCTCCGTGGTCAGCAATTCGTTGCGGCTCAAACGGTTTACGCCCCGCCTGGCTACGTTGCCCAAGGCCGGGCCAAATTGATTCGTATCCCGCCCGGAGCGTATTATCGCCTCATGAATTTCGGTGCCCCGGACACGGAAACAGCGGTGGATCACACCCGCATCGCCCACCTGATCGCACTGCTCGGCGATGACGACCCGGACGTGGCGGAAACCATTACCACCCATCTGCGGGAAATCGGTCCGGTTGCGTTACCCGCGCTGCAGGCGGCGGAAAAGGAGGCCTCCCCCCCCCTGAAAGGGCGCGCCGCCACGCTGATCCGCGAGTTGCTCGAGGCTCAATTGCTGGAGGAATTGCGCGCCTTCGGGCGCGAGGGATGCCCCAACCTCGAAGAGGGTTTATACCTGCTGGCCCGGTTGCACACCCCGAACCTGGACCCGACGGTCTGCACCCGTTCCCTGACACGCATGACCGAAGATCTGATGGTCCGTCTGGATCCGGGGGAGGGAGTGGCCGGCATGGTTTCTTGTTTTTCCCGCTACCTGTATGGCGAACTGGGCTTCCACGGCAACCTGTCGGATTACTACAACCCGGACAACAGCTACCTGAACACCCTTTTGATCACCCGCGCCGGTATCCCCATCAGTCTGTCAGCGTTGTATCTTGTGCTGACGCGGCGGCTGGGACTGGCGGTTACCGGGGCCGGCCTGCCCGGCCATTTTCTGGTCTGCTTCAACGAAGGCAACCGTCGGTGGGTGATCGACCCCTTTCACCGGGGGCGTGTGCTGGATCGGGAGGGGTGCGAAGACTTGCTGCGCGGCATCGGTCTGAGTTACGAGGAGCGCTACCTGGACCCGGTGGATAACCGCTACATCCTGGAGCGGTCACTCAAAAACCTGATATCGATCTATTCGGAACGCAACGAACCCGAGGCACTGGAGCGTCATCAGAAGGCGATGGACGCCCTGCGCGGCAAGGAGTGAACGCCCTCAGGCGGCCCCTTCACCGGCGGCTCCAACCCGCTCCCCCACAAACGGCAACGCGGCCACTTCAGCGGGTTCCCCTTCCACACTAACCGGAGTGCCCGGTTCCCAGTGACTGCGCTTCAGAAAGGCCAGTGCCACCACCGCATTCAGCATCGGGGAATAGGCCACGCTTTTTACCGTCCCAACCTGCATGTCACCGTCGGTGACTACGGCTCCCGGCTGGGGCGCGCGCCCTCCGGCCACCAGTCCACACAAGCGGCGGCTCAATTGCCCCCGGAACACCACCCGCGACAGGGTTTCCTGCCCAACAAAACACCCCTTGTCAAAGGCCACACTGTCAGTAAGTCCGGCTTCCAGCAGGATTACGGAATCATCCACCTCCACCCCGTAGCGGGCACGGCCCGACTCGATGCGCAGGGATTCCAGCGCCGAAAATCCGATGGGCCCCACCCCACGCTGCTCTCCCGCCGCCAGCAGATCACCCCAGCGGCGCGCAAGCTCCCCCAGAGGGACAAACAGCTCAAACCCGGGCACGCCAAACTCGGCGTTGGCCACCACCAGCACTCCGTCCGGCCCGTGGGTAATGGTACCGGGGTTCCCGCCCTGAATACCCAGGGCCGCCGTCACCGTATCCGACGCAAGGGGACCGTACACGCCGATGCGCCCCCATTCGACGGTCACATCCGCTGTCGCCGCCTCGCGGATAATGGTGTATTTGTCGAGAAACTGCTTCGTAAAGGCACCCAC
Organism: Nitrospirota bacterium; assembly: GCA_029881725.1. Lineage (GTDB taxonomy): Bacteria > Nitrospirota > JACRHL01 > JACRHL01 > JACRHL01 > JAOUMB01. Next base: position 48,557 of record JAOUMB010000009.1, read on the forward strand.
CGCCGGGTCCATATCGAGAAGGAAGCGGTCCTCCAGCTTGAGTGCCAGAAACAGGCTTTGCACCTTGCCGTGGGTGGTGCAGATCGCATCATGCACCGCCCCGTCCACCGGGGTTTTGACCACATCGTTGGTGGTCATGCTCTGCAGCAGGGCCTCCCGGTCCGGGCCGGTTACGGAAATCACCGCCCGGTACCCCCGGTCGATGATGCCCCCCGTCTCACGCATCCGGCGATGCTCCTCCACCGGATCACCGTAATCGGCCACCACCTGGCGGCCATCCAGTTCCATAAAGCGCCCCCCCAGGGCGGCATGGGTTTCCTGCATATCGATCCTGTCGAAAGAATTTGTAATGCGCTGATTATAGGCCCGTCCTCCGGGCCCGGGCCACCCCCGGCTAATTTCTCCAAACTTCCCCTTGACGCGGCGTACGGAATCCGCAAACATATGTTTGCCATGCAGCTCGCCCTCCTGTCCAACCTTCCTGCCCGCCGCCAGGGCGGCACACTCTCCGTGGGGGAGAGTCTGGCCAGCCACGGCCCGGAAGTGATCTATCGTGAGGTAACCTGCCGCAACGTGCTGGGCCGCTCCCCGGCGGCGGAAAAGATGGGCTACCCGTTTTCCTGGACCGTCAATCCATATCGGGGCTGCGAAATCGGTTGCACTTACTGTTACGCCCGGGCCACCCACGAATACCTGGGTGCCGATCCGCAGGCGTTCGAAAACGAGATTTTTGTAAAACTGGGGGCGGAGCGTACTGTGGCCCGTGCCCTGCGCCCGGAGCATTTCCGCAACGGCAATGCCGGTGGCGCGGAAATCGCCATCGGCACCGTCACCGACCCCTACCAGCCAGCCGAGCGGCGCTACCGGCTGACCCGCCGCATTCTGGAACGGCTGGTCCATTTTTCCGGCCTCACCCTGTCAGTCACCACCAAGAGCCCATTGGTCACCGATGATGCCGAACTACTTGGCAGCATTGCCCGCAAGTCGGATCTCACCGTCCACATGAGCCTGATTTCGCTGGATGCCGATCTGCTGCGTCACCTGGAACCGAAGGGCGCCACTCCGGAAGCGCGCCTGTCGGCCATCGCCCGCCTGACCGCCGCAGGGGTACGGGTGGGGCTGTTTATCATGCCGCTGATTCCCGGCCTGAACGACGACCCGGCCGCTGTTCGCCGCCTGGAGGCCGCCGCCCGTTCCGCCGGGGCCGCCTTTGTGGTTCGCCAGCGCCTTTCCCTGCGCGACGCCACCTGGCCGACCTTGGAGGCATCCCTGCGCGAACACTATCCTGAGGTGCATCGGAACCTGTCCCGGCGCATGCTGTCCCGGAGCCTGCGGCAGCAAAAAACCGCCTGACGTTGGTCAACCACGGGAACCTCTGCGGTTGATCAAACCGGGAGCCCGCTGCTAGAATTGCCGTTTCCTCCCGTGCGTGAATGCCCGTGCGGAAGTGGGATTTTTTCTTGAAAGAGGGCCTACCCCATGCGGGATACCATTCGCCGGTTTGAAGATCGGGTCATCGCCGGAGAGCTCCTTACATACGAAGAAGGGTGCCAGTTGGCCGCCATCGAGGCGGATTCGCCAGACCTGCTGGACCTGATCTCCTCCGCCAACCGGGTGCGCCTGCACTTCAAGGGCACGCGGGTGGACACCTGCTCGATCGTCAACGCCAAAAGTGGCTCCTGCTCCGAGGACTGCGCTTTCTGTTCCCAGAGTGCCCACCATGGGGCCGGGGTGGAAAGCTATCCGCTGCTGGACTCCGAATCCATCGGCCGTGCCGCCGACGAGGCATTTGACGCGGGAGCAGAAGCATTTGGAATCGTGGCCGCCTGGAAAGGCCTGCGGGAAGGCCCGGAACTGGACCAACTGCTGGACCGCATCCGGGATCTGGTGGCCAAGAACAAGGGGCATGTGGACGGTTCCCTGGGCCATGTGCCCAACGACACCATTGCCCGGCGCCTGAAAGAAGCCGGGGTGCATACCTACAATCACAACCTGGAAACCGCACCCAGCCATTTCGCGAATATCTGCTCCACCCACACCTTCGAGGATCGGGTGCAGACCATCCAGCGCCTGAAAGGCGCGGGCATCCGCGTGTGCAGTGGCGGCATATTCGGCATGGGTGAAAGCTGGGAGCAGCGGGTGGAACTGGCCGTTCACCTGCGCGATCTGGATACGGACGTGCTTCCAATGAATTTCCTGAACCCCCTCGAAGGCACCCCGCTGGAAAGCGCCACGCCGCTGACGCCGCGCGAGTGCCTGAAAACCATCGCCATCTACCGCCTGATGCTGCCCACCGCCAACCTGATGCTGGCCGGTGGCCGCGAGGTAAACCTGCGCGATCTGCAAAGCTGGGCCTTCCACGCCGGAGCCAACGCCTGCATGGTGGGAAACTACCTGACCACCCCCGGACGCAGCACCGCCGAGGACAGCCGAATGCTCTCCGATCTGGGGCTGGACAGCCCACTGGCGGTGCCGCAACCGGTTGCCACCCAGGACGCCTCCCCGTTGAAGGTCATTTCCGTTGGCGCATAACTGCTTCAGCGAGGCCACGGCTTGTGGGCCACTCCCATTTGCCGATTGACTGAGGGACAGCAGTTTCGGTATTCTGCGGCGCTTAAATTCTTTTCGCCTGTGGCGGCGTAGCTCAGTTGGTTAGAGCAGCGGAATCATAATCCGCGTGTCCGGGGTTCGAATCCCTGCGCCGCTACCATTTTCAGACCCCCCCGTGGGCACGCCCTCGGGGGGGTTTGTTTTTGGACACTTGACCGGCGCTCATCGCACGACTTGTGCGGTGGGCAAGGTGACCGAAAACTGCTCCCCGTACACGGGCCGTTTCCGCAACGGCTGTAACGGACCGCCCCTTAGCTTGCCGTTGCTATAACTGTGCTGTGACGGTATTCACCTGACAGTTGGCCACGGATAGAGGAAGTGGCCATGCCGCCCCCTGGCTGGAGCCGTCGGCGTAGCTTCCAAGGACGGAAAGCTGCACCGTGTTTCCCGTGGCGGTGAGTGTGGTCGCCGGGACGCTGATTGCCAGGCCGGAAGGCGGGCTGAGCCACTGCGTCAGATCGATGGGGGGAACATCAACAATCCCGTTTGCAGGCACGATGAAGGGCTCCGACTGCCCGGCCCGGGTCACGCCGTTTTCCACGCAGGTGGCTCGGGCGCGCTCGATATTACCCCCGCCTGGCACGTTGGGCACCACAAAGGTGCCGTCCGGCTGCACCTGGGCGGTGCGGTTCAAAATGCTGACCGTGCAGTTTTCGTTGAGGGCCGCGTATGCGTCCCCGCTCAACACACCAAGTATCGCAATCACTGTGGCAATGCCGAGTGCCCAATTTTCTCTAACTTTCCCCATCGCGTTAGTCCTTCCAACATTCCTTCAACAAGGCTAGTAGGTAATTCGAACCGAAAAGACAACGAAATGCACTATATGTGGATGCATTACTGGCAATTTCAGAAAACTCTTTTCTCAAATTGTAAAAAGAGATTTCAAGAGCAATATGTCCATCACATGGATACACTTGTTTCAACGGTATCTTTCACGAATAATAAACTGGCCTTTCATTTCGCTTTCCCTGCCGCCAAATCTGAAGTACCAAACCTCTCTCGCAAATTGCCGAATAAGGGGATCACGACCCTCATTAATTGACTTCATTGCATCACTTTCAGGGCCAATGTCGGGGTCCGCCAGGACAAGCATAAAATTCCGAATTCTATCGAAAAACGCCTCCGTGTCGGTGGACCAGTCTATTCCGTATATGCTCGATATTTCATTTCGAGCCAGGTTGTGTTTATACCCCTTATCTTCTGGAAGTTCATGCAAGGATACAAAGCTTTTCCACCCACTTGACAGCTCATATATCGGCAAATCAAAGTTAAGTGATGATCGGTATTCTTCCCACTCCAAAAGGGCCTTTCCACTCCAGGCCTCATATGGTTGCGTCATTCCTGACAAATCATATGCACCGTCCTTGGCAGGCTTTATTAACAGGAGTGAATGCCCTGTTTTCATTCCAATAATAGGGTGTGATCCATCTTCGCCAGTCGGCTGGGGTATCGCCAGATAAAAATGGCTCCCGATACCATTTCCATGGACCACTTTTTCCACTATCACATCGTATAACGGAACATCGGAACCGGGTGTAAGCACTGCTGACAAAGTCCCTACCACCGCAGATTCCGCCCCAAGAAGTGCTGAATATGGCGTCCATTCGCGGACATCACCAATATCCATTGTTTCACTTATTGAGACTGGCACACCGCTCCCTTCATCCACTTCATTCACTGAAACCGGCACACCGCGCTCTTCAGCCAGCAATTGACCCGGAACAACAAAAGACACTGCTATCACAGTGGAACAAAAAATCCAACGACATATTGACGCATTGAATATCATTTTAAAGTGATTCTTTTTCGGCCTCAGAATTGGCATCCATACTCCCTTGAAACATCACTTTGAGTCCACTCTCTATAATTGGGGGAAGCCTGGGCATCAATCTGATACGCCTGCCACTCCCTCAAACACTGTGTGTTATTTGTCAAGTTGATATCTGCAGCACTAAACTGCATCGTCGCGGCCGCCGCCGCATTCATCGCATCTACAAGAGTTGGATAGAAAAGGCCTTGCACTGCACTCATCCAGATAGATGGCTGAAACAGGTCCTTCCACGGTGCCGCACCAGTCCACTGAAACACATGATAATCTTCATGTGCACGCACTTTATTGTAAAACTGTGATGTGACAGGAACGCCATAGGACACAACATAAGGAGACGTCCTGCTTAGTGTGCCCTGAACGATAACGTACTGCCCGGACGCTGAGTCAAAATTAGCAAAGAATTGCCCTTCCATTGAGGCGCCGGCCGCACTGTGCGGATCAAACTCAACCGATAGCGCTCCATCTAAACTCACATCATCTTTTCTGGATGACATATTTATTCCTCCCACCGTCGCGGCACAATCAATCGCGTAAGGCGATCCGCCAGGAAGCATATTCTGAAAATGAAACTGGGTATCTGGAATTGAGTACCAGTGCGCATTCAGAACCGTGGTTGTTTGTCCGCTCGGTGAACTAAACGCAACGTTCGGGCTATTTCCTACAGACCCCGCCCCGGGCCAGACACGCCATTCCCAAGCCCACGAATCTACGGTTGCAGTACTTGGTGTAACCTCGCATGTAAATGTAGAAGAGTTACTTCCATCAATAACCCTCATATGGTGGCGGTTACCATTCTTTGGAGCAGACGAAACTACCGCGACCCCAACCACGGTCACCTTTACAGTGGCCGCCACGGACTTGCTGCAATGGTTACACGTTAAATCCAGATTAACTGTGTACTCTCCTGGACTTGTGAACTTGTGCAAGGGAGCCCTGTCAGTGCTACGCCCCCCATCTTTGAAGTCCCATTGGTGGTTATACTTGCAATTACTCGCGTCTGGAATTGGGGTGAACTGAACACTCGCGTCTACCGGAACAACAAGCTCAGTCTTCCCGTTAGCGTATACGGTTACGGAATTCAGAGTGATTTCTACCGTGCAGTCACCATTTCCATCACACGTTTTACAGTCCCCACAGCTACAACAGTCTCCCGGTGTATCCGGGTTTGCACCGCAATGCCACCCGGACTTGACCACTCCTACGCCAGGGTCGGAAACCAGCAACATCCCGTCCTCACTCACCGACCCGGTACCGATGCTGACAAAAGCGCCGATGTCGTGATCGAAAGAAAACATGTTGGTTTTTTCGCCCGCTCCCATACCGTCCACGTTGGGCATGGTCAGCGTGGCGGGCGGGTCGAACACCACTCCCGGCGGCTGGATGGTCACGATCAGACTCGGCTGCTGGCCCATCTGTGGCACCATGGGCACCTTGTCTCCGTGCACCGTGGTGACGGAAAGATAGCCCTCGCTGCTGCCGTCCGGGAAGGTGGTCGAGTTGGGGTGCACCGTCAACTCAAATCCCGGAACCCCCTCAAGCGTATACGAAACCGCGTCCGCGCCGCCCACCAGCTTGGCGTTGGTCAGGTCCAGCGGCACCAGATAGATGGGCATGCCCAGGCCGTTGCTCGCCCCGGACACGGTGGAAATGTCATGCCCCAGGATGGGGTATTCCACCACCCCCGGCACTCCCGCAGTGCTGCCGTCCACGATCAGGTGGATCGGCCCCACCGGTGCGTTATTCAGAATGAACTGCCCCTCGGCATCGGTTACCGCCTCGCGGGTGGTTCCCTCCACTCGCACGGTCACATCGGGAATCGGTACATTGGTGTTGTCCAGCACCACCCCGCTGATGGCCGTCAGCCCCGGATCGCCAAAGGCAAGGGCGGCGGAGGTCGGATAATTTATGTCAGGCAGTGTATTCAACTGACCTTCCTGCTAGTTTGCCTGCAATTTCGTGTACGGCACGTTGGGCACCACAAAGGTGCCGTCCGGCTGCACCTGGGCTGTGCGGTTCAGGATGCTGACCGTGCAGTTTTCGTTGAGGGCGGCAAAGGCGACAGTGGCCAGAACCACCGTAACGGTCAACGCGCCAACCAGTACCCCCAGTACCCTGTTCTTTTTCATTATCTTCATCTCTTCCCCATCGTGGCTAACCGCCGTCATGCCTCCGGTGGTTCCGCTTGCACCGCTGCTTTATCGAAACTTGGAGTCTTTAAGCGACTCCGGAAACCGCCTCGTACTTTAATAACTCCCGCTCAACCAGAAATCCCTGACTGACGTTACAAATCATCTTGGATTTCTTGTTCCATCCATAGTGACTCCTGCTGTCGTATGGGATCGCCACTATTCCGAAAGCTCTCCAGGATATGCATTTTCCCTTCTTCATCCGCGCCAATAAATTCGACGAGATCTTCCACAATTTGAATCATATCAAAACCATTTATACGCTCATCATATTTATAGTATTTTTGGATTATAACATTCGAAAATTCGTTTCTTTCACCACCAACAATTACCGCGCTTTGCCATCGCCTTAAGAGGTTATACCCAATTAATTCAGAACCACCCTCTGTATCGTCACTTCCATTCTTTCTTTCCGCAAAAAATTTCTTAACAAACAAAAGGTATTTCTCCCCAATAAACAAAAACGGGGTCGGCTCGGCCGACATACTTGACATCGGTTCGGCATATAGAAGAACTGGTTTTCCAATATCAACATTTGCATCGCCTTTTATTACCCGCTCGATTTCAACCTCATATAATCGATGAGTCACCACATTCGAGTTCTCATCATTCTTGATATAACGCAAAAACCTGACCGTTCCCACGATCACGGCATCCGATTGCCTGGACATTTCTCCAGGGTGCCACTCAGAGAGCCCATTGATGTTGTTAGCCAATGCCCCGGGACTCAAAAAAGCGGTGGCTGCAAAAGCAAGCATAATGACTGCAAATGTTCGTAGATGTTTCATCCGTATTCCCTGGCATACCTATGGGCAAAGGGAGTATGACGTCCCAAACGCGCTTAGATTGTTGGGATCAAACTCAAGAAAATGGGGAGCGACGGCATTCGATTTTACATATGCCCTTCTCTCGCCAGCACAATACAGTCCATCTATGTCTTCCGAAATAATGGTATAGGATCGATTTATCTCGTCCCCAATTGCCACATCCAGCATCTGTAGAAGCGTAGCGTGCGATGTGGCTGTTGCCGCTGAGATCGCCTGCCATACCCTTTGCGGGTCCAGTAATGTTGAATAAGTTGGCTCTACAGACCAATCCTGCACATGTGAATCTTCATGCACCAGTGTTTTGAAATAGAAATCTCCATTTGAGGAAACACGTATTACTTCCTGTGCCGGCGTCCTAGAAAGGACTCCAATGTCTGTAAATGACCACAGGCCTGTGGACGCATCAAAATTAACTGTAGGGATTCCTTCAAGTATAGGATCGTTAGTCTCCCCCATAGGGTTTGGAACCTCTACAGTCAGTTTTACGGGTTCCGACTCCACGGCCAGACCACCCACAGTTACTTTGCATGAAATGTTGTATTCAGACCTCCAATGTTGCGAACCCTGCTGGAAGTTTTTATTTGGGGATGCAAACCAATGACCTTTGGTGATGGAAGTCTGTCTGTCAGCGGGTGTGCCGAAGTTGGCTGCCGGAGAATTACCCGCACCTGCATCAGCCCACGCTTCTACCCATTCATATGAGGCCACGTCTGCTTCGGGGACGCTCGTATTGCACACAAATGGGGAAGAGGAGCCAAACCCCTCTGTAATTTGCATTGATCCGGGGCTCACCGTTACCCCAACCACCGTCACTTTTACAGTACCCGTCACGCTCTTGCTGCAATGGTCACACGTTAAATCCAGGTTTACCGTGTAGTCTCCTGGACTCGTGAATTTGTGCAAAGGCGCCCGTTGAGTGCTGGTGCCCCCGTCCTTGAAATCCCAGTTATGATTGTATTTGCAGTTACTCGCGTTCGGCTGTGGCGTAAATTGAACGCTAGTATCCACCGGATACGATAAGCTCGGTATTCCCGTTCGCGTATACGGTAACAGAGTTCAAGGTGATTTCCACAGTGCAGTCACCATTCCCATCGCACGTTTTACAATCGGCACAGCTACAGCAGGTTCCCGGCGTATCCGGGTTCGCGCCGCACTGCCACCCCGACTTGATCACCCCCACTCCGTTATCGGACACCAGCAGCAGGCCGTCCTCGCTTGCCGAGCCGGTACCGATGCTGACAAAAGCGCCCAAGTCATGATCGAATGAAAACATGTTGGCTTTTTCGCCCGGCGCCAGTCCGTCCACGTTGGGCATCGTCAGCGTGGCGGGCGGGTCGAACACCACACCCGGCGGCTGAATGGTCACGATCAGGTTCGGCTGCTGGCCCATCTGCGGCACCATCGGTACCTTGTCCCCGTGCACCGTGGTCACGCTCAAAAGCCCTCCCTATTTCCGTCGGGGAAGGTCACTCCGCCCGCCGGAATGACCAGTTCAAAGCCGGGCACCTCGGTCAGGGTATAGGTCACATCGTTGGCACCGCCCACCCACTGGGCGTTCATCAGGTCCAGCGCCACCAGGTGGATTGGCATGCCCAGGCCGTTGTCCGCCCCGGACACGGTAGACATGTCGTACCCCAGTATCGGGTATTCAAGCACATTCGAGGTGCCCGCAGTAGAACCGTCCACAATCAGGTGGATCGGACCTGCCGGACCGTTTCCCACCTGAACGCCTCTGAATACCTCCGATTCACCCCTACCTCCAACGCTTGAGGTTCTACGCATCTAGGTGTCCACAAAACCGGATGAAATCCGGTCATCGAGCAAGGGGCACATCTTCATGCTATAGTCGTTTCATGGGTGGCACAGGCATCCTGAATCACCCACATTGGGGAAACACGATGGGTGGTAAATCCTCATATATTCCCACAATTCCAGCATGTTGTTGGGTGCCCCGATGGGGCGCACAGATACCGCCCCCGCATGGGGCCTGGGCGGATTTTCGCCAATCTGGCGGGAAGGGAAGGTGTCCAATGAGGAAATCTGTACTTGGTGGCGCACTAATCATCACCTTTATGCTGCTAACCGTATCAGCTGGTGCTCAGAATCCGGGTGGGGTTTCGCTGCCGGATCAAAGCATCCTGACGCTTCAAGCGGAAGTCAACGCACTTAAGGATGCCATTTCCGGGCTCTCCAGTGGCAGCCCGGTGCGGGTATTTTCCGCCGATGTGGCGGTGGGAACGGTGATCGGCAACGTTTCCGATCCGATGGCGGCCACTTCCGGCCTGTCCATCCTGACGGAAACCGGCATGATGGCGACCATCAGCAACGGAAGGGGCGGATACATGACCACTCCGGCAGGCACATTATTGCCCCTGCCCAGTTCCATAGGGGGGAACTCTGTTCTCTTCAATGGCCCCGGCTGTACCGGGGACGCCTTTGTTCCGGACCCGCAATGGTCTCCGACTCCAGGCGAACCGGGCAACGGCCTGGCACTGGAAGCCGAAACCGGTGTCGTGGCCATGCAGGCCGGGCTGGTGGGCTACATTGCTCCTGGAACCGTGCCTGTTTGGATTACCCCGGCTTCGACCCTCTACTACGATTCGTATATGGGTCAGGGGTATTGCCAGGAAGGCGGGATGGAAGCCTGGATGTACCCGGCTCTGCCAAATGACCCCGTAGTCACCGGAGTTCCGAACAGCGGGGCATTTGCGCCACCGGTGCGGCTCGGATTCTGACCTGAACACCCGTGGCCCCTCCCTGCCCCGGCCTTGACCCGCGGGGAGGGGCCGGGGACAATGCGGCGCGCACCGTTCGGCTTTTCGTTGGAGACCGCATGCAGTACCGCCGCTTGGGAAAATCCGGTCTGCAGGTAAGCGCCATCGGGCTCGGCTCGTGGACCACCTACGGAAAACAGGTGGATGAAGCCACCGCCGCCCGGTGCATCAGCGCGGCACTGGACGCCGGCATCAACCTGTTCGATACGGCCGAGGGATACGCCGATGGGGCCGCCGAGGAAATTTTCGGGCGGACATTCAAAAGCATCGGCGCACCACGCAGCGAGCGGGTGATCTGCACCAAGGTGTACAACGGCGGCGATAAGCCTAATCAGAAAGGGCTGTCCCGCAAGCACATCCTGGAAGGCATCGAGGGGTCATTGCGGCGTCTGCAGGCGGATTACGTGGATCTTTATCTGTGCCACCGGCCCGACTTTGAAACCCCGGTGGAAGAAACCGTGCGCGCAATGGATCACCTCATCCGCCAAGGAAAGGTGCTTTACTGGGGCACGAGTTGCTGGCCGCGAGAGCGTATCGCCGAGGCATTTGCGGTGGCCCGCCGCGATCACCTGACGCCACCCTCCGCCGAGCAGCCTCCCTACAACCTGCTGGACCGCCAACCGGTGGAACAGCGATTGGCGCCCCTGTGCGAGGCCCATGGTCTGGGCCTGACCACCTATTCACCCCTTTACGGCGGCATCCTCACCGGCAAGTATGTGGATGGGCAGATCCCGCCCGGCAGCCGCGCCACCTACCGGGGAACCGCATGGCTGACGGAGCGGCTGGAAGGTGGCATGGGCCGGACAATGGCGTTGCAGGTGAAAAACCTCGCCACCCTGGCGGCCGAATTCGGCACCACTGCCGCGCAGGTGGCACTCGCCTGGTGCCTGAAAAATCGTCACGTTTCCTGCGCCATCACCGGCGCCAGCCACCCACGGCAGATCGCCGACAACCTGCATGCGTTGGCGGTAGCCGAGCACCTGGACGGGGCATCCATGCAGCGGCTCGATGCCATATTTCGGCCCCTGGATTGAACCCCCCCGGAACGGGAAACCGGGAATGCGTCTGCTACAATGAGGCGCGCCGTTTTCTCCAGTATCCGCGCCCGGTATGTTGAAGGGGTTCAACCCAACCGGACGCCATGTGTCCCAGGGCCAGATTATGAAGGGTGACCGCCCTCCCACCAACCCACCGCCCCCCCCTCCTGCCCCGCTCCCGGAATCGCTGGCGCGGGTGACTCTCCCCGCAGAAGCCGAATCGATTCTGCGGGCATTCCTGGCCACGCACCCGCATCACCCGGAGGCACTGCATCGGCTGGGGCTGTCCCTGGTATTTCAGAATCGTTTCGCCGACGCGCTCGGACCACTTTCGCGCAGTGCTGAGTTGCAGCCGAATGCGGTCCCGGTCCGGCTGCATCTATCCAGGACGCTCCAATCGATGGGCCGTCACGCTGACGCCATAACGGTGCTTCGCCAAGTGGTGGCGCTGGAACCGAATCATGGGGAGACCCTGTTTACCCTCGGGGCAACACTGGCCCTCCTGGGTGGACACGAAATGGCCCTCGAACCACTTACCCGGGCTGCGGAACTGGCCCCTGACAACGCAGATTGGCAGGTGGCCCTGGCGCGCTCCCTGATTCTGGCCAAGCGCCACGACGATGCAATACGGATACTGGAATCCAACCTGATCCGGCACCCAGGGCACACGGAAACGCTTTTATATTTGGTTCAATGTCAGCAATCCCTGTGCCGGTGGGACCATCTCTATGAGCGAGTGACCGCCGTATGCGCGGCATTGGACAAGGCTCCAGGGACGATTGTTGCGGATCCGTGGGTAATGCAGTCGCTGGTGGACTCTGCCGAGCAATTGCAGTGGTACACGCGCCCGATGGCGCAGATCACAATGGCCAAGGCGGTCGCGACCGGAGTCCGGCCGTTCGTCCATACCCGGCCGAAAAGACGGAAACGGATTCGGTTGGGATACGTTTCACCGGACTTCCGTCCGCACCCGGTGGCCTCGCTGGTGGCTCCGATCTTCGAACAGCACGACCGCAGCCATTTCGAGGTGATCGCATATTCCCTTGCCGCGGCGGCCGAATCCCCGCTCCGGACCCGGATCCGGGATGGAGCTGACCGTTTCGTGGATTTTCGCGGGCGCTCGTCCCTGAACATCGCACAAACCATCTTTGATGATCGGGTGGATATCCTGATCGATCTGGCCGGCTACACGGCCGGTGCGCAAACGGAAATCGCCGCCTTCCGCCCTGCGCCGATCCAGGCCGGGTACCTCGGGTATCCGGGCACGCTGGCCGGCAACTTTCTGGACTACATCCTGGTCGACCGCTTTGTATTACCGGAATCAGTGGCCGCCTTCTTTTCCGAGCAGCCGGTGTACCTCCCGAACTCCTATCTGACCGGGGGGAAAGACGACCAAACGATACCAGCCCCCCCGGAACGGGAGGCCTGCGGACTGCCGGAAGATGCGTTCGTGTTCTGCTGTTTTAACACCACCTATAAGATTCTGCCCAAACTGTTCACCGTGTGGATGCAGCTCCTCCGCGAAGTCCCGCACAGCGTTCTGTGGCTGGCGGAACCAGCTCCGGAGGCACGCGCCAACCTGTTGCACGAGGCCGGTGCACAAGGTGTGGATTCAAGCCGGATTATCTTCGCTCCGCGTTGCCCAAACGTTGCGGATCACCTTGCCCGGGTCACCTTGGGCGACCTGTTTCTGGATACTTTTCCGTACAACGCCCACGCCACCGCCAACGACATGCTGTGGGTGGGTGTGCCGGTACTGACCCTTGCGGGCCATACCTTCCCCTCCCGGGTGGCTGGAAGCCAATTGACCACCATCGGTCTTCCGGAACTGGTCACTCACTCCTTGGATGAATACCGTGACCGGGCCCTTGAGCTGGCGCACAACCCCGAAATTCTCAAGAAACTCCGGTGGCGGCTGGCCGATGTCCGCCAGCACACGCCCTTGTTCGACAGCGTGCGTTTGACTCGACACCTGGAGCAGGCATTCGAGATGATGTGGGAACGATACCTGGACGGAAAACCGCCAGCCCCGCTCACCGTTGCCAACCCCTTACCCTAGCGGGAGTGACCACTCCGCTACCCCCTTTCCAGGGTACCCGCCCGCATCTGTTAGAATAAGCGGCATGGATGCAGGGAAGGGGACATCCATCCACTCCCCAGCCCATGCCGGGGACCGCATTGTGGTCGTCGGCGAGGTGCTGTACGATCGGTTTCCGGACGGTGACCGGCTGGGGGGAGCTCCGTTCAACGTTGCATGGCACCTGACCGGCCTGGGGCTGGATCCGCTGTTTGTCAGCCGTATCGGCAACGACCCCGCAGGTGACCAGATCCGTTCCGCCATGGCCGGCCACGGCATGGACACCTCCGGCCTGCAAACCGACCCCTCCCTCCCTACCGGAATCGTCCAAATTGAACTGGATGGGGCCGGGGGACATGAGTTCACCATCCTCCCCGATCAGGCCTACGACCAGATTGACCGCGCGGCGCTGGCAAACCTTTTGGGCGGAACACCGCCATCACTGATCTGCTTCGGCACCCTGGCCCTGCGTGCAGCCGGGAGCAGGGCGGCAATTTTAAACACCGTCACCCACTGCCCGGGGACGCGTTTTCTGGATGTGAACCTGCGCAAGGAGTGCTGGACCGTCGATACCGTTTCCGCCGCCCTGACCCACGCCTCCGTGGCCAAACTGAACGACGAGGAACTGGCAACGCTGGGCAGTCTGTTCGGGTTGCGTGGCCGCGAGCCGAAACAGGCATCCGCCCTGCGCGACCGGTTTGGATTGGAGGCGGTGTGCGTTACCCGGGGGGCTGGCGGCGCGTTGTGGGTGGACGCGAACGGAGCACTGGAAGCAGGGATCCCCGATACCGTGGAGGTGGTGGATACCGTGGGCGCGGGGGACGCGTTCTCGTCGGTGCTCATTATGGGACTGGCTCGTGGCTGGCTCCCGGAAGACACCCTGCGCCGGGCCACCCGGTTGGCAGCCGTCGTATGCGGCATGCGGGGCGCCTGCCCGGACGACCCAGGTTTTTACCGCATCTGGCGGGAAAAGTGGATGGGGACTCCCGCATGAGTGAGGGATTGTATATCGCCTTGTTTTCGGTACACGGGCTGATCCGTCCGGAGCAGCCAGAACTGGGACGCGACCCGGACACCGGTGGGCAGATCATCTATGTGCTGGATCTGGCGCGCAACCTGGCCAAACATCCTCGGGTGGCCCAGGTGGACCTGTTCACCCGCCAAATATTCGACGACGAGGTCGGCCCCGATTACGCAATCCCCGAAGAGCCCCTCGGCAAGGACGGGGCGCGTATCGTACGGATCCCGTGCGGCCCCAGAAAATACATCCGCAAGGAGGCCCTGTGGCCACATCTGGACGAGTTCGTCGACCGCACGGTGAGCTACCTGAGGCGCCAGAAGCACAGCATGCCGCATCTGTTCCACAGCCATTATGCGGATGCGGGGTACGTGGGCCACGAGTTGTCGCGCTTTCTCGGTGTCCCCCTGTTCCACACCGGCCACTCCCTGGGGCGAACCAAGCGCAGCCGACTGCTGGCCTCCGGGGCGCAAGCCAAAAACATTGAGGAGCAGTACCATTTCAAGCAGCGCATCGCGGCTGAGGAACGGGTATTCCAGCATGCCGCCTGCGTGATCTGCTCCACCCGGCAGGAAGCCGACACCCAGTGGGGCGAATACCAGAACGCATACAATACAGAACTTCGAGTGTTTCCTCCCGGCACCGATACCACCCGGTTTTCACCGCCCACACGCGGCTGGACCCCCTCTCCGATCCAGCGCGAAGTGGATCAGTTCCTGCGAAATCCACGTCTGCCGATCATTCTGGCCCTGGCCCGCGCCGACCCGCGCAAAAACATGCGGCGCCTGATCCAGGCGTATGCCCAGTCCAAACGGCTGCGGGAGATGGCAAACCTGGTGATCATCGCCGGCAACCGGGACGACGTGCGGGACCTGAAGGGAAGCACCCGCGACGAGTTGACGCACCTGCTGCTGGATGTGGACAAGTTCGAACTTTACGGCCATATCGCCATGCCCAAGCACCACGCACCGGACGATGTGCCCGACCTGTACCGCATGGCGGTGCGCCGCCGCGGTGTATTCGTCAACCCGGCCCTTACCGAGCCGTTCGGCCTGACGTTGATCGAGGCGGCCGCCACCGGACTGCCCATCGTGGCCACCAACGATGGCGGTCCGCGGGATATTGTGGGCAACTGCAACAACGGGCTGCTGGTGGACCCCCTCAACCCGGCGGACATCAGTGACGCCCTGTGCTCCATCCTGTCCGACAAGGCGCGCTGGCGCCGGTTTTCCGACTCCGGTCGTAGCGGAGTGCGCCGCCACTACACCTGGACCGCCCACGTGAATCGTTACGTGCGCGAAATTGAAACCACCATTCAACGGCTGCGTCCCAGAGGCGTGGCCAAACGAAAAATTGAGGCGGCCCGCAAACGCATGCTGACATTTGACCGACTGCTCGTCTGTGATATCGACAACACCCTGGTGGGGGACCGCAAAGCGCTGGAGCGGCTGCTGGCAGTCATTCGCCGGGAACACCAGCGGCTCGGGTTTGTGGTGGCCACCGGCCGCTCACTGGAGCTGACCCTTGAAATCCTGGAGGAGCAGTCCATCCCCCGCCCGGACATGCTGATCACCAGCGTCGGCACCGAAATTCACGAAGGACCTTTTCTGGATCCCGCGGACGGCTGGAGCCAGCATATCGACCACCGCTGGAACCGGGACGGGGTGATTGCGGCCCTGGCCACCGTACCGGGACTGAAACTGCAAGGCAAGGAGGGGCAGCGCCCCTACAAGGTGAGCTATTTCGTGGATGGCGTCACCGCCTCCCGACCGGACGATGCAGATCCGGTCCAGAACGGCGGATGGCGCATCGAAAAGGAGGTGGAAAAAAGGCTGCGCGCGGCGAAAGTCCGTTTCACCACCGTTTTCTCGCACGGCCAGTTTCTGGATGTCCTTCCCCTCCGGGCCAGCAAGGGAAAGGCGGTGCGCTATCTGGCGGATAAATGGGATATCCCCTACAATCGGGTGCTTGTGGCGGGGGACTCGGGAAACGACGAAGAAATGTTACGCGGCAGCACCCTCGGGGTCGTGGTGGGCAATTACAGTCCGGAACTGGAGGCGATGCGCGGCTTCCCGCGCGTCTATTTCGCCCGTTCCGGCTATGCGGCGGGTATTCTGGAGGGAATTTCCCACTATGGGTTTCTGGACCCGCCGGGGAAATCCACCGAAAAGGACATCGACCGCGAATCCGCCGCCGACCGCACTTCCAAATAGACCTTATCCAGCCAGGAAAGCGAGATGATCACGCAGTTTGAAACCGCCCTGAACCAGCGCCGCGAAGCCTTGTACCCGCTGTTTCAACATCTGGTGCGACTGGGCCGGCCGTTCCTGTTGCGCGGCGACATCATGGACGAGGTGGCGGGTTATTGCGCCACCGACCCCAAGGCCGAGGCGTCCATCTGTGACCCGAACCTGAACCAGTGGTTCCGGCAGGTGCAGGAGGCGGTGGTGGGGCCCAACTGGCTGTGCATGGGGGTGCGGGTGGGCATCGCCCGATGGCGGTACATTCGGCTGCACGTGGATGAAATGATCGCCGAATCCCTGTCCGTCCAGGAATATCTGGAGTTAAAGGAAAAGGCGGTACTCGGCCCCGGCGCCTCCGAAACCCGGCCACTGGAAATTGATACCGAGCCGTTCAACCGCGGGTTTCCGAAAATGACCAAATCGGGCAGTATCGGACGCGGTGTGGAGTTTCTGAACCGCCATCTTGCCAGCCAGATGTTTCGCGACCGGGAAGCGGCCGGCGTGCGCATGCTGCGCTTTTTGAAACTGCATCAGGTGGACGGCCGCTCGTTGATGGTCAACGACCGCATCACCGACCTGGCGGTTCTGGAGGAACGCCTGCGCGAGGCCACCACCCTCACGGGACGGCTGGATCCTCAAACCCCGTGGTCTGAGTTGTCCGCACCATTACAGGAATTGGGGTTCGAGCCCGGATGGGGCGGAACCGCCGAACGGGCGCTCGAGTCCTTTGAACTGCTGTCGGAACTGCTGGAGGCGCCGGAAGCCAGCGTTCTGGAGCGCTTCCTGTCCCGCATCCCGATGATCTTTCGCATCGCCATCATCAGCCCGCATGGCTGGTTCGGACAGGAAGGGGTACTGGGGCGCCCGGATACCGGCGGACAGGTGGTCTACATCCTGGATCAGGTGCGTGCCCTGGAGGCGCACATGCGTCGCTGGTTCGCCGACCAGGGGGTGGACGTGACCCCGCGCATCCTCATTGTCACCCGGCAGATTCCCGAGAACGAGGGAACCACCAGTGACGTGCGTCTGGAACGGGTGCACGGCACCCGCAATGCGGACATCCTGCGGGTGCCATTCCGCGAAAAAAGCGGCGAGGTGGTTCCCCACTGGATCAGCCGCTTCTCCGTATGGCCCTATCTGGAGCGCTTCGCCCTGGAGTCGGAGCGGGAATTGCTGGCGGAAATGGGCCACCGGCCGGATCTGGTCATCGGAAACTACTCGGACGGCAACCTGGTGGCCTCCATTCTGGCCCACCGACTGGGGGTTACCCAGGCCAATGTGGCCCATGCCCTGGAAAAATCAAAATACGTGCTGTCGGACCTGTACTGGAAGGACAACGAAGAGGCCTACCACTTTTCCACTCAGTTCACCGCCGACCTGATCGCCATGAACACGGCGGATTTCATCATCACCAGCACCTATCAGGAAATTGCCGGGACCGAGGACACCGCGGGCCAGTACGAGAGCTACAGTCAGTTTTCCATGCCCGGCCTGTACCGGGTGGTGAACGGCATCGACCTGTTTGATCCCAAGTTCAACATCGTCAGCCCCGGCGCCGCGGCGGACATCTATTTTCCGTGGTTTGAAAACAGCCGCCGCCTGCCCGGGCTGCACCCGGAACTGCTGGACATGCTGTTTGGAGAAAATACCGGGGCGTGTCACCGGGGAAACCTGGTCGACCCGGACAAGCCGGTCATTCTGAGCATGGCACGGCTGGACCGCATCAAGAACCTGACCGGCCTGGTGGAAGCCTTCGCCAGCAACGAAACCCTGCGCGAACAAGCCAACCTGATCATCATCGGCGGGCGCGACATCAACCCGGATGCCCTCAGCGACCGGGAAGAACAGGATGAAGCGCGGCGGATGCACGAACTGATGGACCAGTACGGTCTGGACCAGCAGATGCGCTGGCTGGCCGTACACCTCTCCAAACCACAGGCCGGAGAGTTATACCGGGTCATTGCCGACCGGCGGGGCGTGTTCGTGCAACCCGCTCTGTTCGAGGCGTTCGGCCTCACCGTCATCGAAGCCATGGTTTCCGGCCTGCCCACCTTTGCCACCTGCTACGGAGGGCCGCTGGAAATCATCCAGGACGGTAGCAACGGCTTTCACATCGACCCCATCCACCCGGAGCAGGTCGCCCAGCGGATCTCCACGTTTCTCACCGAGGTCAGGGCGGAGCCGGCCCGCTGGGATGCCCTGTCCCACGCGGCGGTGGACCGGGTACACAGCCGGTACACATGGGATCTGTATGCGGAGCGGTTACTGACCCTGTCCAAGGTCTACGGCTTCTGGCGTTTTGTGTCCGACCTGGAACGGCACGAAACCGTACGCTATCTGGAGATGTTCTACCACCTTCAGTACCGCCCCCTGGCGGATTCCATCCGAAGCGACTGAGCTTTCCGTTCACGCCCGGGCGTCGGCCGCCGCCGGACCGGGAAATCCCAGTTCGCCGTCCCGGCCTTCCGGTTGCGGCCGGTCCACGGCGAACGCCGACAGGTCGGTGGGCGGCTTGCTGCCGGTAAGAATACAGGCCATCGCCTCCGCCGTCGCGGGCGCCAGCACCACCCCGTTGCGGTAGTGCCCGGCCGCCACAAACAGGTTGGCGACCTGTGGCGCGGCCCCTAAGTACGGCATGCCGTCGGGGGTTCCGGGGCGAAACCCCATCCAGTGGCGTTCCACCTCGGCATCCGCCAGCGACGGGGCGATGGAAAGCAACGCGCCGGACAGGAAATGCAGGGCCGAGAGGGTGGTGCGCCGGTCAAAGCCCGCCATCTCCATGGTCGCCCCCACCAGAATGCGCCCGTCAGCCCGCGGCACCAGATAAGCCTGATCCTGCTTGACGATCCGGGTCAGCGTTCCCGGGGCGGTACGGATCAACAGGATCTGCCCCTTCACCGGTGATACGGGAAGATCCAGCCCCAGGTTCCGGGCCAGATCCCCACTCCAGGACCCGGCTGCCAGCAATACCCGGCCCGAGGAAAAACGTCCCCGGCTGCTGTGCACCGCCGTCACCTGTCCGTGGCTCAAATCCATGCCGGTAACTTCCGCCTGCTCCACAAACGCCACCCCGGCTTTCCGGGCCGCCCCGGCAGCCGCCCGCGCCAGACGCGGGTTGCGAATCTGCGCCACCTCGGGCCAGTACAGGGCCCCGACCACCTGCTCGGACAGGCACGGCTCCACCCGGCGCGCGGCGGCGGCATCCAGACGCTCCACCACCCAGCCAAAGCGCTCACTCCAGGGGATCGCCCCGGCCATGCGTTCCCAGCCGGCGACGCTGAACACCGGAATCATCAGACCACTCACCCGGCGCTGGGGGTCCACGCCGGACGCGTGCTCCAGATCCGCAACCAGCCCCGGATACAGGGCCAGACTGCGGTTCACCAGATGGCTCAGGGCATCCGGATATTTCCACGGATAAATGGGTGAAAGGATGCCCGCCCCGGCCCAGGAGGATTCCCGCAACAGCTCTCCCCGCTCCAGCACGGTGACGCGAACCCCGTCGCGGGCCAGGGCCAGCGCGGTCAGCGTACCGATAATCCCGCCGCCGATGATGAGCACATCCGGGCGGGACTTATCCCAGTCAGACAAATGGTTACGATGGATAGTCATAATTTTGACGTTTATTTCAACGCCTCTTCATTGTCCCTCCCTCATGTCCGCCAAAGCAAGCCTGACTGGCAGATACGGGCGTTTTCCACGCCGCCGGGCGTCGCACCGCCCACCCGGCGCACTACAGCGCAAGTCAAATTATTGACGATCGGGGCCGGACTCCCTTTCAATCCCACACAGAACGATAGCGGGGAATGCCGGTCCGGAAATTCCGGGTTCATTGAAAAAATAGGAGAGTAGCCCGTCCCCTCAAAAAGATGGGGGAAAGAACGATCTCTTGGCACCGCGATTGCTACTTCATCCCCGCAGCGCCATTTAACCGGAAGGATGATTTTCCCCCGGTGAAAGGGTGAAGGACCCGGCCGGATGGCCGTGGCAAAAGGCATTGGGGACTAATAAGGCGGAACTTCCCCAACGGGGAACGCCCAGGAATACGGGAACCGGACAGACAGGAAATGCGACACACACCCGACAACAAACTGACGCGCAACGTCATGAAAGCCCCGAACATCCGCCATATGGAGTGGTTTACGGCATGAGGCGCGGACGCCGCAGAACGACCACCGCGCAGCCGGGCAAGCAGCCCCGGGCACGGACTCAGGGTGCCGCCCCGCTCGGTCGGGTGATTGCAGTGACCTCCGGCAAGGGCGGCGTCGGCAAGACCGGCATCGCTGTCAATCTGGCGGTCACGCTGGCCGAACGCGGAAACCGGGTGGTGCTGCTGGATGGGGATCTGGGGTTGGGCAACGTCGACATTATGGTAGGCCTTACGCCGTCCCACTCCCTGGATCACGTTTTACACGAAAGCCGCCCGCTCTCCGAAGTGGTGGTGGAAGGCCCCGCGGGGGTGCGCATCATCCCGGCGGGAAGCGGGATCGGACGGCTGAGCCAACTGGGCGAAGAGGGGCAGCGCGCTCTGCTGGACCAGGTCGCCGACCTTTCCGACCGACCGGATTATCTGGTGGTCGATACCGGTTCCGGAATCGGTGAAAACGTTCTTTTTCTGGCCAGCTGCGCTCAGGAAGTGCTGGTGGTGACCACCCCGGAGCCCACCTCCGTCACAGACGCTTACGCACTGATGAAAATTCTTTCCCGGGCGCGCGGCGTCCGGCGTTTTCGGCTGGTAGTGAACATGGCCAGCGACGAGAGCGCCGCCCTGGAAATTTACCACCGGCTGAGTCTGGTGGCTGACCGGTTTCTGGGAGTGGGCATTGATCTGGCCGGGTTCATTCCACCGGACCGGGCGGTATCTGAAGCCATTTGCCACCGCAATGGCGTTTTAAAAGCAGGGCGCGCAGCGCGTGCGCTGGAGCGGCTGGCGGACACGGTAAGCGGGTGGAAGAGCGGAACATCGTCACGGGGGGGCGTGCAAATTCTGGGAAATCACCTGGCGGAGCAAGGGGACCCGATTCCCTAAGACAGGCAGGAGGAGCCGACTGTGGACAAGGAAAAAGCACGCGATTACGGTGTGGGCGTGACCCACATCACTTCGGAGGTACAGGAACGGCTGATTGCCGAGTTCGCCCCGAAGATTCGCATTATGGCCAATCGGCTGGCGACCCGCCTGCCCGCCCACCTGGACGTGGATGACATCATCAACGTCGGGGTGATCGGTCTGATGGACGCCATGACCAAATACGATCCGGACCGGGAAACCCTGTTCAAGACCTATGCGGAATTCCGCATCCGGGGCGCCATGCTGGACGAGATCCGCGCCATGGACTGGGTGCCGCGCAGCGTGCGCGAGAAAGCCTCGCGGCTGCGGGGAACCTATCAGGCGCTGGAGCAGAAGCTGGGTCGCCCGGCCACCGAGGAGGAGGTCGCCGCCAAGCTCGAGGTCAGCCTGGAGCACCTGCACAAGCTGCTGCACCAGGTTTCTCATACCGCGGTGCTCAGCCTGGACGATCTGGGTATCGACTCCGACCGGGAAATGAACATCCTCGAATGCATCGCCCAGGAAGGGGCCCCCGACCCGCTGGCCAACCTGATCCAGCAGGACATGTGGGATCTGCTGGGGGAAGCCATCGAGCAGTTGCCGAGAAAAGAGCGTCTGGTGGTCACCCTCTATTACTACGAGGAGCTGACCATGCGCGAAATCGGCGGGGTACTCGGCATCACCGAATCACGGGTTTCGCAGTTGCACAGCCAGGCCATTTTGCGCGTAAAGGGCAAAATTGCCGCGCTGCGCAACTGCCGGCGTGGGGTACGCAGCAAGAGTCCCCTCAAGGAGGTCACCTCCGGTGCCGAAAAGAACCGCAGATATGTTCTGAGCACGCCGTCGGGGCGTGACTGATACAAGACAATTCCTATCCATTCACGACGGGGAAAAGAGGGATTCATGAAATTTCTGGTTGTCGACGACTTTTCGACCATGCGCCGCATCGTCCGCAACATCCTCAAGCAGATCGGTTACACCGACGTTGAGGAGGCGGAGAACGGCAAGGATGCGCTGGACAAGCTCAAGGCCGAGCACTACGACTTCATTATTTCCGACTGGAACATGCCGACCATGACCGGCCTGGACCTGCTCAAGGCAGTCCGTGAGGATCCGGGTCTGAAGGGCACGCCGTTCCTGATGGTGACCGCGGAGTCCAAGCAGGAGAACGTGGTGGAGGCCATTCAGGCCGGTGTGAGCAACTACATCGTCAAACCGTTCACCGCAGATGTCCTGAAGGGCAAGATCGACAAGATCCTGGCGTCCTGACGGACACCGGGACAGTCTGACAGCCCTGGAGAGGAACGTCATGGCGGATCACGACATCCCTGCCCGTACCGGCGCATCGGTGCGGCAGATGATCGGCTTCCGGCTCGGTGCCGAGAAGTTCGCCATCGACATCGGAAAAATCCACGAAATCGTCAAGCCGCGTCCGGTCACTCTGGTGCCGGATGTCCCGGCGGGATACTCGGGAATGATCCACCTGCGTGACCGGGTGGTTCTGATGGCGGACCTGCACCGACGGTTCGGGCTGCCGCCCTACAAGGAGTGCAAGGACGGCCGGATCATCGTACTGGAGCGGGAGGATCAGCCCGTGGGCATCCTGGTGGATGCGGTTTCAGAGGTGGTCCGCCTGCAGCCCCACATGATCGAGCCAACCCCCCGGTTCTATAACGGGGTGACGGTGGATTTTATCGAGGCCGTGGGCAAACAGAACGGTGCACTGATCACCATTCTGAACACCGAGGCCCTGTTTGCGGCCCCCCCCGTTCCGAACACGCCGCCGCTGTCGATCCTCCTGGAGGACGACCGCGAGGAAGACCGGGAGGATCTTGAACACCATGATCCTTCCACTGCCGAATCTCTGGAAGCCCTGACGTCCGACGCCACGGATGCCATGGCAACTGGCCCTGCACCGCAAGCGGATGAATCCGCAGAGGCCGACACCCAACCGTCATTTACAGACGACCCATCGCCAGGCGAACCCGAACCCGCCATGTCCGCGGAATCGCCGGAGGAAAAGGACGCCATGAAAAAAATCGACAAGTCGGCACTGCACGACGAACTGTATCAAGACATCGGGCACCTGGCGCGCTACATCAACCGGGCCCACCAGTCGTTCAATCAGGAAATGCAGGAAGACGACGACCCGATTCGCGTCAAGGCTAAGGACCTGCCCACCGCCAACGACATTTTGCAGCAGGTCACGCTCGATACCGAAGCGGCCACCATGCGCATCATCAGTGCCGTGGAGGAAACCAACACCACGCTGGGCACCCTCAAGGGCATGATGGAAGAGCTGGATGAGGCCCTTCCGGCCTCTTCCAAGCAGCGCGACAAGGTTTCCGACATCATCGACCGCATGCGCGCCGAACTGGCGGCAGTGGAATCCCTGCAGGACCAGACCCTGATCACGCTCTCGTTCCAGGACCTCACCGGTCAGAAGATCCGTCAGGTCATCCGTCTGATGATGGAGATCGAGGAGCGCATTCTGGCGCTGGTGGTCAAGTTCGGAATCAACGTGGCGGAGGATGCGGAAACTGCAGTGGAGGAAAAACTCGACTCTCTGCGCGCCAAGCCCGACCCGATGCTGCGTCAGGATAAGGTGGACAACCTGCTGGCGGAGTTTGGATTTTAGGCGGACGAGCAGGGCCCCGACAACGGGTGGTGCCCGAGCGACAGGTGTCGTTTCGGGCCTGAAACGACGGGCAGAGGGACAGGGGAAGCAATGAGGCCGGAAATTCCAGAGGACATGCAGGAGATCTTCGAGGAATTCCTCGAAGAGACGTCCGAATCCCTCTCCGCACTCGACCAGCACTTTCTCGACCTGGAGTCCAATCCCGGCGACACCGGCCTCCTGAACGAAATTTTCCGTACCGTCCACAGCATCAAGGGCGGTGCCGGCTTTCTGGGCCTGAACGACCTGGTGTCGGTGGCCCACGGCTCCGAAAACATCCTCAACAAGCTGAGAAACGGCGAAGTCGCGGTTTCACCCGAAATTATCGACATCGTGCTCGAGTCGGTGGATGTGATCAAGGTCATCCTCGAGCAGTGCCGCGGTGTGGATGTGGGACCGGTGGATACCACGGGCATCGTCCAGAAACTGGACCTGATGCTGCAATTCGCGGAGGAGGCGGGCGCCCTGATCGCCGATGCCGCCATTAACGCGGCGCTGGCCACTCCCGAGGAAGCCATCGATCCGGCCGCACAAGCGGAACACGATGAATTTCTGGCCGAGTTGGTGGCCCAGGATGACTCCGCCGGCACCCCCTCCCCGGATGACCCGATCGCCTCCCCCCCGGAAGCCTTCACTGCCGCGCCGGTCGGAGAAACCACTGAAGCCGGACCCGTCGAGGACCTCCCGGTCGAAACCGCACCGGCCGCGGCCCCGGCCCCCACTCCGGAAAAATCGGGGGACACGGCACCGGCGGCGGTACCCAAGATCGAGATGGAATCCTCCATCCGGGTGGACACCAGCCGCCTGGACAACGTGATGAACCTGGTGGGCGAGCTGGTGCTGTGCCGCAACCGGACCCTCAAGCTGGTATCCGAACTGGATACCCGCTACGAGCACGATCCCGCTCTGCGCTCCCTGGTGACCACCGCCAGCCAGCTCAACCTGGTCACCACCGACCTGCAGCTTTCGGTGATGAAGACCCGCATGCAGCCGGTGGGCAAGGTGTTCCAGAAGTTCCCGCGCATGGTGCGCGACATGGCGCGCAAGCTGGGCAAGCAGATCCAACTGGAAATTCACGGCGAGGAAACCGAGCTCGACAAGTCCATGCTCGAGGAACTGGGTGATCCGCTGGTGCACCTGGTGCGCAATTCCATGGACCACGGCCTGGAAATCCCCTCCGTGCGGGAAGCCGCCGGAAAGCCGGCCCAGGGAACCATTCACCTGTCCGCCGAATACGACGGCGCCTCGATCGTGATCCGCATCCAGGATGACGGCGCCGGCATCGACGCCGCCCGGGTCCGGGCCAAGGTGGTGGAAAAGGGGTTGATGGCCCAGGAGCAGGTGGACGGCATCTCCGACAAGGAGGCCCTCAGCCTGATCTTCCTGCCCGGCCTGTCCACCAAGGAGGAGGTTTCCGACCTTTCCGGGCGCGGCGTCGGTATGGACGTGGTGCTGAACAACATCCGCAAGGTGGGCGGCATCATCGACATCGAATCGGAGCCGGGCCAATCCACCACGGTCACCCTTTCGCTGCCGTTGACTATCGCGATCATTCCCACCCTGATGGTTGAAGTGGGCAACCGCCTGTTCGCCATCCCCCTGTCATCCATCGTCGAGACCCTGCGCGTGGATCAGGAGGAGATTCAGAAGGTGGACGGCCGCCCCATGATCCGCCTGCGCGACCGGATTCTTCCGGTCACCCCGCTGGGCGACCTGTTCGGTATCCAGGAACGCCAGGAATCCTTTGGCGGACGGCTGAACGTCGTGGTGGTGGCACTGGCGGAAAAGAAAATTGCCCTGTTGGTGGACGATCTCCAGCAACAGGAAGAAGTCGTAATCAAGTCGCTGGGGGATTACCTCGGCGACATTCCGGGCATCTCCGGTGCCACCATCAACGGTGAGGGACAGGTGGTCCTGATCCTCGATGTCGGCACCGTCATCGACAGACTGAACTGAGGGGCGAATGAACAGCATCCGAGTACTGGTGGTGGACGATTCAGCGTTCATGCGCAACATCATCGGACAAATGCTTGCGGGTGCACCCGACATCCGCGTGGTCGGTCAGGCAACCAATGGCAAGGAGGGCCTGAAGATGGCCCGCGAGCTGAAGCCGGACGTCATCACTCTGGACGTGGAGATGCCGGTGCTGGGCGGGCTGGAAATGCTCACCATCCTGATGCGCACCAACCCGATGCCGGTAATCATGCTGAGCAGCCTCACCCAGGAGGGGGCGGACATTACCATCAAGGCCCTGCAACTTGGCGCAGTGGACTACCTTCCGAAGAACGCCCACGGCGGCGCCATGGCCATGCGCCGGCTGGCCCCGCAATTGATCGAAAAGGTGCGCGCCGTCGGCACCGGGGAGACCCGCAAGGCCATTTCCGAAGTGCGCGGCATGGTACCCGAGTTTTTTGATCACTCCCAACGCCGAAACCCGGAGCACACCGGACGCGCCGCCGATGTTCCGGTAGTCGCGATCGGCTGTTCCACCGGTGGTCCGGCGGCCCTGTGCGAAGTAATCCCCCAACTCCCCGAGGGCTTGAACTGTGCCGTGGTGGTGGCGCAACACATGTCGGCCACGTTTACCCGCGCCCTGGCCACCCGCCTGGACCGGCTGAGCCGCTCGCTCACCGTGCGCGAGGCCGAGGAGGGTGCCCGCCTGGAGGCCGGTACGGTTCTGGTCGCCCCCGGCGGCAAGCATATGACCGTGGATCGCAAGATGGACGGATCCCTGATCTGCCACCTGAGCACCACCCCGGACATGCCTGCCCAGCCGTCCGTGGACGTGCTGTTTGCCTCCCTGGCCAAATCATGCCCGGAAACCACCTTGGGTGTGGTGATGACCGGCATGGGCACGGACGGCATGCAGGGATCTCACACGCTTACCCAGCGCGGCGGTCAGGTCATCGCCCAGGCCCCTCCCGGATGTCTGGTCTACGGCATGCCCAAGGCGGTGGTGGACGCGGGGCTGGCCCACACCGTGGCGCCGCTGGGACGCATCGCCAAGGAAATCTATATGTGGTCCCGTGTCGGACGCGGGACCCGAACCGGAGCGCCTGGATGACGGAAGGGCCTACATCGATGCCCCAGGGCCCGGTGCTGAGCGCCGAGGCATTCCAGGCATTGCGCGATCTGATCCGCAACGCCTGCGGCATCGTTGTGCCCGACAACAAGGAAACATCGCTGGAAGGCAAGCTGGGCGAGCACGTACTGCGTCTGGGCCTGCCCGGCTTCCGTGAATACGTGGACTTGCTGGAGCGGGAAAGCTACGCCGGCGAGGTATGGCAGGAACTGTTCCACCGGGTCAGCACCGGTGAAACCTATTTCTTTCGCAACGAGGCCCAGAACCGGGTGTTTGCCGAGCACCTGCTGCCGACGGTCATTCGACGCCAGCAGGGGCGCATGTTCAAGCGCATCAAGGTGTGGAGTGCCGCCTGCGCCACCGGCGAGGAGGCCTACACGCTGGCCATCCAGTTGCACCAGGCCCTCGGACGGCAGGCGGGGGAATGGATACCGATGGTGACCGGTACGGACATCGATCGCACCGCGATCCAGGTGGCCGAGCGCGGCGAGTACGGCGGCCGCTCCCTCCAGCAGGTACCGCCGAGGATGCTCAAAAAATATTTTGAACCGGCCGGGGACCGCTATCTGGTGACGGAAACCCTGCGCCGGATGGTGTTTTTCAAGCCGGTCAATTTTGCCGATGAAGAGGAAATGGCGACCCAGATTAATATGGACGTCATATTTTGCCGAAACGTACTTATCTACTTTGACGGGGAGTTCCGGAAAAGGGTGGTGGATCGTCTGTACAACAGCCTGAAACCAGGTGGCTACCTGGTGATTGGCCACTCCGAGTCGTTACGCGGAGTGCATGATGGTTTTGCCAGTATCCCGTTTCCCGGAACCCACGTCTATCAACGACCGGAGGAGTAGGGTCCGATGAACGGAAAAGCGTCACATATGAGTATTCAGGCGCGCATTCTGCTGGGCGTGTCCACAGTTATCCTGCTGTTTTCGATCGCCGGATTCTTTTCCATCTACACCTCGGGAAAATCATCCCGGGTGCTGACCCAGATGGCGGAAAACGACTACCCGGCATTGCAGGACGTGAGCAGCCTGTCGGCCACGTATATCGAGATCGGCAACCTGCTTGGCGCCGCCGCCTCCCAGTTTGACGAGGGCAAGGTCGACGCGGCCAATGCCGCCGCGGTGCGCTTCCGGGCCACCCTGAACCAGCTCAAGGAACGCCCCGGAGCCGATCTGGGCCAGACCGCGCTGATCGAGGAACGGTTTACCACCAACTTCCGCATGGGGCTTGAGATCGCGCAGACCGCGCTGGCCGGCAAGCCCGAACGCGCCCGCGCCCTGTCGGGCCCGTACACCGCTGGCAGCCAGGAGCTTCGGGGTCTGCTGCAGGGGTATGTGAAAAACACCGAGAACCACTTCCGGGACACCCTGTCGGCCACCAGTCAGGGCAACAGCACCACCCGCCAGGTGGTGATCTGGACCATGGTGGCGGTAATCTTCATCGGCGTCCTGGTGGCGACCAGCCTTGCCCGCAGCATTGTGAATCCGATTCATGAAATCACCCAGGCGATCCAGCAGATTTCCCGTGGACGGGGCGACCTGACCGCGCGCATTCACCACAGCACCTGTCCCGAGTTGGGGGATCTGGCACGCAACTTCAACGAACTGCTGGACAAACTGGAGGAAATCATCTCCCAGGTCACGGCCACCTCGGGCGAAATCGCCTGGTCCACCGAAACCATCGCGGGCAAGAACACCCAGATGTCGGAAGGTGCCCAGAACCAGTCCTCCCAGGCGCTCAAGATCGCGGCCGCCATGGAGCAGATGAACGCCACCGTGTCCGAGGTCAGCAAGAACTCTTCCGTGGCTTCCGACTCCGCCCGCGAGGCCATGAACATCGCCACCAAGGGCGGCGAAGTGGTGCAACAGACCATCATGGGCATGCAGGTGCTGGCCGAGCGGGTCACCCAGGCGGCCAACACCATCCAGACCCTGGGCGGCAACACCGACAAGATCGGCGAAATTGTGCTGGTGATCGACGAGATTGCCGACCAGACCAACCTGCTGGCGCTGAACGCCGCCATCGAAGCGGCCCGCGCCGGTGATCAGGGGCGCGGCTTCTCGGTGGTGGCGGATGAGGTGCGCAAGCTGGCCGAACGCACCACCCAGGCCACCCGCGAAATCGCCACCATGATCTCCGCCATCCAGAAGGAGACCAACAGCGTGGTGGAGATGATGAATTCCAGCCGCGCCGAGGCCGAAAAGGAGACCACCCTGGTCAACGAATCCGGCGACGCCCTGGCCAACATCATCGACGTCATCGCCAGCGTCAGCGACATGGTGGAACAGATCGCCACGGCGGCCCGGGAACAGGCCATCGCCACCGACGAGATCACCACCAACATCGAAGGCATCGCCACCGTCACCGACGAAACCTCCAAGGGGGTTCTGCAGTCGGCAGAGGCGGCCCAGCAACTCAACCGGCTGGCTTCGGACCTGAAGGGCATGGTGGGACAGTTCAAGGTGCGCAAGGCGTTCCGCTCCCAGGGCGCGGGTCCGGGCACTCCCTCCACCCACACCCAGCCCCCCTCCGCGGAACCGATGGTGTAACCGATGGATACCCGGGAGCCAAACGCGGATCTGCCGCCGGAGGACTGGAGCGACCTGCTGGACGATGCCGAACCCGCCGATCAGGCGGCGGAGGCACCGGAACAGGCGTCCCCGGCCCTCCAGCCGGAATCCGCCAGCTACGACGAACCGGAACTGGACGAGACGCCGGAACTGGACGACGGGCCAAGCATGCAGCTGATCACGTTTTCACTGGGGGACGCCCTGTTCGCATTGGATATCCTGCGGGTGCAGGAGATCATTCGCATGGCGCCCATCACCCCGGTACCACACACCCCGTCCTATGTGGACGGTGTGCTCACCCTGCGCGGCAAAATTGTCCCGGTGGTGGACCTGCGCACCCGCGTGGGCATGCCGCGCGAATCGCAGCAGTTCGGAACCCGGGTGGTGGTCACCAGCGTACGCTCCAGCCTGCTGGGGCTGGTGGTGGATCGTGTGCACGAAGTGGCGCGGCTGCCCCTGTCACGCCTGGAGTCCGCCACCACCCATTCCGCCGTGGGCGACTACGTACAGGGGGTCGGCACCTTGCGCAAGCGGCTGGTAACCCTGCTGGATCTGGACGCCATCGGCAAGCCGATTGGCACCCTGGCCGCCTGAGGCGAGCCCGGTTACCGGTCAGTGCGTCTGCTGCGAACGGGGAAAATGCAGCACCTTGCCGCCATCCAACGGCTCCATTGAAGAAGACTTCTGCTGCTCGGAAAGATCCTTGAGCACCCGGGTGGAGGCCTC